>CANRWA010000012.1 GCA_947643415.1 uncultured Clostridia bacterium | reverse complement strand
AAAAATGAGAAAAAGCGAGTTAACAAGAGGAAAACAAAGATTATTATGGGAGGATACTGAGAAGTGTATAGGTGAAATTATTGAAAAACTAGATGAAATAATAACCCCAGTAGCTGATTATTATGGCAAGTTATATCAAGAGCTTGAATTTATTAAAGGTGTGTCGTATATGCCGACTCCTTTTGAAGTTGCGAAATTTTATGGTTTGAGACTTATGTTTGTGAGAATTGAAATGGATGCTATGCCTTCTTATTTGAAATCAGACACAATTTATATTTCAGATAAATTCGGTAATGAAAGTTATGGGGCAAGGATTTTATGTGCACATGAATTGGGGCATTATTTTTTGCATGATGGGCAGATGGCAGCAATGAACAATGATGAATTGAATAAGTTTTTTCCAGAGGAGATAAGAAAAGAATATGAGGCAAATGTTTTTTCTATATTATTAATGCCTCAGATTATGCGTGGATATCCCTGGAAAAATTTGGCTCCTAGAGTGTTAAATAGTAAAATGTATGAAGAAGTATTTAAAAAGACAAAAAATCCATTGTGATTTTGACAAAATCTTCTTTTCTCTATTAATATAATAATTATTAGAAGAAAGGGGAAGATTTATGAGGAAATTAATTCAATTTACTAATACTGGTTGTAATAAATATATAAAAGGTGACAAAATGAGTAATAATTTTGTATTAGATATTCAAAAAAAGGAAAACAATATTAAGGAAGTGCCTAAAGTGGCTGAAAGTGTGCTGAAGAATTTTGAGGTTAATGATTTGACTTCTGGAGTTCCGATTGTAGAGATATTGAATAATCTTGGATTTAAGATTTTTCAGAGTAACTTAGAACCTGATGGTTTATCTGCTTATATAGCAGTTGATCCGACATTTGAAGAATATTACGGCTCAAATAAAATTATATTCGTTGATACAAAAGGTAATATTGGTCATAAGAGATTTGCTTTGGCACATGAATTGGCACATTATCTTTTTGATTTTAATGGAGATGAAAATTTGTGTTATTATAATACTTATTTTCCAGAAAGCGAGTCAGAAAATGAAGAGGAAATGCGTGCTAATTGTTTCGCTGCGAATCTTCTAATGCCTGAAAGAGAATTTCAAAAAAAATTTGAACAATATAAGAATAATCAAAGCAAGGCAGATATTGTGAGTACATTGAGCCGATACTTTCTTGTATCACCTACGGCTGTATTAAAAAGATTTAAAGAATTAGGAATAGAGGGTTATGAACAGTGACAGGGATATAATTAGTCAAAACTTAATAGAGCATCCACAACAGATAGAATCAGATGATGCATTTTTATTATTACATAAAAGTGATACATCAAGTTTATCTGAACATAATGAACAATACACAGAATTGTTGAAAGCATATGTACTGGACTTTAAACTGAATACACAGGAAAAAAGAAAGAACAAAAAGGAGTTATTTCTAATTGCAAAATATTTGTTGTTCTGGGTTCCTGCAACGGCCATTCTATTTATGTGTGGAACATTGTTTTGCTTGGCTTTTGGTATAGTAGAAGTTTATGAAACATTACCAGGTTTAATAACATCCTTAGCAGCATTGATAGGAACTTTCATGGTAGTTCCACAGATGATTACAAAGTATTTGTTTAACAAGAAAGAGGAGGATCATTTATCAGAGATTATTGGTAAAATTCAGGAATATGATAGAGATATCAGAGGGGATTTATAATTTTTGCCTCATATATGCTATTCCTAAATGTGTTTGACTATACCAGTCATACATCTCCATTTCTCCAATATACTATCATAGGTAACAATAATAAAAAACTATGAATAGAATGGAGAGTATCATGAGTGAGAAAACAAATACCATCACAGCATCCTGCAATTTTATGAATGTGACGCCTATCATGGCAGGCCTTCCTTATCCGCCACTTCAGGTAAAGGCGAGAAATCAGGCATATGCCAGTCTGCTTAGCATTGATTATTGTGGCTCGGTGTCTGAGCTGAGTGCGATAACACAGTACATCAACAATGAAAACCGATTGTCATATGAGAGATGTCCCATCGCCAGGACGATCCTTGGGATTGCCATGGCAGAGATGATGCATCTGCAGAAGCTGGGGGAACTGATCTGCCTTTTGGGTGGGCGCATTGACTTTACGGCACGATACCAGAATGGAGGAAACCGTATGTGGACACCTGAGTATCTTACGATCCCTGAGAGTGTCAGTAAGATGCTGATGGCAGATATTGAGGCGGAGAAGGCGGCAGCCCATCAATACCAGATGCATATGGATCGGATTCAGGATGAATATGTTAATGCTGTCCTTGCAAGGATCATTAAGGATGAAGAATATCATATTATGCTGCTGCAGTGGATGCTGAAGGAATTATAAGAGTAATCCAACCGAAAAACCCATCTATACCGTATTGCTTATAGATGGGTTTTGTAGTATGATAGCAGGGAAAGAAACTTTATATGATCGAAAGGAGAACACGGAGGGATACTATGGGAAACAAAGTATTAGTTGTGGACGATGCGGAAATGAACCGTGAGCTGTTGTGTGCCATATTGGAGACAGAATATGAGGTGGAGATGGCAGAAGATGGTGAGCGGGCGTTGGCGGTCATGAAGGAAATGGCAGATGAGATCAGTGCTGTCCTTCTGGATCTGCAGATGCCAAAGCTGGATGGCTTTGGTGTGATCGACGCAATGCGTGAGAACGATTGGATAAAAAGTATTCCGATACTGATCATTAGTGCAGAGAGAGCGGTAGATGTGGAGAATAAGTGCTTTGAATTGGGAGTTGCTGATTTTATCCATAAACCATTTGAACCGTCTCTTGTGAAGAACAGGGTGAGAAACTCGGTTGACCTCTTTGCTTATAAGAATCATCTGGAGCAGAAAGTCCAGGCACAGACAGAGAAATTGCGCAAACAGAACCAGACACTGGCGATGCAGGCTGAACGGCTGCAGGAGACAAATGAGAGGATCATAGAGGTACTGGGTACAGTGGTGGAATGCCGTAATCTGGAAAGCGGTGAGCATGTTAAGAGGGTAAAGAACTTTACCAAAGTCCTTGCCTATCAGATTATGGAGGATTATCCGGAATATGGGTTGGATGGGGAAACGGTGGAGATGATCGCAGCAGCGAGTGCCCTACATGATGTGGGAAAGATCGCGATACCGGATAAGGTGCTGCTGAAACCGGGCAGGCTTACGGATGAGGAATTTGCGCTGATGAAGACACATACGACACAGGGGAGTGACCTGCTGGCCCAGATCGAGGGTATATGGGATGATGATTACCAGAAGACATCCTATGAGATCTGCCGGCATCATCATGAGCGGTATGATGGCAGAGGTTATCCGGATGGGCTGAAAGGTGAAGATATTCCGATCTCAGCGCAGATCGTATCTGTGGCAGATGTCTATGATGCCCTTGTGTGCGAGCGGGTGTACAAGGCAGCATTTCCAAAGGATAAGGCATTTCAAATGATATTAAATGGTGAATGTGGTACATTTTCACCTAAACTTATGGAATCCTTTAAGAAAGTGAAAGATATATTTGAAAAACTGGTAGAGTAAGGATCTGTAAAGAAAAAGACATATTCGGCGTAATATTGTAATGGTATTTTTTACAGCTCCTAAAGAAACAGTAGCATGGATCCCGGCAGTCGCATATACTATTGTGAAAGCGATTTTGCCGGGGTATCTATATTATGAAAAGAGCGGGTAGTTATCTGTATGATGTCAGTATGTCGTATGTTAATCCGGGCTGGCAGGACCGTTATTGCCAGCTTGTAAAGACCATCGATGCATATTTGAAGAGCCACTATGAAGAATTTTTCGCAGATCTGCAGTTGTACCAGACTGGTCCCATGAATTATGTGGTGGTAGCTGTGTATTCTGATGTGCCGGGAGTGGATGAAATATTGCCAGAGATCCTAAAGTATGTGAATGCGGAATATCGGAATACGGTGGGGGATAATGTCAGGAGGAAACAGATATTGAAATTTGACCGTGCCAGGAAACTGCATGGACAGAGAGTCTGCACGAATGGAGGAGAACATGACAAACAGGGAATTGATCATAGAACTGGAGAAAGAGAGGGATCTGACGGATACCGGTTTTCATCAACTTCTTCATGACCTGACTCAGGAGGACAGGGAATTTCTGTTTGCAAGAGCTAGGGATATCCGGGAGAGGGAATATGGAAAGGCAGTATTTGTGCGGGGACTGATCGAATTTACCAATATTTGCCGGAATGACTGTTTTTATTGTGGGATACGGAAAAGTAATACAAAAGTGGACCGATACCGCCTGTCACCAGAAGAGATCCTAGGCTGTGCCAGAGAGGGATATGGCCTGGGTTTTCGCACTTTTGTCCTACAGGGAGGAGAGGATGCCTGGTATACAAAGGACCGTCTTGCTGATGTGATCCGAATGATAAAAAAGGATTTTCCGGATTGTGCGGTTACGCTCTCTGTGGGAGAGCGCACAAGGGAGGAGTATATGTGCTGGTATGAAGCTGGGGCAGATCGGTATCTGCTCCGCCATGAGACAGCAGATGAGAGTCATTACCAGTTACTGCATCCAGCGCAGATGAGCCTGCAGAGCCGTAAGGAATGCCTGTATATTCTGAGGGATATTGGTTATCAGACAGGGGCAGGATTTATGGTGGGTTCCCCTGGACAGACAGTGGACAACCTTATATCAGACCTTCGTTTTTTACAGGAATTGAGACCGCATATGATTGGGATCGGGCCTTTCCTTGCCCATAAAGATACCCCATTTGCCGGAGAGACGGATGGTTCTTATGAACAGACACTGATATTGCTGGGGATCTTGCGCCTGATGTTTCCGGGAGTCCTGCTTCCGGCCACAACAGCCCTTGGTACTATTGCACCGGATGGCAGGGAGCGTGGCCTGCTGGCCGGCGCCAATGTACTGATGCCAAACCTGTCTCCGGTCGGTGTACGGAAGAAATATGAACTATATGATAACAAAATATGTACAGGAGAGGAGTCGGCGCAGTGCAGGGACTGCCTGAGCCGCAGAGTGGAGTCCGTGGGGTATCGGATTGTGACAGACCGTGGGGACTGCAGGGATTACTTTTCAAATCCTAGCCAAGGCCGCATACCACACAAAACTTGACGCTCTCTGCTATGTCATGGTATTATAATAAGATACAAAGGGGTGACATAGTGATGAAAGCGAAAAAGGAACAGAGGGTGACGATCAGCAAGATCATGACACCGGTTGTTATGACCTTGTTTCTTGTGGTAGTGCTCTTTCTGGTGAATTTTCAATCGTTCTGTCATTTATTTAATCGAAGCAGTTATGAATGTGTGACAGCTACTCTGGTACAGAATACGTCAGATCCGCTGACTATGCTGATACCGATGGTGAGGATACAGTACGATTATCAGGGGACAACCTATGAGGACAAGAAGTATTATGTCCTGGCACCGTTGTTCGGACTTACAAAAGAAGAAGGAAGTGAACTGGAAATATATGTAAACAAAGCGGCGCCCGGACATAGTCTGCTGAAAGAAAATTTTTTCAGAAATGTCGTTAACTGGATTCTATTATTATTTGGTGGTGTGTTTGTATCACTTTTGGTCCGGCGGATCCGGCAGGGGTTCAGGAATCGGAAAAAGCGCCGCTTGCAGAGAAGGATGAAAAGAAGTCAGGGAACAGGAGGAAATAAGGATGAATAAGATAAAGGAATTTATCCAGGATCACCGCTGGGCAGAGTGGATTGTAAGGGTAGTTGTCTTTCCGTTCTGGCTGATCTATAAGATTATTACATTTGTCATGAATTTTTCCAAGGTCATTATGAATGTATGCCTGATCGTTCTCCTTGTACTGGTACTTGCCGGGGGAATCATCTATGCCCGTGTCCTGCCAATGTATGAGCAGGCATGTGATGAGGCATATGAGAAGCTGACGAATCTGGATGCCAGCAATTTTCATATTTTATCCAATACGAAGGTATATGACAAAAATGGAAAGCAGATCGGAGAGATCAACAGTGGTACATATCAGTATGTAAAGGTAAAAGATATTTCCATGTATATCCAGAACGGTTATATCGCGACAGAGGATAAGCGTTTTAAGGAACATGCCGGGATTGACCTGCAGTCACTGACGCGTGCAGGTATTGCCCTGGTGGCAAATAAGGGAGAGATCACCCAGGGGGGCAGTACGATTACCCAGCAGCTCATCAAGAACAATCTGCTGACACAGAAGCAGACCTACAACCGTAAGCTCACAGAGATGCTGCTGGCACCGGCCATTGAGAAGAAATTTAATAAAGCTGAGATTATGGAGTTTTACTGCAACAGTAATTATTATGGCAACCAGTGTTATGGGGTAGAGACGGCGTCACAGTTCTATTTTGGCTGTTCGGCGAAGGATGTGTCACTGGCACAGGCAGCTATGTTATGCGGTATTTCCAACAGTCCTAACAATTATAACCCCATTGCCAGCAAGGATCTGGCGGTACAGAAGGAAAAACAGGTGCTTGACAATATGCTGGAGGCAGGATATATCACAAAAAAAGAGTACGATGCTGCCATCAAAGAGAAGGTAAAAGTGGTAGGCATGGATGAAGAATCCAGTTCGGAAAACTATCTGGTGAGTTATGCCGTGGACTGTGCGGCGCAGCAGATGATGAAGGATGAGGGATTTGCCTTTAAATATACATTTGACGATGCATCAGAACAGAAGAAATATAAAGAGAAATACACCGAGGCTTACCGGGAAAAATCTGCCGAGATCCGCGCTGGCGGATATAGGATCTATACCTCTTTTGATACAAAGATCCAGAAAAAGCTGCAGAAGTCAGTGACAGACACATTATCAAACTTTACAGAGAAGGATAAGAAGACAAAGAAGTATGCCCTGCAGGGTGCAGCGATGTGTGTTGATAATGATACCCAGTATGTTGTGGCTGTAGTGGGGGGACGGACGAAGAATGACCAGTACAACAGGGCATTTCTGGCAGTGCGTCAGCCGGGCTCCACTATTAAGCCGATACTGGATTATGCGCCTGCTATTGATAATGGTGTGATCAATGGCTCTACCATTATCAATGACAGCAAGGTGTACTGGGACAGCAGTGATAAGAAGAGCTATAGTCCAAAGAACAGTGGAGGCGGCTACCATGGAAAGGTCACAGCAAGGGAAGGGCTGGCGCGGAGCTTGAATACGGTTGCATTCCAGGTATTTAAGAAGACAGGGATTGAGACTTCTATAGGATATCTTGATAAACTCGGATTTTCCTCCCTGTCTTATGCCGACAACTCTGCTCCGGCGATTTCCCTTGGTGGTTTTACATATGGAGTTACCATCAATGATATGTGCCGGGCGTATGCCACTCTGGAAAACGGAGGACAGCTCAGTTCCCGTACCTGCCTGACAAAAGTAGAGCATGAAACGAAGGGTACATTGTATACGGCGCCAGAGAAGGCCGACAGTGAGAGTGAGGTATATTCTGCGGATACAGCTTATATTATGAAGGATATGCTGCAGGGTACTTTTGCGGAAGGGTATGGAACGGGACGTTCTGCCAATACAGACAAGCAGATCTATGCGGGCAAGACTGGTACTACCAGCAGCAACAAGGATGCCTGGTTCTGCGGGTTCAGTGCCTATTACACGACTGCTGTCTGGATTGGATATGATACACCGAGGGAGATGCCTGGTATGTATGGTGGGACATATCCGCTGCGGATTTGGTCTGGTTTTATGAATGACATTCACAAAAATAAGAAAAAAAAGGATTTTGACATCCCTGCATCTCTGGAACTAAGGAAAGTATCAGGAGGAAAACTGACAGAGAGCAAGAAAGAGATTGATTATAAATCTTCCTCCCGCTATTATACACAGCGGCCTTCTGGATATGACTATTATTCCACGCTGAATCAGGAGAGGACTTCGGAGTGGGAAGTGAATTACAGACTGGAGGCATCGAAGAAAGAGGCAGAGAGTGCAGTAAGTAATTTTGAGAAGTATAAGGTAACCAGTGTCAAAACAGCAATGGCATTTGAGAAAAAATATAATGAAACACTGGCGGTCATAGAAGAGATACCAGATGAGTACCAGCAGGAATCTTATAAAGAACGCGCTGCCAAAAAGTTTACATCACTGAATAAAGATGTAATGGACAAATGGCAGGATGCCATCAGTGAATATCAGGTTGACCAGGTTGAGCAGGCTCAGAAACAGCAGAAAGTGGATGCCGAGGATTCCTTGAAGAAGGCGAAAGAGACACTGAAGAAGAACCGTATTAAGAAGATTCAATGGTATATTGATACACTGAATAAACGGTCCTATTATACCGATGTCACGAAACTGCTGATCAAGGATGGAAAGAAGGCATTAAAGAGGACAAAAGGGTATTCCGAATATGATGATCTGAAGAAGAAATGGGAAGCTGCTGTGAAGAGGGCAGAGGAACTGCCAGAACAGCCAGAAGATACATCACCGCCTCAGTCAGGTTATGATAATCAGGAGGTAGACCCTGATAAATATCAGGATAATACGGGTGTACCGACTCCATCGCCGATGCCATCACCGACACCTGCCCCTGCTCCGGTTCCATAACCGGATGAAAATGGTGCTGGAAAACAGGAAAGGAAAGATAATAAGAGCTGCCGGATTGATACATGGTCATTTCGGCAGCTCTTATAATTATTTAAAGTAATCGATCTTCATAGCATGTTTTACTTCGTCCAATGTCTGGGCAGCTACTTTTTGTGCCTGGATACTGCCCTGATGGAGGATCTCCATGACAGCGGGGATATCTTTCTCCAGTTCTTTTCTTCTTGCCTGGATCGGTGAAAGTTCTTCCATAAGTACAGAATATAAGAATTTCTTTACTTTTACATCCCCCAGCCCACCGCGTGTATAGTGATCCTTTAGCTCCTGAAGGCAGTTGTATTCCGGCAGATACTCAGCGAACAATTCGTCTTTACAGAAAGCATCCAGATAAGTAAATACCGTATTTCCTTCCAGTTTGCCGGGATCTTCAATGCGGATGTGGTCAGGATCGGTAAACATGCTCATTATCTTTTTCTTTATCTCCTTCGGATCATCAGACAGGTAAATGCAGTTGCCAAGGGATTTGCTCATCTTTGCCTTTCCGTCAGTACCCGGAAGCCGCATACAGACAGTATTTTCCGGGAGCAGGGCATCTGGTTCTATCAGTACTTCATCATAGGTGGAGTTGAAACTACGCACGATTTCCCTGGCCTGTTCGATCATCGGAAGCTGGTCATCCCCTACAGGGACTGTGGTTGCTTTAAACGCAGTGATATCTGCCGCCTGGCTGATCGGATAGGTAAAGAATCCAACTGGTATGCTCGTATTAAAACCCCGTAGCTGGATCTCTGATTTGACAGTAGGATTTCTCTTTAACCGGGAAACGGTAACCAGGTTGCTGTAGTAGAAAGTCAGTTCTGTCAGCTCGGGTACATAGGACTGAACAAAAAGGGTTGATTTCTCAGGATCCAGCCCACAGGACATATAGTCAAGGGCTACCTCTGAAATATTACTGCGTACCTTCTCGGGATTGTCTGCATTATCCGTCAAAGCCTGGGCATCTGCGATCATAATATAAATGGCATCATATTCGCCAGACTCTTGAAGTTCGACCCGGCGTTTGAGAGAACCGGCATAGTGTCCTACATGAAGCCTGCCGGTAGGACGGTCGCCGGTTAGTATAATCTTTTTCATATCGTTTACAGTTCCTCCAATCCAGTGCCAGTATATGTATTTTTCCCAGGCACCTTTTGCATTTTATGGGAAACTCCACAGTGTGCGGAGCAAGAACGGACTATGTCCGTTCTTGAAGGGCTGCGGTTCTCAGCCAGCCCTTTTTAACTTTACAGGTGATTCCGTCATGTGCGGAGCAAGAACGGACTATGTCCGTTCTTAAAGGGCTGCGGTTCTCAGCCAGCCCTTTTTACCATTTTAATGTTATTTGCTGAAATTGTCAAGATAGGCATAAGATGGGACTGGCAGGCGTATAGTAATAGGAGAGGGGGAAAGTTGATATGGATTATATGAGAAAAGTAATATACCTGAAGAAAAGAGAGAATGACATTATGATGCAGGGACAGGGATTTGCCCGCTTGGAAAAGAGAGGGGATAATCTCTCGCTCCATCTCTCCATACATGACATCTCGCTTCCGGGCGACAATCCCGTATACATAGTCTGTGAGGAGACAGGCATTTATAAGGCATTCCGGATTGGGTCAGCAGGACAGACGGATAATTGGGACTTCCGTATCCCGTTAGGGGATCTGCCGGAAGGATTGATTTTAGGGAAGATCTGTGGCATATTATTGGGAACCAGGGAACAGTATCTGTCAGGACTGTGTCCGGAGTATCCGGGAAGCCTCTTGTATGATCAGGTGGAGTTTGCAGCAGAAATGAAATCGGAACCAGAACAGGAGCCAGCGTTAAATGAGGCTGTGAAACAAGAATCGGAAGACCAGGCAGGGCCCGTGCCACATACGGAGCCGGAGGTTCAGAAAGAAGAGGAAGAAAAGCGGGAAGAATCAGAGCCGGAGGTTGATATAGGTGCTGAATCAGAGCCGGAACCAGAGCCAGCCCTGAAAAGGGATTCTTTTCTAAAAGGGCTGTCAGAGATGTATCCTTTTGAAGACGATGAGATAGAGTGGTGCCTGCAGATGCGTCCGGAAGATTTTAACCAGTTTCCGATGGAGTACTGGCATTATGCAAAAAACAGTTTTTTGCTCCAGGGGTTTTACAATTACCGTCATTTGGTGTATGCTCATACTAAAGGAAAGAACTACGTAGGAGTGCCGGGGCAATATATCCGAAAAGAACAATATCTTGCAGCGAGGTTTGGTTTCCATCTGTTTAAGCAGGTCCGCCGGAAGAAATTATCAATGGGAGATTATGGTTACTGGCTGAGAGAGTTATAAGGAAGGGAAAATGCAGAAGATGACGGCAGATGAGAAATATATGAAAGCGGCGATAACTCAGGCGAAGAGGGCGTATCTGCGGGAGGAGACACCCATCGGCTGTGTTATTGTATTTGAGGACAAGATTATCGCAAGGGGGTATAATAAGAGAAACTGGAAGAAGAATACGCTGGCACATGCGGAGATCCTTGCCATCAATAAGGCAAGCAGGGTGCTGGGGGACTGGCGTCTTGAGGGCTGTACAATGTATGTGACGCTGGAACCCTGCCCCATGTGTGCCGGAGCCATTGTCCAGGCACGGATACCAAGAGTGGTGGTGGGCAGCATGAATCCAAAGGCAGGGTGTGCGGGGTCGGTAATGAACCTCCTGCAGGTCTCTGGCTTTAACCATCAGGTGGAACTAACTACTGGTGTTCTTGGGGAGGAGTGCAGCCGGCTCATGACTTCTTTCTTTAGGGAGTTGCGGGAGAGGAAGAAGGGGATGTGATTTAGCTGGAAAACGAAGAATATGATGGGAATTTATAAAGGGCTGCAGAAGATAGCCACCTTCTGCAGCCTTTGACATGCTGCTTTATTTCACCTTTACTTTTATTTTGGCTGTCACACCATTTAATGCAGTGATATAGACATAACAGACCCCCTTTTTCTTTGCCCTTATTTTTCCATTAGATGATACTGCAGCAATTTTCTTATCCGTCGATTTGTAACGGAGAGAGGGACCATGTGATTTTGGGAGCAGTTTCTTCTTTTTCGAGTTTTTTATAATTTTCGCTTTGATCAGGTGGGAAGCTCCCTTTTTCAGGATGATTGTTTTCCTGGAAAAGGATATTTTTTTTGCATTGGTATAAGTTTTATTTTTTGCCCCTGCGACATGGTAAGTTGGACTGCTTTGCAGGTAGACCTTCCTGCCGTTTACCAGCTTATAGGCTTTTATCTTTATCTTATAGTTTTTCCTGCCAGTCATTTTTTTTGCAGCTCTTTTTATCAGTGTGGTAAAAGTGCTCCTTTTCTTTCCTGTCATGATGAGTGAGCGGCTGTTTAGCTTCTTCCCACAGGGAGCAGCAAAAATATCATACCCTTCTTCTATGGCGCCATTTGGATTTTGTGTTGCAGAGGACGGTGTGAGAGACGGCTTTTGCCCTGGAGTTGGTGAAGAGGATTGTTGTTGTCCGGGGGCTGGCTCAGGTGACGGTTTTGGCACAGGGGTCGGTTCCGGTTTCTGAGCCGCCGCTGACAGGGTAATGTTTACATCTCCGGTAGGAGTTCCAGATACTGTGAGCTGGTTTTCGCTGTCCCTTATTACTGTGATGCCGTTTTGCCCCGCAGTCGTATAATCATCCGGGAAGTAGAACCCTTCCTCTGCCGTGTACTTGATTGCCATAATTGCTTTGCCTGCTGCAACTTTCTGTTGTTCTGTACCACTGCCGGATGTTTCGGAGAGGAGGATATGGCTGTCCGCCGGATTTGTGAGGAGGACAGTATATCTTGCATATACGGTGATCTCTTCTACTGCTCCCGCCTTTTTTGTATCTGTTTCTTTATAACGTATCTGCCAGATTCCGGGTGCCACTGTTGTACTTCCCTTGATACAGTCCGCCCATTCTGTATCAGCGGCGCTGCCATCTGTCGGTTTTGCCCGGTATTCCATAGCTGTATCGGTACCTGTAATTTTTCCTTCTGTCTCACCGAGTCCTTCGGGTGCCGGCTGTCCGGCTTTTTCTGTTGCCGCTGCCAGAGTCAGGCTTGCATCTTTGGTGGGGATTCCGGATATTGTGATCTGGTGGACACTGTTTCTTGTTACCTTGATCCCATTTGTTTCTGGTATACTATAGTTTTCAGGGAAATAATATCCATTGTCTGCTATATATGTGACCGGAGTATAGCTGCCGCCATCTTTCAGGACGCCTTGTTTTTCCGTTCCATTGCCTTCCTCTGACGAATAGGTAATATGGCTGCCTGTGGGATTAGTAATAGTGACAATGCTGGTATTTCCTATTATAATGGGAATATCTGCCATATTGCTGGCAAAGTCCGTCAAATTTTGCCCAGAGGAAGAATTTACGTCTTCCGCAAAGATTTTTAGTGTGTAGTTCCCCGCTGGTATTTCTGCCGGGATGGTAATAGCAGCTTGTGGTTTATCTAAACCGGCAATCTTGCCGTAAGCGAGTACAATATTGTTTTCGTCGGCCAGTATAGCAGAGATCTGTGAATAAGAAACACCGCTGTTGGGAGTGCCGATGTCCGTAATGTCCACGGTAATCTCACCGCCTGGATTTACCGGTCCCGATTCATTGCTGTGCCTTGCTGCCGTAAAACCGCTGCCACCAGCCATAGTAAGATTCCATTCCGCACTGTCGCTGGCAGATGTCAGGGCAAAAGAGGATTTGCCCATTCCAGTGGCGGATGTAAAGCTCACTGCTGACAGATCAAGATTAAAGGATGGCGCAACACCGACCAGGGAGGAGGATCCATCTGAGTATATGCCATCTACATTAGCTGCCCACAGCCAGCCGGTGCAGTCAGCGATGGCAGCGCTAAAGTTGCTGTCTGTGATCCGTGACCGCAGCCAATAGTCCTTCTGCTCTGATGTTGTGGAACATATTCCCTTATCTTTTGCATAATCTGTGGCTGTAAATAACCTTGAATTGCTGGAACCATAGCCCTTTAAATAATAAAATCCGAAAGCATTGCTGTTTGCCTCTTCTGCACTGAGGACAAATATTTTATCGATCAGGCCATTCTGTGACAATCCGCTATTATCCTTTATCAATGTCTCTATTTCGATTTCATCGTTTGCTCTCTTGCTGCTGACTGCGATTCCTGCCCGCTCAGGGACGCTGAAGGCATTGTTTAGAAAACCGCCCTCCGGGTACGGTCCCTGAAAGGTTTCAGAATTCAGCCATTTTCTGAGATTACAGGTGGAATAGATACCGCCATCGTCTTTATTTTCATTAAACTTCACCTGTTCCAGTACCTTGTCAGCCATGAGAAACATAGTGTGGGGTGGTTCATTTCCTTCATTGAAATCTTGGGTGTCCGCATCCAGGACACGCCACTTAAGCGGTTCCGTGTGGTAGCCGCCGTTTCCATCCGAACTTTGTTGATAGCAGCCATAGTAAACATAACTTCCATGTTTTACCACATTGCCGTCGGAATCTTTTTCCTCGCCCCAATTATTGGTTCTGGATACTTTCGCCTCCAATTGTGAATTGGCAGGCTGGCCAGGGTCACTGATTCCAGCTATGGTATAGCTGCCGTCTTCCTGTGCTATATTCAGGTTGACCGTCCTTGTATCCAGTGAACGGGATGCTGCTTCCGTGGTACCTGTATTTACCAGACAGGTGCTTATGGGCAGTCCTGGGAGGGTAAAGAACAGGGAAATTCCGGAGAACAATGCCAGTATTTTGTATAGATTTCGTTTTTGTTTCATATCATGAATCTCCTTAAATTGTATAATATTTCACAATTGTAGATTCATTTTACGGATAATTCAATAAAAGAGGGATAAACCGCAATGAGGTGGGATAAACCGCAATTTTTTTAATGGGGATCCGTTTCGGGTTATGTTATACTTGTATCAGATTTCATGAAGGAGGATAGTTGCCATGGATATGTCCCATCTGAATATTGCCATTGTAGATGATATACAGGCGGAGCTTGATAACCTCAATAACGTATTAAATGATTATGCCGCCATAAACCAGCTTGAACTCACCATACACTTTTTTCATAGTGCAGAGGAGTTTCTTGCCAGTTATCAGCCTTTTGGGTTTACTGCTATCTTTATGGATATCTTTATGGAAGGATTGACAGGCATGGATGCTGTGGAACAGATCCGTGCCGTTGACAGTGATACACTGATTATCTTTCTCACTACCAGCGAAGAGCATATGCCGGATGCATTTCGGTATCATGCCTACGACTATATCAGAAAGCCCGCGGACAAAGAACGGCTTTTTGCCGTGATGGATGATATCTTAAAATGCCGTACTGCGGTATCGAATTCCCCGAAGCTTATCTTTACCAGTGGCCGCAGAGATTACAGTATTCCCTATTCAGATATCGTATTCGTCCGTGCAGAGGCAAATTACCTTGGGATTATGGACAAAACCGGAAATATTTATAAGACACGGATGACATTTTCTTCCATAAAGGAAAAGTTCGGCGGGGATAACCGTTTCCTGCAGCTCTTGCGGGGCATTCTGGTCAATATGGAGTATATTGAAAATTTTGATAAGGGGACCTGTCATTTGTCAGGGGATATTAGTTTTCCGGTAAATGTCCGGAATGCGAAAAAGATTGAACAGATCTGGCGGAATTACGTATTCAGCAGAATCCGCAAGAAGCAGAGAGGATTTATAAACCAGAATAATCTAATGTAAATGGGATTTACCCAAACTGACTCTGTTAGCCTGACAATGTCAGGCTAAGCTAAGGAAAATGTCCGTGAAAAATTCACTGTCATTATGGGAGATATGTGCCGCTCCACCGTACTTTTCTGCGACTGCAGTGATGGAGGCAAGCCCGATTCCTTTTCCATTATGTTTTGTTGAGTGGTAGCCGTCTTTCTCTTTTCGGCACGTTCCGTTAAAGCTGTTGGTGGAGACGACATATAACTGGTTTTCGTGCCGAAGCTCTATAGAAAGGCAGAAATACCGTTTCCCTTCTGGCATGGTCAGACATCCGTCAATGGCATTCTCGATCAGGTTCCCGAAAAGGGATGCCAGGTCAGATTCGGCGGCAGCGAGATGCTCTGGCAGCTGGATTTGCCAGACGGTGTGGATCCCTGCAGATACAGCAATTCCATAGTAATAGCCAAACAGGGCATTTAGTGCGGTATTGGCGCAGAAATCCGGGGACTCGTTTTCGGCAAGACTGGTCTCATATTCGGCCAGATGCTTTTGTATGCTTTGGATATCCTGTTTTTGGGCCAGGGAGGATAACAGCCGCACGGAATGCCGGAAGTCATGGCGCAGCCTTGCTGTCTGACGCATGTGTTCCTTAAGTGTCTGGTATTGATGGGACTGCATCTCAAGAAGTTGGGAGCGCTCCTTGAGTTCAGCGTGTTTTAATATAATTATGGCACCCTGATAGAAAAGGACATAGAATATCACAAGAAGGATTAGCGCACAGCATTCCCAAAGGGGGAAGAGGTAAAATAACCGCCCGGTATGCAGAGTGCTGTAGGACAGCGGGATAGCCAGTATATTGAAGATAAGAAAGATGGATGACAGAAAGACCGTAGAATACCATATTGTCGGGAAATTCAGACATTCTACTGTCGGTGCAAACCAGTGGATGGAAGGATAGGCGAAAGCCGCTACGACCAGGCAGGAGAGTCCGAGCTGGAAAAAAGCAGCTTCTACAGAAAAGCCGGCAGCTCCGGATGCCGGGTGCAGGAAGGCATCATAGGCATAGGCGAACTGTGCGGGGAAGCTCTGTACAGCACAGACACCAATGTAGATGGCGAGGCATCTCGGCAGATCAGTCAGGACAGTCTGGCGGTATAAGAAAAAGAAAGGCACAAGGGATGGCAGGAGGATGATATTTACATCAAGATGTAAGAGTGCGGCGGACCATGCCCCCAGAAATGAGTAGGGGAACAGCACCGTCAGACACAGGGCGGCAGTCTTAAGTGGTGTATATTTCATCTGGTTATGCACAGCAAAATAGCAGGATAATGCCGCTGGGATTAAGATTAGAAATCGAGGTAAAATTGATATAAACCGGGTGGTATCCATGTTCGCCCCCTCCTCTCTGGCTGTTCGGTCAAGTACATTTATACCATAAATTGTTTCTTTTTTCAAATAGTTACAAAACTGTCACATTAGAGTCATTCTGGCGTCACTTATTCATGTTATGATATTATTGTAATGCAGGTAATATCTATAATAGGCGGAAGGAGGACGTAATGAACATATTTAGAAATTATACGCTGAAATCGTTACGGCAGAACAGGACAAGGACGGTTGTGACGGTTATTGGCATTATTTTGTCTGTGGCAATGATCACTGCGGTGACAACGACGGTCAGCAGCATTCAGAATTTTATGTTGGAGGCGACAGTTCAGAATGATGGCTGCTGGCATGTGAATCTGACAGCGGATCAGGAGGAACCGGTCAAAGAGGCACTGGAGAAGGAGGAAGTGGATGAGAATGCCGTTTATGCGGATATCACTTATGCAAAGCTGGAGAAAGTCAAGAGGGAACGGATTCCATATTTGTTCATTGGAGGGGTTTCGGGAGATTTTGAGAAGTTATTGACCGTTCGCCTGAAAGAGGGGGGGCTGCCAGAAAATTCAAAGGAGCTGATCCTTCCGGCGGATATGGCAGAGCGGTCAGGGCTCGATTATAAAGTGGGAGAGAAGGTTACACTGGAGACAGGGCTGCGAAAAGAAAATGAGAGCAATGAGGTGATCTGGCAGGACTATCCGGTCACGCCGGGTGAGGACAGGGAGACATTTGTCAGCAGTGGAAGACAGACTTTTCAGGTTGTAGGTATTTATGAAAGTGCACAGTTTGGCTATTGGGCTCCCTTTTCCGGCGCACCGGGATATACGGCTCTTACCAGGCTGGACGATAATGCTGCCATAGGTGGACGAAGAATGGCATATATGACGCTGAAAGACACGGATATGGCAGAGGGAGTTGCCAAAGAGCTGGGTGAAAAGTATGGGGAAGAGAATATAAGTATAAACTCTTTTTATCTGAAAATGCAGGGAAGTACTCTTAGCGAAAATGCAACACAGATGATGGTAGGATTTATGCTAATACTGATTGGGATCATTATGTTTGGCTCTATCTCATTGATCTACAATTCTTTTGCCATTTCCCTGAATGAGAGAAAGAAGCAGTATGGCCTGTTGTCTTCTGTAGGTGCCACCAGGAAGCAGTTGAAGAAGAGCGTTCTCTTTGAGGCTCTGGTGCTCAGCGGCATTGGGATCCCTCTGGGGGTACTGGCAGGAATCGGCGGCATGGCAGTGACATTTTATTGTCTGAGGGATACTTTCTCCCAATTTGTAAATTCAGGTGATTTGAGTATTCATATGTCGGCAGCTTTGTGGGCGGTTGTGCTGTCGGCGGTGGTGGGATTTGCCACTGTGCTGATCTCAGCCTGGCTTCCGGCGAGAAAGGCCCTGAAGATAAATGCCATTGAGGCAGTCCGGCAGACAACAGATATTGTGATGAAAGCTGGCGGGCTCAAAACTTCCCGTCTGACATCAAGATTATTTGGCCTGGAGGGAGTGCTTGCATCCAAAAACTATAAACGGAACAAGAGGAAATACAGGGCAACCGTATTTTCCCTGTTTATCAGTGTAGTACTTTTCATATCCGCAAGCAGTTTCAGCGATTATCTGTCTTCCAGTATGAGTGAACTGATCCAGACATATAATTGTGACCTGCGTTATAAAAATTCAGATGATAAGGAACTGGAAAAGACGGTAGATACCGGGGAGTTTGAGCAGTTATATAAGAAAATGGAGCAGAGCAGCGGTGTAACACAGGCGGAACATCATTATGTGTTATGGAATCCGCATATTACCCTTGCCGGTAAATATTTATCTGCTAATATTTACCGGAACGATGTGGGATATAGCAAACCGGCAGATGAAAAGGAATTGGAAAAGGAAATTTCAATCAGCAATGGTGTGCTCATTTTTATTGAGGATTCTGTCTATGAAGAATATCTGAAAGCAAATCATCTGGATACGAACCGCTTTATGAATGCAGAAAACCCGGCTGCCGTTGCTTATGACAAGACGATCGTATGGGACACAGAGAAAGAACGCTATGCCATCAGCCGTGTGTTTGAGGAGAATCCGGGAGAGATCCAGTTAGCATACGAACTGTGGCCAGATGGGGGAGATCTGGAGGATATCCAGCTTATAGGGAAACAGAAAATCACGATAGGTGAGGTACAGGAGGATCTGCCGGCCGGCCTTGATTTCGAGAGCCAATATGGGTTTCTTCTCATGTATCCAAAGAGTGCAATGGGTGTTATCTGGCCGGAGGAGGTTCGGAAAGAGATCACTCCCGAATATGTGATGACATTTCATTCTAATGCTTCGGAAAAAACTTATGATGAGATGCAGGACATTATGGATGATAATGGGGATTCCGGTGATCTGTACAATATCGCGGCAAGTGTCAGGTCAAACCGTGCCCTGATAACTGTGCTGAATATTTTTTCCTATGGATTTATCCTGCTGATCTCATTGATCGCCGTGGCAAATGTATTTAACACAATATCAACAAATGTATTTTTGAGGAAGAGAGAGTTTGCTATGCTGCGTTCTGTGGGAATGACACAAAAGAGCTTTCATAAAATGGCGAATTTCGAATGTCTGCTCTATGGCATAAAAGGCCTGGCATATGGGCTGCCAGTGGCAATCGGTGTGACAGGGCTTATCTGGTATACTACAAATTCCCTGCTCCTGAGTAATTTCTATGTGCCATGGTATAGTATCGTGATCGCAGTGGGCAGTGTATTTTTGGTGGTGTTTGCCACCATGCTTTATTCCACCTCCAAGGTCCGCAAAGATAATGTGATTGAGACATTAAAAGAAGAGAACTTTTGAAAGAAACCCACACAGGAGAGGTGTGCCTGTGTGGGTTCTTTATGTCAGTTCAGATATGTATGGAAAAAGGCTGTCATTTTATCAAAAGGGATCATATCAGCCTGATCATACAGGTCTGTATGGACTGCACCTGGGATGATAAGCAACTCCTTGTTATCCCCCGTCAGTTTTTCATAGGCATCTTTACTGAAATAGCAGGAATGTGCTTTCTCTCCATGGATCAACAGAACGGCATTGCGGATCTCGGAAGCGTACTGCAGGATCGGCATATTGATAAAAGAGAGAGAAGAAGTAATATTCCAGCCATCATTGGAATTCAGGGAACGATTGTGGTAGCCGCGGTCTGTTTTGTAATAATCATAGTAGTCTTTTACAAAGAAGGGAGCATCTTCTGGCAGAGGATCCACAACACCGCCGCCTCTTGCATAACTGCCATTTCTGTAGTCCGTGATCCGCTGTGCATTTAGCTGTCTTCGCAGTTCATAGCGGGCTTCTTCGCTGTCTTCGGCGTCAAAGTATCCTTTGGCATTTACCCGTGTCATATCATACATGGTGGAGGCAACTGTCGCCTTGATCCTTGTATCCATGGCGGCTGCGTTCAGTGCCATGCCGCCCCAGCCGCATATGCCGATGATGCCGATCTTCTCAGGATCAACAGTATCCTGTACAGAGAGAAAATCCACTGCTGCGGAAAAGTCTTCGGTGTTGATATCGGGAGAGGCGACATATCGCGGGCTTCCTCCGCTCTCACCAGTAAAAGAGGGATCAAAGGCGATAGTGATAAATCCTCTTTCTGCCATTGTCTGTGCGTAAAGTCCTGCCGCCTGTTCTTTGACTGCCCCAAAAGGACCACATACTGCCAGGGCAGGCTGTTTTTCTTCTATGTTTTTCGGCTCGTATAAGTCGCCAGCCAGGGTGATCCCATAGCGGTTATGAAACGTGATCTTGCGATGATTTACCTTGTCACTTTTTGGGAAAGTTTTGTCCCATTCTGTTGTCAGATCTAACTTTTCTTCCATTTTAAAACCTCCTTAAGGTCAGTTGACATTATTGCCAGCCTGTGATAGCATTATTTTAATACCTAAACCTGACTTTAGGTCAAGTGATTTTTGGGAAGAAGGGATAAATATTTTATGTATACAATAGGACAGATATCAGAAATGTTCCACCTGCCGGTATCAACTCTCCGTTATTATGACAAAGAAGGCTTGTTTCCGGAAATGGAACGTGTCTCTGGGATACGGAGGTTTGGCGAAAGAGAAATTGAGGCACTGCGGGTTATTGAGTGTTTGAAAAAATCCGGTGTGGAGATTAAAGATATTAAAGTGTTTATGGAATGGTGCCGGGAGGGCAGCAGTACTTATATCAAGAGAAAAGAATTTTTCCAGAACCAGAAAGAAGTTGTGGAGAATGAGATACGGAAGATGGAGAAAGTGCTGGATATGATCCGTTATAAATGCTGGTATTATGAACAGGCTGTAAAGGATGGAAATGAGGACCGCCTGAATGAAATGCTTCCAGATCATCTGCCGGAAGAGATACAGGATGTGTATAACCGTGCGCATGATGAGTGAGGCAGATGATCCGAAAGACCTTCAGGCAGTTCGACGCCTGCATTAAGACAATATTCGTTGTACTGGAAGGTGCATTTTCATTTTACTTGTTTCCAGTAATTAAGTTTTGGAAGCTGGGTTTCAAAATAGGCTCGCGCCTGTACGGGGGACCAGTCTTCATTTGACATATGCTCTACAAGAAAATCTGTCAATTCTTCCAAACTTGAGTAAACGAATTTTCCATCCGTATAGCACCATTTACAATACTCTTCATTAAATGTTCCATCCATTTCTCTGCTGATAGAAGAATCTTCCAGTGGCATGCCACAGCATTGGCAGATCAGTTGCCTTGGAGAACCAAGAAGTGTATTGATAGAAACATCAAACAGCTTTGAAAGCAGTTTCAGAGTTTCTGTATTTGGCATAGTTTCACCAGTTTCCCACCGGGATACGGCTTGCCGGGTTACATGAAGTTTTTCAGCAAGATCATTTTGGGATAATTTGTTTTTGGTTCGCAACTCAAATATAATATTTTTTGTTTCCATAAAATTCTCACCTCCTATAGGAATTATAGCATGGATGTTTCAGAAAACCAAGAAACAGGCTGTTGCTAGTACAACGAAAATTATTCACTTGTCTAAGTGTTCTAGTTAGGGCATACCTAGCTCAATGGCACCAATTTGAAACGGGTTCAAATTGGCGCCGTTGAGGTACCTTGCAGAACCGCAATGAGTAAATTACAATTTAATTTGACAATACAAAGGGTTCCAGATACAGAGGCGATGTCTTGGACTGGTGGGTGATCTTTTGAAAAAATAAAGTTATTGTGGATAATTATGGTAAGGATTGTTATGATGATATAAATTGTGATAATAATAAGGCAGATAAAGGACGGTGTATGAAATGGCGGAAAAGAATAATGTCAATATTGGCTTTGAGAAACTCCAATTCTAGGAAAGTTTATAGATTTTGTCATGCTAAAGAAAAAAGGTTTTGATGATTGCCAGTATATAGCTGCTACAATACTTGCAGGGTGCGATGTTATTATTTCGTGGAATTTTAAGCATATTATCAATGTAAAGACAGTGAAGGGTTTAAAAGTAATCACAACTCTTGAAGGATATAAGGATTTACTGATTTAGCAAGTTCTGAAAAGAAACAAAATCTATATCCAACTCCCACAACTTTACAATTCTGTAAGTGGTTGGAGGAATGGAGAAAACCTTGTTTTCGGTGGTTTGTGGGGATTGGGGACAGAGACTCACACAGGAATTACGCAGGATGGGAAGGGCTTCAATACGATAATATTTTATATAAGTTTCATGGCTCATTTGACTTGAAAAAAATGGATGTGTAAGTTAGGCTTGTTATTATATGAAAAATCACTTATACTATATTTAATGATAGAACAGATTGGAGGTGCATCTTATGGAAGCCGCAGTAAAAATTTTATATTCACCAGAAGAACAGGCGAGACAGGAAATACGTAGTTATGTAAACGAAGGGTTGAAGGATGTTCAGGAAAATGCTATTTACGACTTTGATGAAGCGTTTGATGCATTAGAAAGTAGGTACAAGGTTGAAGGAGTATGATGTAGTTTTAACCAGAAGAGCGAAAAATGATATTATAGATATTGGTGATTATATATCGTATACATTACTGGAGCCGGAAACAGCATATCGTTTTGTGACAGGTTTGCGTAGTGCTATTTCAACTTTGCGGAAATTGCCTAATAGATTTGCTTTAATTGATGATCGGGTTCTTTCTACTCAGGGAATTCATTGTATGCCATATAAAAACTATTATGTTTTTTATGTAATAGAGGAGACAATGGATACTGTAATTATCTTAAGAGTTGGATATAATCGTAGAAATTGGAAAGAAATTTTGATAAAGAAGTGATATGGGAATGGTTTGATTGCTGCAAATGATATGAAAATATTATTTGCAGCGGTTTTTATTGTCTAAAAAGCGAAACGGTGTTTAGCCTTTTCGTTATTGAAAAGTCCCAAACACTGTTTGGGTAATTGGAAGCAACTTGTTACCAACTTGGAAATGAATTTGCAAAAATCGTGAAACATACGGTGAAGTTGCGTAAAACATTATGAATAAATGAGATACATACGAAATTATTTGTTGAGAGGTATTACGATGAATGCGGCATGAGCGACCTTGACTTGAAGAAATATGTTGAGACTGGTTTGTTTATCAGTGTAATAAATATATTCAATGAAAATTGGTTTGAGCGGGATAAATGGAATGATACTACGAAAACAGCATTTAAAAAATAAGGTGAAATATTTGGCCATAGATGAGTATCGGGATATTAATCCGGTGCAGGAACGTCTGATTCAGAAAATAAAAGAGTTTGGTGCTAATCTGTGTGTGGTGGGGGATGATTACCAGACCATATATCAGTTTCGGGGAAGTGATTCCCGGAATATTCTGACGTTTTGAGAGAGATAAATCTATATAAAATCCCCCTAATTCTTACAATTCTGTAAGTGGTTGAATGGAGGGGGAAAGGCTTGTTTGCGGGGGTTGGGAGAGATTGGGGACGGAAATTCACACAGGAATTACACAGGTTGGGAAGAGCTTTGATACGATATAATTTGTAAAATGATGTTGGGACAGAAAAAAAGAGTTTGCTCTTTTTTTATCTGTAAAGATGGAGGAAAATATGCAGAAAATAGAATAAATATGATAATAACTTATAATCCTATATTATGAATTAACTTTGATAAGGTGGGTAAAAGATTATAAAAGTTTAAAACTATCTTTGAAAAGTTGTTTCTACAAACTTTTTCAATTCGCTGTAGGCTGTCATCATTTCATCATAGTCATATTGAGTTCCCCAACAATGCGCCATATTATTATAAATTGTAAAGTTGTTTGTAGTAAGTAAATCACGTCTAATATTAAACTTTTCTGGTGTATTATAGACATAAGATCCAGGTAATGGCGTAAATTGAAAAAGCACTGCTCTGTCAATAAATTGCTTGTTTTTGTTGAGAAATGATATGGTTTCGCATGTGGTTTCTTTATTTTCACCAGGAAAGCCATGCATCAGAAATACTTTATTGTTAATTCCGAACTGTTTTGTGAGCGATATTGTTTCTTCAAATTTGTCAAGATTTAATTTTTTATTCATAGAAGTTAATAGTTTTTGGCTCCCGCTTTCTAAACCGAATTTGATTTCTTTACATCCAGATGTTGCTAAATATGAAACGATTTCATAGTTAATAGCATCACCACGTGTACTGAGTACATATTGCATTGAATTATTTAACATTACTTGAGTCCAATTTTTTACATGTGCCACATTTAGTGTAGCGGTTTCATCCATTATTATAATCCCACCAACAGTAGGGGATCTCTGTTTTATTGATTGAATTTCTGTATCCAGATCTTCTTTTGTACGGAATCTCACAGAGCCATTATTTAAATTTGCACAGAAATAGCAATTGTATGGACAACCTCTGGATGTAATGAATGTTACTGTTTTCACATTTTCACTACCAATTACTTTTAATACGATTATTTAAGACAATATACTCATCAGCAAGTGCTTCACGGTAAGGGTGTGGTATATTAATGATATATTGTTCACTCTAATACTATGTTGGATATCAGAGTGATATTGTTGGGATGCATATGAACCAGGAACTTTATAAAAAAGAAATTTATGAGGTTTTAATAAATAATTATGCAAAAGAACTAGGATACTATATTCACTTTCACCACATAATACGCCATCTACTTCAAGATTTGTTAGAACTTCTTTAGGAAATAAATTTGCATGAGTGTTCCCAGCTAAAGTAATTGCATGTGGACAATAAATTTTAATTTTCTCACTTAACTTTTTATAATGCGGATAAACAATGGAAGAGGTAATGGAATATCCTATAAAATCAGTATTTTTGTCAAAATCAAAAAGACAATATTCATCGGTAAATGGAATAACTCTTACTTGAATACCAACTTCATGTAAAGCAGCAGCAAAAAACAATGTACCTAAAGGTGGCAATTCTTGACGCCCCTCAAAACCAATAACCGAAAGTTCTTCATAGTATATATAATAAATGTTATAGGTTTTTAACAAGTATAAATCATTTGTTTAAGCAAAAATATTCTTTGTCTGAAACATATCTATGTTGCATTATGTCACTCCTTTTCGTTTATGAATTTTTAATATTATAACATAAGATAATTAAATTGCCTATTAAAAATATATGATCTGAAATTTTCTGAACAACCTGCAAGGAAGATTAGTAACTATCTTATAAACTGTCAATAGCGTAAATATATTTATTTGGAAGAGATTAGTTCGTTTATAAAGACATGCCTTCAGGCATGAACAAATTTTGTAGAGCTAGAGGATTCTTTTTCGAATCAGAATAGAGATGCATTGAAAGCACCACTTGTGTGATACTAACTATTTTTTTGGAATAAAATCCTCTGAAAGTTTTTTTGTTTCTATACTTATAAACAAATATTTCGGGATTTTAGGGGTGTTCCCCTAACCAGTAGCATTTTGTGATACAAAATGCGTATCTGGCGCGAAAATTATCTTAAGCTGGATGGAAAGAGAGGAGGAACAGATAAAAAGAAGAATTGACTAGGGTTAGATGTTTTATTTGAAACATTTTTATGTTACAATAAACTATATGTCTTGAATCCCAAACATGAAATCAAGATATGTAGAATGAAGAACTTAACGCTGGATTGCAGATGATAACAGTTACTGGGCGAGAGAACTACATCATGCTTTGATTTATTTTGAGTAATTTAAGAAATTGTTTCTTAGTTGCAGTTCAAAGGAAAAAATAGAGGTAAAGATTTATGTTTGATTTTAAGGATGCGAATGAGGCACAAAGAGAGGCGATATCGACTACAAATGGTCCTGTACTTATCACGGCAGGACCAGGAACGGGAAAAACTTTCACTCTTGTGCAACGTGCTATTTATATTATACAGGAATGTGGAGTTTTACCGGAACAAATTATGATGGCAACCTTTACGGATAAGGCTGCTAAAGAAATCGTCACTCGTATTACAAATGAATTAGCATCAAGGAAGATCTCTGTAAATGTGAATGAGATGTATGTGGGAACTTTTCATTCACTGTGCTTGAGAATTATTAAGGAACATTTAGAGTATACATGTCTGAAAAAAACTATCGGCTACTTGAAACTTTCGACCAGAAATATCTGGTATTTCGGAATATTAAAAAATTCAGAGAAATTGATGGTTTTGAATTGATTTTTCCTAATAGGGGCGCATGGAGATGTTCAGAGGAAATATGCACTTATGTGAATCATCTTTCAGAAGAATTGGTTAATGCAGAGCAACTTATCGCTGACAGCGATCCCGAAATCAGTGCTTTGGGGTGTATGTTGCAGGCTTATCAGGATCTTTTGCAAGATGGGAATCTTCTTGACTTTGCAGCTATTCAGACAGAGTGTTACAGATTACTAGTGGAATGCCCAGAAATATTGCAGGAATTGAGAGATAAAATTCAATATCTGATGATAGATGAATATCAGGACACCAATTATATACAGGAGCAGATAGTCTTTCTACTTGGTGGGAAGCATGAAAATATATGTGTAGTGGGTGATGATGACCAGGGACTCTATCGATTTCGGGGTGCGACGATACGAAATATCCTTGAATTTCCACAGAAGTTTTCAAAAGGGGAATGTAAAATTATCTCATTGACAGTGAATTATCGTTCAAATAGTGATATCGTTGATTTTTACAATAAGTGGATGTCAACAACAGAAGGCTCAAAGTTTAAATTTGAGTGGGGAAGGTATCGCTATGCGAAACGCATAGATTCTCATGTAAAAACTACACGAAATAGTCCATCAGTGGTAAAATTATCAAGTTCGGAAGATATGGATGAATGGCATGAACGGATCCTTGAATTTATTAATCAATTAAAAGAGTCTGGAAAAATAACAGATTATAATCAATTAGCTTTTTTATTCAGTTCTGTTAAACATTCTCGTGTTACTTCTCTGGCAAATTTTTTGGAAAACAACGGAATCAATGTATATTCACCTCGTTCGGATATGTTTTTCAAACGGGATGAGATTATGCTGACATTAGGATGCCTTATGCTGATGTTTCCGGTATATGTAAAGGGTTTGGAAAATGGGGAATATATTTTTTTACAAAATGAGCATTATTTTTATTATCGTGATTGTATTGTTTTAGCGAATCAGTTTGTTACGAAACCAGAAAATAAGGATTTGCTGAAATTTATTAAAAGACATGGTAAAGACCACGCTGGACTCACTGGAACTACAGACTATGTGTATTCGGGACTGCTCTATCAGCTTTTTATGTTTCAGCCGTTTCGCACGATGCTTGACGCAGATATGAGTGCTGGAGTGGTAGATATCAGACCCACTAGGAATCTTGCGTTGTTGACACAGATTATTGGTAAGTTTGAATATCTCCACAGGGTTGATGTATTTAACGGTACATATATCCATATAAATACAGAACGATTATTCAATCTGTATTTGCGGTTGCTGTATGATGGTGGCATCTCTGAATATGAGGATGATGCAGAATATGCTCCAAGCGGTTGTGTGTCTTTCCTCACGATTCATCAATCCAAGGGAATGGAGTTCCCGATTGTATTTGTGGATTCGCTTGGCAATGTTCCAAGGAAGTCTTATAAGGAATTGATGAATGAGGTCGAAGATAAATATTTTCATCGTCCTGCCTTTGAACCATATGAGAACACTAAATTCTTTGATTTTTGGAGACTTTATTATACGGCGTTTTCGAGGGCGCAGGATTTATTGGTTTTGACTTGTGATGAAAATAAGAGAACGCCAAGTAAATATTTTTCGGAAGTATATGAGGAACTGCAAAGTATAGAGAGTCCTGTCTTTGATTTAAGGGAATTTGATTTCAAAACTGTTAAGAGAGTGAACCTAAAGGATACATTCTCCTTTACGTCGCATATAACGGTTTATGAAACCTGTGCGTTACAGTATAAGTTCTACAAAGAATTAGAATTTATGCCTGTCAGGGAAAATGCTATGGTATTTGGTACTCTTGTACATGAAACCATAGAGGATATCCATCGTGCAGCGATTCGCAGTGAGGAATACTTGATTACAACCGACAATATTACACAGTGGTTTGAAAATAACTATACTTCGCTAATTAAGTCAGAGCATACCTACCTCGCAGAGCCGCAACGAATGGCAGCGTTGAATCAGGTGTTGCGATATGCAAAAAGGCAGTCTGGCAAATGGGATACGATAAAGCAGGCAGAGGTTGATGTAAGTCTGGTGCAGACAGATTATATTATTGAAGGTAAAATAGATTTGGTAAAGGGTATGGACGGTACCGTTGAAATTGTTGATTTTAAGTCTGAACGAAAACCGGATATGGAGCGAATGAGACAGCGTTTAGAGCATTATCGGAGACAGCTTCAGATTTATGCATATCTGATTGAGCAGCGTACCGGACAGAAAGTCAGCAAAATGCATCTTTATTATACGGGGGAGGAGAATGGGAATCCGATGATTTCTTTCCCCTATACAAAGAGTGCGATAGAAGGAACAGTAGCCGCTTTTGATGACACGGTACATAAAATATTACGGAAAGAGTTTAACCATTGTTCTGATAATCCACAGACCTGTAAGAACTGTGATTTCCGTTTTTATTGTCAGAATAAATAATGGACACTGGAGAAGAAACGGAGTCAACACGTACAGGGAATGAAGGCATTAAAAGCTACTGGTGGCAATTTTGCATTTGATTATCCTTCACAGAAAATCTCTTTGGAGGCTAAAAGACCAGATGGGGCAATTGATGTTGCAAATGTTAGTGTAATTGCGGTGGTTCCTTATTTGATTATGAAAACAGCAGCAATGGGACGTGGAAAGGCAAAGGATTCCTATGATATCTATTTTTTGATCAAGCATTACAAGGGTGGCGTAAAAGAATTAGCAAAGGAATTTCAATCAAATGCTAATAATAAACTTGTGCAGGAGATGAAAGAAAAGATTGCAGGCAAGTTTGCATCTCCTGATCATGCAGGACCTAAAGATATAGCGGATTTCTTGGGATTAACGGATGAGGATGAAATTGAAATGACAAAAAGGGATGCCTATGAGCAGATGCAGGCTTTAATACGTTTGATATCTGCTTAATGCTTTAGGACTATACGGACAGTTGCTCAATGCTGGGGGACTGAACCTATTGATTCATCATATTGTGTATGAGTGCAATGCAAGAAAGATTGCGAACGCCATTAAGATAGACACCGAACCGGAACTGTTGCCGAACATTTCTACTCACATACTTCGGCACACCGCTTTTACACAGGATCACCCCAAAAATACAAAACCATTTAAAAAAATCTATATGAAATCTCCCCCAACCTTACAATTCTGTCACATTAGAGTCATGCACCTGTCACTTGGATATGATAAGATAAAGCCCGAAAGCAAGATTGAATAGCAAGAAACACGCGATGGCGTAGAAAAGAGGGAAACAATGGAGATTTTAAAGGTAGAACATCTTTCAAAGATTTACGGATCAGATGAAAATCAGGTAATGGCACTGAATGATGTGTCCTTTTCTGTGAAGAAGGGAGAATTTGTGGCGATCATTGGACCAAGTGGTTCGGGAAAATCAACGCTGCTGCACATTCTGGGGGGAGTAGACCGTCCGTCAGGCGGAAAAGTTTTTATGAATGGGCAGGATGTGTATCAGCAGAATGAGGAACAGTTAGCGATCTTTCGACGGAGGCAGGTGGGGCTGATCTATCAGTTCTACAACCTTATTCCAATCCTCAACGTGACTGAGAATATGACATTGCCGATTCAGATGGATGGAAGGAAAGTGGATGAGGAATATCTGGGGGAATTGCTGGATATCCTGGGACTTCGGGGAAGGGAGAAGAATCTTCCAAACCAGTTGTCCGGGGGACAGCAGCAGAGGGTATCCATCGGGCGCGCCCTTATGACTTCTCCGGCGGTGGTGCTGGCAGATGAGCCGACCGGAAACCTGGATTCGAAGAACAGCCAGGAGATTGTGGAACTTTTGAAGACTTCCAATAAGAAATATAACCAGACACTGATTGTCATTACACATGATGAACAGATCGCCCTGCAGGCTGACAGGATCATTGCTATTGAAGATGGAAAGATCGTGAGGGACGAGGTGATCCGGTCATGAATATCTTTAGGCGGTATACGCTAAAGTCATTGTGGCAGAACCGGACACGTACGCTTGTTACCATTATAGGCATTATTTTGTCCGTGGCGATGATTACGGCGGTGACAACCACAGTCAGCAGTATCCAGAATTTTATGCTGGAGGCGACAGTTCAGAGTGATGGTTGTTGGCATGTTGATTTTGTAGAAAATAAGAAGGACGAAATTAAGGATGTACTGGCAAAAGAAGAGGTGGAGGAGAGTGCCACATATGCTGATATCGGATATGCTAGATTGGAGACAGTAAAGAAAGAGCGCACACCATATCTGTATATCGGAGGTTTCTCAGAAAAATTCCCGGAATTTCTTTCTGTGCATATAACAGAGGGACGTCTGCCAGAGAATTCTCATGAACTGATCCTTCCATCAGATATGGCGGAGAAGTCAGGGATTGACTATAAAGTGGGGCAGAAGGCTGACCTGGAGATTGGGACCCGCAAAGATAATAGTGATGGGGAACTGATGTGGGAAGACTACTCTTTTAATATGGCAGAAAATTCAGAGACTTTTGTGCCAGATGCGAAAGACCAGTATGAGATCGTAGGCTTTTATGAAAGTGCCCAGTTTGGTTACTGGGGTTATTTTCAGGGGCTGCCGGGATATCCGGCACTGACCCGGCTGGATGACAATGCTGTGGTTCGGGGCAGGCAGATGGTGTATATGACCATGAAAGATCCGGATAAGGCAAATGGTTTTATGGAAGGGCTGCAGAAAAAATACGGACAAGATTATACCATCAATATAAACCGCTTCTATCTAAGAATGATGGGAAGTAATCTCGGTGAAAGCGTGGCGGGAATGCTGGCAGGACTTATGGCGGTCCTCATTGGGATCATTATGTTTGGCTCCATATCGCTGATCTACAACTCCTTTGCCATCTCGGTAAATGAGAGGAAGAAACAATATGGCCTGCTGTCCTCTATTGGCGCTACCAGAAAACAGCTAAAGAAGAGTGTCCTTTTTGAGGCAGTGGTGGTGAGCCTGATCGGGGTTCCATTGGGGGTGTTGGCAGGGATCGGCGGCATGGCAGTGACATTTTACTGTCTGAGGGATACCTTTGCCGTATTTCTTAATACAGGAGATCTGAGCATTCATGTTTCGGCTGCTTTGTGGTCTGTGCTCCTGGCAGCAGTGGTAGGTTTTGTCACAGTGCTGATCTCAGCATATCTTCCGGTGCGGAAGGCATTGAAGATCAATGCCATTGATGCGATCCGTCAGACGACAGATATTGTTATAAAGCCAAGGAAATTGAAAACATCCCGCCTTACTGTGAAATTGTTTGGGCTGGAAGGGGTGCTTGCTTCTAAGAATTATAAACGGAACAAAAGAAAATACAGGGCTACGGTATTTTCCTTGTTTATCAGTGTTGTGCTGTTTATATCAGCAAGCAGCTTTAGTGATTACCTTTCCAGCGGGCTGAATGATATTATCAATAATTATTCCTATGACCTGCACTACAGCACTACCTTATCCGGAACGGAAAAAAATGATAAGAAGAGTGAGAAATTATACCAGAAGCTTGCGCAGGCCAGCGGTGTAACAGAATCATACTATAACTATAATTTATGGAATGATAGTGTACTTTCCTGTGCAGGGGAATATTTGTCCGATGCTTCATACCGCAATAGTACCGGGGATGCCAAACCAGAGGATAAAGCAGAATTGAAAAAGGCTGTGGATATGCAGAATGTGATTGTCTGCTTTGTGCAGGACGAAGTATACAGGAAATATCTGGAGACGAATCATCTGGATGTGGAACGGTATATGAATACAGAGAATCCAGTGGCTATCGTTTATGATAAAAATACTCAATACAATCCTGATGGGCAACGGTATGAAAATGTTCATACATTCGAGACTAATCCGGGGACAGTTGAACTTTGGTTTGAGAAATGGCCATCCGAGGAATTGGATGAGGATGAGATTATCACTGAAGATGAGGAAGTAAAGCCAGAGATAATTGGCAGGACGAAGATTACCATTGGGGAGATCCGGGAAGAGATCCCATCAGGACTGGATCAGGAGAGCCAGTCAGGCGTGTTAGTCATGTATCCGGCAGGCGCCCTGGAGAAGATCTGTCCAGCGAAGGTGCGGAAAGAGGTTGCCGTGGACTATGCAATGGCGTTCTGTTCTGATAATCCAAGTAAGAGCGCCGAGGAGATGCAGGATATCCTGGATGATGCAAACAACAGTGAAGGATATCTGTATAATATCGCAGAAGAGATCCGGATGAGCCGTGCCCTGATGCTGATACTCAATATTTTCTCTTTTGGATTTATCGTTTTGATCTCCCTGATCGCTGTGGCAAATGTATTTAATACCATATCTACCAATGTACTTCTGAGACGGAGGGAATTTGCCATGCTGCGGTCCGTAGGCATGACTCAGAAAAGCTTTCGCAAAATGTCAGATTTTGAGTGCCTGCTATATGGGGCGAAGGGATTAATGTATGGACTTCCGGTGGCGATAGGGGTCACAGCGCTTATATGGAAGGCGATGAATTCTGAGATTGCCATGGAGTTTTATATTCCATGGTACAGTGTTGCCATTGCTGTGGGCAGTGTGTTCCTGGTAGTGTTTGCCACTATGCTGTATTCTATGTCTAAGATACGGAAAGATAATGTGGTGGAGACACTGAAAGAAGAAAACTATTAGAATTTGCTTACATTTTATTTACATCTTCCTTTTACAATAGCATTATATAAATAGAAAAAGAGGGTGGAATAATATGGTGGCATATGATGGCAGACAAAGGAAAAACAAAAGATACCTGGTTCTTTTTATGGCAGTCCTGCTGATGTTTTCGGTAGGATGTAGACAGAAGAAAGGCGGGGATGCAGATACTGGCGGCCAGCGGAAGGAAGAGGGCCAGAAGCTCACACAGTATGATGATATTGGAGGAACGGTCTGGACGGAAACCTGGGAGGCTGAAAGCTCTTATTATGCGAAGATCGCTGTCCGAGTGGATGCGTTGGTGATCGTTCCTGCCGTTGAGAGGATGTCTGTGGCAGAGGTAAAGGAATTTACTTTTGATAAGGAAAATATACAGATGGTTGCCCAGGGAATATTTGGCAGCAGTGTATCTTCCTATGATGAGAGGAATCTGCCGAAGGACATGTTGGAAAGGAGGCTGGAAGAGGCAAAAATCTCACTGGAGGGTGCTGAGAGGGAGAAGAGAGAATCCGAGCGGAATCCAGATGCCTTTTCAGATCCGGGGAAGATAGCAGAGGATGTTGAAATAGAAAGAAAAGAAGTAAAAAGGCTGACAGAACTTCTGGAAAGTGGAAGTGCGGGGGAGGACTTCGCCCGTGAGCCTGCAGGAGAATATCAGTCGGATCATTATACCGGGGAACAGAATGGGGTAGAGTATCTTCTGGACTTTGAAGAGGAAGAAGTGGTAAATGGAGAAGGGGAGGGAAGAAAGATCTTGTTTGCCCCCAGAAGAGAGAAGGATGTCTGGCCGGAGGAATTAAAAGAGATGGATACGGTGGAAAAAAGTACCAGTTCCCGCAAGCCGGAGGAAGGAGAGGATCTGGATAAGGCACAGAAGGCGGCAGAGGATTTTCTGAAAAAAGCAGGATTTTCCGATACCCTGTGCAGCAGCAGTGACCTTCTTCTCTGGGAGGGGACATCTTCCGGGCGTTCTGAACAGGAAACAAAAAAAGTAGTGCAGATGGGGTACCGGTTTATTTATGTGACAGGGGTAGATGGCATGACATTCCGGACTCCTGGTGCCATAAATGAATATAGCTGGAGTAAAGATTCAGATAATGAATATCCGGGATATACACAGATTGAGCTTGATGTGACAGATGCCGGCGTAGTCAGTGCAGAGTGGACATATCCCATTATAACCACCTCTGTGACATCCAATGTGCAGCTTCTTCCATTCGATGATATAAAAAACGCGGTCCGGGAGTCGATGGGAAAATGTGTGGATGCACTTTATTATGTCCCTGATGATAAAAAAGAGAGGGAGAAAGCGAAACAAGAGGTGCGTGATGTAAAAGTAAGCAGGATGAAGCTGGGGTATTTCCGTCTGAAAGATCCATCGCGGGAAGGGTATTACAGCTATGTACCTGTGTGGCAGGCAGAGGGAATATGTGTAGTAAATGCGATTGACGGTACGGTCATTGATTTGGGAACTGTTCAGGAATAACTTTTCATACTGATGCAGTGAAGAGGGGGGAAAACTCAAATTTTTATCATATTGACAGGAACCCGAAAAAAAGATATAATCATCAATATGTGATTGTTAATATTTCCGTGCAGCCGGGGAGATAGCGGTGCCCTGTACCTGCAATCCGCTAAAGCAGGGGTGTTGTCCCACCGAGGGTCTTATAACGGAGAGCCGCCCGGGATAAGCGGCGTTGACGTCTGGGTCTTGCGCAACAGGAACTTGTGAACCGTGTCAGGTCAGGAATGAAGCAGCACTAAGCAATGCTTTCTGTGTGACGTGAGGGTGCCTGGACTGAGCTGGCTGTTCCGGTAACGTCTTCAGAATATGATTCGACGTGGGGCGCACGGATTTTAGAATAAAAATGAAAAATACCTCCTATTGCAAGCAAGATACAATATTGGAGGTTTTTTTGTCAGTAAGGAGCAGGATACGAATGGGGAAAAGACATGATATGGTGCGCAGATGTGCGCAGATACGTGACCTTGTACAGGAAAGAAAATACGTACAGGCTTTGGAAATGATTGATACGCTCCCACTGACAGAGGTAGAATCTCTGGAGGATCTGTACCTTTTTGCAGATCTTTACGAAAAAGCAGAGAGACTGAATGAAAAAAAAGAAATTTTTTTTATCATATATAATAGAACACATTCCCGTTATATACTGAACCGGCTGCTCCGCCTGGTGATCCGGATGGGAAATATGGATGAGGCAAGGGAACTTTTCCTTGCCTATGAATTTGCCGGGGAGGCCACACTGGATACTTATGAACTTCGGTATCTGCTGGCGAAAGCCCAGGGGGATTCCCGGACGACCCTGATCAATATTCTGGAGGAGTTGAAAAAAGAAGAATATACAGAGGAGTGGGGATACCAGCTTGCTCTTCTGTATGAGATGGAGGGGATGCGGGAAGAGTGTATTCAGGAGTGCAGAGACCTGAAGCTGTGGTTTGGCGAGGGAAGGATCGTGGAAAAGGCGATGGAGCTGATGCGGCGCTGTGAAGCGCCCGACTGGCAGCCGCCGAAAGATGTAGAGATTCCAGAGCCGGAAGAACCGGAACGGACAGAGTTTATATCTTATGCTGCACCGACGGCAGATATTACAGATCTGGAGGAAGAGACGGTATCTGCTCCATATAAAAATAAAAAGAAAGAAAAACCGAAAAAGCCAGCTAAGAAAATGATTCCGGAAGCAGAGCCGGAAGACAGGGTGCAGGATGAGCTGGTTGAAAATGTAGCAGTGGGAGAAGATGAGGGACTGGAGGAATCCGTGTCAGAGGTAAGGACATCGGAAGTAACTATGTCCAAAGTAACAGTGAAAGAGGCTGTTGTTCCGGAAGAGACTGTACAGGAAAGGGCCTTACCGGAAGAGATTGCACAGGAAGAGAGTGCACAGGAGAGAACTATGCGGGAAGAGCCGGCATCGGAAGATGAGATGGCAGGGTATACAGGGGATTATGTGTCAGAACCAGTTGTAGTTAAGAGAGAGAACGCACTTCAGGGACAGGCCCCGATGTTTGATCCAGACGAGGAACTGGAAGATGATCCAGAGGACATCTCGGCAAGGGGTGTCTCATACCGCACGCTGAAAAGTACCATTGCACATCTGCGCAGAGATGGCGGAGAGGCACATTTCGTCTTTGCCGGCGGGGAAGAGAGGATCGTACTTGCTGTGGCAAAGCGCATTACGAAAGAGCTGCACCGCCGGCAGCCACAGATGCCCATGAGAAAGATCGCAAAGATCGCTGCGGATAAGCTGAACCAGCTGGAACTTTCTGAACAGGTGGAGAAATTGTCAGGAACCTGCATGTTGGTTACAAATGCACCGGAGATGACAGAAAAGACAGTGAAGGACCTTCTTGCCATGATGGAGGAGAACGGGGACAGGGTGATCGTGATGTTGTCAGGGCCTTTTGATGAAGTGGACTGCTTTCTCGCGATGTATGGGGAATTGTCTGAAAAGCTGACCTATAAGATACGTATGTAGGATACTTTTGAATGCTTTGGAGAGGGGAGATAGTAAGTATGGACAAAAAACAGTTGTGGAAACCTGGCAATATGCTTTATCCGGTTCCTGCAGTGATGGTGAGCTGTGCCGGACGGGATGGGAAGAAAAATATTGTCACTATTGCCTGGACCGGGACGGTCTGTTCGGATCCGGTGATGGTATCCATCTCCGTGAGGCCGGAGCGGTATTCTTACGGGCTGATCCGTGAGACGGGTGAATTTGCCATTAACCTGACTACCAAAGAGCTTACCTATGCCACAGACTGGTGTGGCGTGAAGTCAGGGAGGGATGTAGATAAATTTGCCAGTATGAACCTCACTGCTGCGCCTGCGAGGGAACTGGAATATGCACCTGTCATAGCAGAGAGCCCGCTGAGCCTGGAATGCAGGGTGAGGGAAGTGATGGAGCTGGGAAGCCATCATATGTTCCTGGCAGAGGTAGTGGCAGTGCAGATCAGTGAGAAATATATGGACGACAGTGGCAAATTCAAATTAAATGATACTGGGCTTGTTACATATTCCCATGGAGAATATTTTGAATTGGGCAGGAAAATCGGAAAATTTGGTTATTCTGTGAAAAAGCAGCACTAATTTTTTGTGAAAAGTATTCAAATTGCCGTTTTACAAATGTCAAATTTGTGTTATACTATTACAATGATGTATGGAAATAGTTAGACCAGATTACGTTTCTATCTGTGGAGGTAATAATGAAACAATACATTATTAAAGGTGGAACGCCATTAAGGGGAGAAGTGACCATAGGTGGTGCGAAGAATGCTGCCCTGGGGATCATTGTTGCGGCGATTATGGCGAATGAGCCGGTGACGATTGAGAATCTTCCAGATGTGGATGATGTCCATGTATTATTGGATGCGATAGAAGGAATCGGTGCCATTGTAGAGAGAATGGATACACACACCGTGAAAATAAATGGAGCTTTGATCAATAATATGAGTGTAGATGAGGATGCGATCCGTAAGATACGTGGTTCTTATTACCTTGTCGGAGCACTTTTGGGGAAATATAAGAAAGCGCTTGTGGCACTCCCGGGCGGATGCCAGATCGGAAGTCGTCCTATTGACCAGCATATCAAAGGATTTGAGCAGCTTGGCGCTGAGGTAACGATCCATCATGGAAAGATTGATGCCAGGGCGGAGCGTCTGGCAGGGGAACATATTTATCTGGACTGCCCCAGTGTCGGGGCAACCATTAATATTATGATGGCAGCCTGTATGGCAGAGGGCAGGACGATCATTGAAAATCCTGCAAAAGAACCTCATATTGTAGATGTGGCGAACTTCCTGAACAGTATGGGAGCGAATATCAGGGGTGCCGGAACGGATGCCATCCGTATCCGTGGTGTGGAATCCCTGCATGGCAGTGAATATTCCATTATCCCGGATCAGATCGAGGCGGGGACATACATGCTTGCAGTGGCAGCCACTGGCGGGGATGTATATATAAAAAATGTGATTCCCAAGCATTTGGAGGCCATTACTGCGAAGCTGGTAGAGATTGGTGCCAGGGTGGAAGAATTTGATGACTGTGTCCATGTTGTGGCAGATCACAGGCTGTCTTATGCCAACGTTAAGACAATGCCATATCCGGGTTTTCCCACTGATATGCAGCCACAGATGACGACACTCCTTGCCCTGTCAGAGGGAACCAGTATTGTCACAGAGACCATCTTTGAGACGCGGCTGAAATATGTGGGTGAATTGCGCCGTATGGGGGCAAATATCACGGTAGAAGGAAATGCAGCTTTTATCACGGGAGTAGATGGATTCTCCGGAGCTGCTGTGAGTGCACCGGATCTTCGGGCAGGAGCAGCACTTGTTATGGCGGGGCTGGCAGCAGAGGGATTTACCAGCATAGACCATATACATTACATTGAGCGCGGATATGAGAATTTCGAAGAAAAGATCCGGGGGATTGGCGGCAATATAGATAAAATAGATGCAGAGGATGAACGTGCTGTCCGCAAATTTAAAATGAAAGTATCCTAGTGTATTACGGAAATGAGATATATACCGGTATCTTGCCGGACAGGGAACGCCGGACAGAAACGGCGTTTTCTTTCATAACATAGGGGATGCCCTGTCTGCGGAACAGGAAAGGAGAAGATAAGGTGAACGAAAAGATTGAAGCGATACTAAATGAGGTTGGCAAAGTGATCCGGGGGAAAGACGAAGCGATTGAACTGGTGATGACAGCGATTCTTGCCAAGGGACATATTTTGATCGAGGATGTACCAGGGGTGGGGAAGACGACGCTGGCGGTGGCTTTTTCACGCGCTATGGAACTGACCGAACGGCGTCTGCAGTTTACTCCGGATGTACTTCCCAGCGATGTTGTGGGATTTAATATGATCGGGGCAGATGGTGAATTTCAGTATAAGCCGGGGGCGATCCTCTGCAACCTGATGCTTGCCGATGAGATTAACCGTACATCAACGAAGACCCAGTCTGCCCTTCTGGAGGTTATGGAAGAGGGACAGGTAACAGTAGACGGTGTTACCAGACAGCTTCCCAATCCTTTTGTCGTTGTGGCAACACAGAATCCGGTTGGCTCTGCCGGAACACAGATGCTGCCGGAATCCCAGCTTGACCGTTTTATGATCCGCCTGTCTATGGGATATCCTACGATGGAAGAAGAGATGCGCCTGATCAAGGAGCGGCAGGATATCAACCCGCTGGATTTTATACAGGAGATCATTTCCAAGAGAGAGCTGCTTCAGATGCAGGATCAGGTGAAGCAGATCTATGTTGATGATAAGGTGCTCAAATACCTGTCACGCATTGTGGATGGGACGAGGAAACATGCCATGATCTCACTGGGTGTCAGCCCGCGTGGGACACTGGCGTTTATGGATATGTCAAAGGGACGTGCTTTCGTGAAAGGACGTACTTTTGTACTGCCGGAAGATATACAGGGAGTGGCATCTGCTGTACTGGCACACCGTCTCCTGCTGAATGGTAAAGCCCGTATGGCACATATTACAGAGCAGGATGTGGTAGAGGAGATCGTAAATAAAGTACCGGTACCGAAATTGTAGGAGGAGACGTCGATGACGATAGGAACACTTCTTTATGTATTTCTTTTTCTACTGGGATTGTTCATCTCGATTTTCTATATGGAATTTGGTACAGTGGCGATAATGGGGATGCTTATTATCATGCCGATGGTCATGCTGGCGCTTCTGATCCTGCAGAGATTGCGGATAACAGTATCTGTGGATTCGAAGAATCCTGTGACAGAGAAAGAGGCGATGGAGAAACCTGCCCGGGCGTCTATTACTTTGTCTGTGGAAAATGGCAACCGGATTCTCCCGGTGACAAAGGGAATCGCACAGGTGCGGTATGAAAATCTTTTCTCTGGGGAAAAGGGGAAGATGAAAGTGCGTTTTTCTGTGGATTCAGGAAGAAAACGTGACCGAAGGATTCCGGTGGTAATGCAGAACTGTGGAAATGTAGCGATTAAGGTTGAGAAAGTAAGGATATATGATTATCTGAACATATTTGCCTGGACAGTGGGCAAAAATTTTGAGACGCAGAATGTACTGGTTCTTCCGCCACTGAGGGAGATGTATCTGGACAGGGACGGATGGTACAACGAGACGGAGGAAGACAGTGACCGTTTTTCCCTTTATAAAAAAGGGGATGACCCATCAGAGATCTTCAATGTCAGGGAATTTGCAGATGGGGACAAGATTCAGACAATACACTGGAAACTCAGTGGGAAGACAGGCAGCCTTATGGTAAAAGAGGGCAGCCTTCCACTGACTAAGGTAATCAATATATTTGTGGATCTATGTGTGGTTGGAGAAAATGCGGAGCAGAGGCATAAAAACAGTAATCTGCTTGTACAGGGGATCTATTCTGTGTCAATGTACATGATCGAGAATGCCATTCCACAGAAATATATATGGTATGACAGGGAAAATGAGGTGATACAGGAGCGTATTGTGGAGCATGAGGAGGAACTTCTGTGGATGTTTCAGGATCTGTTTAAATGCCGCATTACAAAGGATGCAGATGAGCTGGTGCAGACATACCTTGCCTGGGAAGAAGGCAGGCCGCTGGAATCAGCAATGTACCTGACGGTCGCCGGGCACACAGAACTGGAGTCCATGGGGCTGGTCCGCGACCGCCTGGAAGTGATGGATTTACGAGGTGAAAGATTTGAAGTCTAGAAACAATAAACTGATCAATTTCATATTGGAAATCAGCCAGGTGATCCTGGTGTTTCTGGGTGTTTATTCAGCGGTCATGTGTACTGCCACCAGTCTGGAGCTGTCATTCAGCAGGGGAGTATGCACGCTTGTCATGTTGCTGGCCGCCTTTCTTTTCTATGGTCTTTTCACTGTGCTGGAGACATTCCATAATGGGAAAATATATGGTATTGCCGGCATCACGGTTTTTTTTGCTATGATCATATTCTATTTCCGAAGCCAGGTCCAGAAAGGATTTGTGCTGATCGTAAATGGTTTTCTGAAAGGATTTATGAGTTATTCAGGGAGTAAACTGACGCTTCTCGCCTATGATCCGGAGAGGGAAAGTGCCAGTGTCCGGTTCTGTACTTCATTTGTCCTGATCCTTCTTGGAGTATATCTTATCGTGGTCATCAGCGGTTTTTTTTACCGTCGCCGCCGTTCTGCCGTTTTTCTCGCAGCTACGGTGCCTTTTGTGATCCTTCCCCTGGTGGTCGGAAGGCTGGGATATTTTTCTAATCTTTTTACTTATCTTATCGTGGCGGTGTCCATTATCGGCACACGCCATCTCAAAACAGATGCCACAGACCGGAGGATGCGCCAGAAGCTATCTGTTCTGCTTATGCTGATCGGACTGTCTGTCGGCGGGATTACATACCTTTTTATGCCGCCCTCACGTTATGATGCACATAAGGATGATATCACCGAGACAAAGAATTCTGTTGTGGCATTGATGGCCTGGAGCGGCGAAGATGTTTTCTCATGGGTAAAGGCACATTTTAACGGAGATGCGATTGATTATGGCGAGATTGGCGGAAAACAGGAGGTGGATTATACAGGAGAGACCATGCTGAAGATATCCGGCACAGTAAACAATAACTATGGTCTGTATCTGAAAGGGTATGTGGGTGACCATTATGAGAATAATGAGTGGTCATCCCTGCAGAAAGACGAGGGATATATGTCGGATCTGGCTGCCCTGGAACAGCAGGGGGTGGCACCGGATGCATGGCATATACAGTTGGATAACGGGGTAAAAGACAGGTCAAGGGATAAGTGGGCACAGGGAACCCTCCGTATCCGCAATCTGGCATTTGGTTATGGGAATTATCTGGTTCCTTATTTGCCGACAGTACCGTTTCAGTCAGATTCAGATGGGAAGACAACGATAGAGACTGGCGGGATTGATTATACAGTGGATTATTATCTTACATCTCCTGCGGTAATGCGCCGGGACCTCCTGGCACAGAATTTTTCGATGCTGGATGATGTATTCTGGTACAATACATTGACGCAGCGTAGGCTTATGACGGATTTCGCAAAGAAATATTACCTGCAGGTGCCAGACACGCTGGCAGGAGTCTGTGATGATTATAAAAAATACCTGGATGACAATGGAGGCAAGTATGAGCAGCTTCAGAATGGGATAGACCAGACGGAGGCGGTCCTGAGACTGACACGGACGTATATTGCAAAGAATACAGAATATACCCTGGCGCCGGGAAGAACGCCGTCAGACAGGGATACCGTAGAATATTTCTTGAATGAGGGAAAGAAGGGATATTGTACTTATTATGCTACAACAGCAGCCATGCTGCTCAGAAGTGTGGGTATCCCAACGCGGTATGTGGAAGGGATGTACATCTCCCCGGAAGAGCTGACAGCGGGAACGGAAAAGAATGCTGAGATCCTTGTTCCGGACAGTGATGCCCATGCATGGATTGAGGTGTATACAGATAAATATGGATTTGTACCTCTTGAGGTGACACCGGGAATCGGAGAAGATAATTTCAGTCAGCAGGGGAATAATTCTTCTGATGACCAGCAGAAGGATTCTGAACCGGACAAACAGGATACGCCAGAGGACCCCCCTCAGGAGGAACCGGAACTGGCGACTCCGACCCCGGCGGTAACACAGGTACCAGAAGAGAATATGACCTTTGATGATATTCAAAAAGATACGGACCCGAATGGGGAGCAGGGAGGGCTTCCTGCCTCAGAAAGTACTTCTTCTAAAGTGATCCGGCTTATTCTTGAGATTCTTGCTGTGCTGGTGCTTATCGTTGTCGTGCTGGAGGGTGAGAGGAGGATTCGTAGTTATCTCTTCAGGAAGAGCCTGCAGAGCCTTCGCATAAAGAGGCGGATACGGATGGCACACAGGCACCTGATGCCATTGTTTAACGCCAGGGGGGCTGCTTATAAAGGACAGCCTGTTGCCGTTTATGCCGCAGCGATCTCAGAAGCGGTGAATATGCCTGCGGACCAGATCATACAGTATGTCAGCCTGGTTTACCACGCCCGCTTTGGGCCAGATGATATCACAGAGGCGGAACTTGCTGAATTCCGGATGCAGTTTGATGCCATTCGGCGGAAAGCCTATGATGATGCAAAGATAATGAAAAAACTTTATTATATGTATATAATGGTATTATAAGGAGGACAACATGTTAAAGAGAACATATGACAAAGTAAATGAGCTGTTTGAGGAGGCGGGCGGTTATCTCCCTGCCAGGGAACTTCTTGCAAATAAGATCACAACGATACAGATCCGTTCCATGCTTCAGGATGGGAAGATTGAAAGAGTGTCCCATGGAAATTACTGGAATCTTATGACAGGACGGAAAAAGCCAAAACATTATAAGATGATCGAGGCATGCATGACAAATCCCAAGGCGGTGATCTGTGCACTCAGTGCCTGTTATTATCATGGACTGATAACAGAAGAACCGGATAAGCTTTACATCGCTACAGCGCGGACAGACCGTGGTGGCATGAAACTCACATTCCCGGTGTCCCGTCACTATTTCTCTGTACATGCATTTTCGGATGATATCGTTGAGAAAAGGACGCCATCCGGAATCATCCGCGTATATGACCTGGACCGGAGTGTCTGCGACTGTATTCGCCTGGAGAAAGAGATCGGCCATGATATGGTGCAGCTTGTGGTAGATAGTTACAAAAATTCAAAGAAAAAGAAACCAAAACATCTTTTGGAATATGCAGACCGTATGCGCTTTGGAAAGATTGCCAGAGAGTATGTGGAAGAGTAACAGGAGGGAGAGTTGTGGAAAGGGAAAATGCAAATGATGGAATTCATCTGGATGAAAGCTTTGTAGAGCGGCTTCTCGGCAACGATGCTGTGGGAATGATCCTGGAGGAGGGAGAGGCTTTCCGTGCCCTTATGACATATTATCGCTGTGCGATCATGGAAGTGGAGACAAAGTTCAATGTACTGAATAAGGAATTTTCCCTTACCTATGACCGCAATCCGATCCAGACCATCAAATCAAGGCTGAAGTCCCCGGAAAGCATCATTGAGAAACTGCAGCGCAAAAACCTGCCGTTTAGTGCAGCTGTGATTGAGGAAGAATTGAACGATATCGCAGGTGTCAGGGTGGTCTGTGCATTTGCAGATGACATTTATCTTCTCAGTGATTATCTGCTTGGACAGGATGACATTACCCTGCTCAAGAAAAAAGATTACATCGAAAACCCAAAGGAGAATGGATACCGCAGCCTTCATCTCATTGTGCAGACGCCGATCTATCTGCATAATGAAAAAAGGATGATGAAAGTGGAAGTACAGCTGCGCACCATTGCCATGGATTTCTGGGCAAGCCTGGAACACCGCATTTATTATAAAAAAGGACAGAATAATGCCAGGCTCCGGGCGGAGCTGAGAGAATGTGCCGAGGTCAGTGCACTCCTTGACATGCGTATGCAGGCGATCCGGGGCGAATTGGATGAATAGCGGGATATGAATGGTAAGGAACTGTTAGTCAAATACCCCGCGGGTACGCTCAGATGGTGCAGATTTATTGGCATCATCCTCACTTTGCCTCCGCGCGAATAAATAAATCTGAATAATAAAATTCTTCTCTGCCGATACTAACTGTAACTGAACGGCGGGTTCAAATTGATGCCGTTGAGCTAAAACATGAATGGAGGTAGTATCATGGAGAAAGATAAAAAGATTGATTACCATGAGTTTGAGTTTGGTGAAGGTATAGAGAATCTGAGTTCCTGTTCAACGACGGACTGTACTGGCATTATGTACAGAGCTCCGGTGAGTGAGGCTGAGCGGGAATCCTATCAGGATGTGTATGATTATGAACCGCCTTTTGTGAGGGAGAAAGAATAAGGGCTATGGGGGAATGCAGTTTATGGCATCCCCCGTTTTTGTTGTTACTTTTCACTCTTCAGCCAGAGCAGCGGGTCTTGTACTGTCTGCTGTCCTTATACCACACCCCGAAAAATATTGTTTCCTCCAGTTGCAGATACGCTGCCGGAGCATTGTCTGAGATGTCTGCCGCCGTTTTTCTGCCTTCTTGCAGCACGTTTGCACTAGAAGCCGCCACGCAACGGTACTAATGCACCACCGAAGCCAGGCCTATTTATACTGCGGGCAGATGCAGGGCATCTGTCCATGGAAAGGAGATGCCAGAAAATAAATATATTTATTTTTGGCATGCTCCTTTCATGGATCAGCACCTTTGGTGCTGCCCGCAGGGATAAGGAACCAAAGGTGGTGCATAAGGACCGGCGGGCGGCTATGCCGCAAAAAGGCAGGAAAACGGCGGCAGACAGCGAGTTTTGCGAAAGGCAGCGTAATGCTTTTGCAACCGGAGGAAACATGCTATTTTTCGCTGGGCGTGGTATATCGGGCAGCAGACAGTACAAAACCGCTGCCCGAATGATCAAAAAGCTGGCTGGGATATAAAAGTAACTTGTTGTTGCTTCAGGCAGCAATATTTTCAAAAAAATCACTTGTAATGACCCCTATATAAGATGTATAATAGAATCAAATTAAGACAGGATTCATAGGGGATATGATTATCCTGGTTAAAAGGAGGTACGAAATGTTATTATCAAAAGACTACAAATTTTGGTTTTGCACCGGTTCACAGGATTTATACGGTGATGAATGCCTCGCTAATGTAGCAGAGCATTCCAAGAAGATGGTGGAGGCGCTGAATCAGTCGGGGTTACTGCCTTATGAGGTGGTCTGGAAACCAACTTTGATCACAAATGAGCTGATCCGTAAGACATTTAATGAAGCAAATTCGGACGACAACTGTGCAGGGGTTATTACCTGGATGCACACATTCTCTCCGGCAAAATCATGGATTCTCGGTCTTCAGGAATACAGAAAGCCGCTTCTGCATTTACATACGCAGTTTAATGAGGAACTTCCATATGATACCATTGATATGGATTTCATGAATGAGAACCAGGCAGCCCATGGAGACCGTGAGTATGGCCACATTGTAAGCCGTATGCGCATTGAGCGCAAAGTTGTAGTTGGCCACTGGTCTGATCCGATCGTTCAGAATAAGATCGCTTCCTGGATGCGCACTGCAGTTGGTATTATGGAGAGCAGCCATATCCGCGTTATGCGTGTTGCTGACAATATGCGTAATGTAGCGGTGACAGAGGGGGATAAGGTAGAAGCGCAGATTAAATTCGGATGGGAGATCGATGCATATCCTGTCAATGAGATCGCAGATTGTGTTGCCTCTGTATCCGCTTCTGATACCAATGCACTGGTGGATGAGTATTATGAGAAGTATGATATTCTTTTAGAGGGAAGGGATCCGGAGGAATTCAAGAAACATGTTGCCGTACAAGCACAGATCGAAATTGGTTTCGAGCGTTTCCTGCAGGAAAAGAATTATCAGGCGATTGTAACCCATTTTGGTGATCTTGGTGCCCTGAAACAGCTTCCGGGACTTGCGATCCAGCGTTTGGAAGAGAAAGGTTATGGCTTTGGGGCAGAGGGTGACTGGAAAGTCGCTGCTATGGTGCGCCTGATGAAGATCATGACAGCGGGAATGAAAGATGCAAAGGGTACTTCCATGCTGGAGGACTATACATACAATATGGTGAAAGGAAAAGAGGGTATCCTTCAGGCTCATATGCTTGAGATCTGTCCAAGTATTGCGGATGGTCCGATCAGTATTAAGTGCCAGCCATTGTCCATGGGTGACAGAGAAGATCCAACCCGTCTCGTATTTACTGCGAAAGAGGGGCATGGTATTGCTACTTCCCTGATTGATCTTGGTAATCGTTTCCGCCTGATCATCAATGATGTAGAATGCAAGAAGACAGAGAAGGATATGCCGAAACTTCCAGTTGCAACTGCTTTCTGGACACCAGAGCCAGATCTGTATACAGGAGCTGAGGCATGGATTCTTGCAGGTGGTGCCCATCATACCGCATTTTCTTATGACCTCACTGCAGAGCAGATGGGAGACTGGGCTTCTGCTATGGGAATTGAGGCAGTATATATTGATAAAGATACAAAGATTCGTGACTTTAAGCGTGATCTTATGCTTGGCGAGGTATTTTACCGCTAAACCAGATTTGTAGGGCGGCGTGGGATACGCCGTTTTGGAGAGGCGTAGGAACGTTATGTTCCCACGCCTCTCTGCTTTATCTTTTATAGCTTATGAATGGAGATAGAAGAATGATTGCAAATATAAGATATCCAAAGGAACCGCCCAAAGAGCCGCCAAAATCAATCCTGAAAGAACTGGAGGGGAAAATAACAATGGACAGCCCCATCGGTCTATGGCTGACTCATGACCCGGCGATCTATCAGGATGAGGTTTCCGGCAATTATTACATATATGGCACAGGTGCAGTCTGCCAGAGATCGAAAGACCTGATCCATTGGGAGAAGGTGGGAAAGGTAGTGGAGAAACCGCCGAAAGAAGCCTCAGACTGGACGGGAGGAAAAGATATCTGGGCACCGGACATCGTGAAGGTGGGAGACGAGTACCGTCTATACTGTTCCAATTCGACTTTTGGGGTTCAGCAGTCCTGTATCTTTCTGGCTGTTGCCGATTCTCCGGAGGGACCATTTCGGCCCCGTGGGATCGTGCTGAAAACCAGTGACCGGCTGAGTGTGAATGCCATTGATGCGAACATTATAACGGATGTGGAAAACGGCGATATGTATATGGTATATGGTTCTTTCTGGGGCGGCTGCCATGTCCTGAGACTGGACAAGGAGACTGGTCTTGCTGCAGAAGAGGGGATCGGAACCTGTCTGGCACGTCGTCCCGCATGGCTCAGCACTGGTGTCGAGGGACCCTATATGATCTATAATGAAGAGACAGGATATTATTACCTGTTCGTATCTTATGGTTCATTAAAAATGGATTATCAGGTTCGTGTGGGAAGAAGCCGTTCTATATTGGGACCTTTTCTGGATTTTCATGGCCGTGAATTGACAGATATCACAGATCCGGATAACAGCATCGGGCTGATGCAGGTCTGTGGCTACTGTTGGAGTGATGGAACTTCTTATATGGCGCCGGGGCATAATTCCGTTCTTCACGACAGAGACGGAAGCTGGTACATCATATATCATGTACGGGAAAAAAATTATATCACAAAAGGTGAGCCATCTACTATGCAGGTCCGTAAGATGTATTGGACAGAAGAAGGCTGGCCGGTGGTGAGCGCTGAACGATACAGCGGAGAGGTGGATCAGGAGATTCCGAAGGAAGCACTGCAGGGGCGGTATGAGAGAATCAACCTCATCAGTACTTTGCCACAGGGAATCCAGACAGCAGTGGGAATGAAACTGAAAAATAAGAATGATTATTATGAGTGCTGTTCCATTCAGGGAAAATGGCACTATAAAGACGGCAGGATGACGATCACTTATGGTCCCCATGAGGAAACCGCATTTGTAAATGCCGTATGGGATCATGAGAGAAACCAGCCCACTATCGCACTCTGTGGAATGTCTAAGGATGGAGTTCCTTTCTGGGCAAAGCGTGTGGGGGATTTATTATAAGGTATCCTAATAGGAGGAAATTCATGAAAGTGGCGATTTGCGATGACAGCATTGAGGATTTAATGACAATTGAGAGTGTATTGCTAAAATATTGTGAAAGAAATCCTAAAGTATCTTTTGAGGTGGAGAAGTTCTCCGATGCCCTGCAGCTGTATGGGAAGATACAGGCGAAAGAGATAGCGGACCTGTATATTCTGGACATGATCATGCCAGAAAAATCAGGAATTGCTCTGGGGAATAAGCTCCGCAGATGTGGAAGTGAAAAGACAATTATCTATATTACTTCTTCCAATGAGTTTGCCATGGAAGCCTACGATGTACATGCGATCCGGTATTTGCTGAAACCGCTTCGGGAGGACCAGCTGTTTGAGGCGCTTGACTGTGCTTTTTCTTATTCAGAGCCTGCGAACGGATCACGGTATCTGGTGCGGACCAAGGGAGGCTTGGTTTCGGTGTTGTATTCCCAGATTGAATATATTGAAAATTCTTCCCGGATGCTGGCAGTCCATCTGGTGAATGGGGAAGTCATAAAGAGTATCTTTATCCGGGGTTCCTTTGATGAAGAGATCCGGGAATTGGCCAGTGACAGTAGTTTTCTGCATGTTCACAAGTCTTTTCTGGTAAATATGCGGTATGTGAGACAGCTGGACCGGGACAGTATTTTGTTAGAGAGCGGCAGCAGTATACCGATAAGCAGAAAAAGGGCAGCCGACGTAAAAAAGGAATACCTTACCTATATCTCAGATCAGTACAGATAGCTCAACGCTGCCAATCGAAAGCTCTACGGGGAGTATTTGGATTGGCGGCGTCAGGCTGGGAGGACAGACAGAATGAATTACTTTTCTAATATATCTTATATGCTTAGCCATATTTTCCTGCTGTTATTTATCTATCTTTTCACTGCACACCGTTATTCAAAAGGCAGAACAGTTCTTATCTGCTTTAGTTCTTTTATGGCATTATGCCTGTTGGACCTGGTGAAATTGATCTTATATCCCGATAGCAGTGTCTGTTATTTTATCGTAACAGTGATTCAGATATTTGTCACGCAGTTTACGGCGGTCCTAATCTCTGCCAGAAGGAACAGTAAGGCGTTGTTTATGGGGCTCAGTTCTTCTAACTATGTCATCGCTGGGAGCATCACAGCCCCTGTCCTGTATATATGGACTGGGAATGTTCCTGTGTCACTTTTAGGCAGTTTAGCGGTTCATCTTATTATTCTCCTTCTCCTCATCTTTCGGATCAGGAAGATATGGTTTCAATATCTTGAGAAAGAATATCTGTCAGATAAATGGGAATTATGCCTGATTCCTGTATTTTTTTACTGTGGGTTTTCCTGTCTTATTTTCTTTCCCTATTCATTATATGATAATCCAGACAGCATACTCGGCACAATGGTCTTTATCATAACGATGTTTGTATCTTATATTGTTGCACTGCGCTATATGGAAAGTGAATCCAGGAGGATAAATATTTACTGGAAGAATGTTCTCTATGAGTCTTATATCGGCGCTCTGGAAGACCAGTATCACCTGATGGAACAGTCAGAACAGAACATGAAGATACTGCGCCATGACATGCGGCACTATTCAGGTATGATAAATTCCCTGTTGGACCAGGGAGAATATGATGAGATTCGGAAGACTGTAGAGTATATCAGCAAGGCAGCAGAAGAAAATAAAGTGACAGAGTATTGCAGCAACCTGGTGATTAATACGATCTTTACGAGCTGGATGGAACGCGCCCATGCCATGAAGGTTCATGTGGATCATGATATACGGGTGGGAAGGGACATTAAAGTGAATTCATATGAGCTGGCGGCCGTCATTGCCAATTTGTTTGAAAATGCCCTGAATTGTGTAAAGGAACTGGATGGCAAAAAAAGATATGTCGTAATTAAGCTTCATTGTACAGAAGATTATTTTTTGATCCAGATGGAAAATCAGTATGGGGAGGAGATAGAATTTGATCCTGTCAGTGGGCTGCCAAAGAGTAACAGAGGCAGGGACCACGGTTTCGGGATGCAGGGGGCACAGGCATTTTCAGAAAAGATCGGGGGCAGTTTTGTCTGCTATTGCGAGGATGGAGTATTTCATATTATGATGCATGCGAAATTTCAGGGGGATTTTTTGCAAAAAAGGGAAGAAGGAAAGTGCGAAAATAGGTTATAATAACATTGGTCAGACCATTTATCAGGGAGGTAATCCGAATGCAGAAGACCTTTGTTAAATATACAGCTGCCATTATTACGTCTGCTATTTTGCTCATTTTATTCATTAATTTTTTGTTTATGCTGCAGTCACTGGAAAGCCAACAGTTTAGTACATTTCTCACAAAATCAGGACAGGTTATGCATATAATGGAAAATAATAGTGATGAGCTTGCTGAGCTTAACAAAAGCCTGGATACGGATTACCTCACAAGAGCGAGGGCAGCAACCTATGTCATGGATCATCATAAAGAGATATCCATGGATGTGCAGCAGATGCAGTACCTGGCTGAACTTCTTAATGTAGATGAACTTCATGTGATAGATGAGAATGGTATGATTGTTTCTGCTTCTGTGTCACAATATATTGGAATTGACATGGATGATCATGAGCAGACGAGGGAGTTTCTTTCGTTGCTCGAAAATAAAGATGAGGATGCGTATCTAATTCAGGAGCCACAGCCAAATGCGGCAGAAGGCAAGGTTATGAAATACATTGGAGTTGCCCGAAAGGGGCAGAAGGGATTTGTTCAGGTTGGTTTTGAGCCTGTCAGGCAGATGGAGGCTCAGTCAAGGAATACATATGAATATATCTTTTCTAAATTTCCTACAGATGTGGGAGAGGAACTTTTTGCTGTTGATTGTACAACAGGAAAAATATTAGGACATTCCGATGGAATGGACAGACAGTTTTCGGCAGAGTATTATCAGTTGGACGAACTGAAGGAATGCACGGGGGGAGCCTACAAAGAAGGGGAAAATGGCAGGGTTATGTATGTGGCGGCTCAGCAGTATGGCAATGTAATGATCTGTGGCACTGTACCAAGGCATCAGATTTTTCATAAATTATGGAGCAATGTGCTTACTACATTTATATGTTTACTGCTGATAGAAGTGGCCGTTCTGCTTTTGCTAAATTATCTTGTCAGGCAAAAAGTGGTAGGAGGGATACACCGCATTATTGGAAAGCTTGAAGCCATAACAGCGGGAAATCTGGATACTGCTGTGGAAGAAAGTGGCAATCCGGAATTTAAGAAGTTAAGTAATGGAATCAATGCGATGGTAAAAAGTATTGTAAGCCTTTCTGACCGGATTTCTTCTATTATTAAGATCAGCGGGATTCCACTGGCAGCATTTGAATATGAAACAGGGGCAGGTTATGTCTTTGCTACGCCTGGATTAAGACAGCTTCTTGATATCCCAGAACAGACGGCAGAGGAACTTTACTGTGATCCAGATTTGTTTGATGAATACATCCATAATATTACAAAGGTGCCGCTGAAAGGAGAAGAAGATATCTATCGGGTAAGTGACTCTCAATATGTCTGCATCCATATGGCAGAATCCTCCCGTGGAAATCTTGGGGTTATTACAGATGTCAGCGACCAGGTGATACAGAAGATACAGATGCAGTATGAAAATACTCATGATCCCCTTACTGGATTGTATAAATTCCCATATTTTAAAGATCTGGCATCAGAGATCCTGCAAAGCTTGCCAGAAGATGAAATATGTGCTGCTGTCATGATGGACCTGGATTCGTTTAAGACCATCAATGACACATATGGCCATGATATAGGAGACAAGTATCTGGAAAGCTTCGCAAAGGTAATGTTATCTATGCCGGAAGAACATTACATTACAGCACGGCGTTCCGGCGACGAATTTTGTATGTTCATCTTCCATTGCCATGATGTGCCAGAGGTAAGAGGATATGTGAATGAATTTTATAAAGTGCTCAATGAATGTCCTGTTATATTGTCGGAGACAAACAATATAGTGATCAGTGCATCTGCCGGGTTTGCCTGTGCAGATGGAACACAACAGAGCATAACGGTACTTCTTAACCATGCAGATGAGGCATTATATGAAGTGAAGAATGAGACAAAAGGAAGGTATAGGGAATACCAGCAAGAGACAGTACAGAATCCGCTGCCCTGCCCCCACGATTAAATAGCTGACTGAGTGAACAGTAACCAGTTTAGTGTCCTATATTTTTTTCGTCATTGAACCGTTGAATAGTCGGTGATCTTATGATACAATAAACTATAATATATGTACGGTGTTTACGTTAGATTACATGAAGTGGAACTATTGGGGGAGATGCAGAAGTGACGAAAAATCTTATTAAGGGGTATGGTGTTGTTATTGTACTCGCCTTGATGTTTCTGTTGTTTATTCGTGTGAGATTTACGACGAATATATATCAGGAGAAGGAAGAATATTCTGTAAAGAAATTTACCGGACTGGAAGTGACAAAACAGACGGAGGATACACTTGTACTTCATGGTGTATTTCCAGAACAGGATCTGGGGAATGTTTGCCTGGGATTTCTGTCCTGTCATGAGGAAGTGAGGGTTTATGCGGCAGGGGGACTCGCTTATGCATTAAACAGGGGACCAAATGCTTTTGGCAGCACGACAGGGCAGGTATGGAATTTTATAAACCTGCGGACCCGTTATGCCAATATGCCTGTGACGATTCAGATTAAATCGGTATATGGCAGGACTCCTGAGATCCCAACGGTATATATAGGAAGTAAACCTTCCCTTCTCATGATGATCATCAGAGAAAATATTTTTTCATATTCCATTTGTATTATTGCAGTTATACTTGGCATTATCATGATGGGTTACTGGTGTTATATCCATCACAGTACATACATTAAGCCAGATATGCTGTATCTTGGCATGTTTTCATTCCTTCTTGGGGTCTGGTCACTGAATGAAGTACCAATCAATGTCCTGGTCCTGCAGAATCATGTTGTCATCAGTTATCTTGCTTTTACTACATTGATGCTTCTGCCAGTTCCATTTCTGCTTTTTGTAAGAAGCCTGTACGAGGATAAGAGGGACTGGGCATGGAATACTGCCATATTTCTGGCACTGGTCAATACAGTGGTGGGGATTATCCTTCAGATATTCCGAATCCGGGATATGTATCTTATGCTGAGTTTCTCACATATTGTAATGGGAATAACAGTGGCCGTTCTTATTTATTATACAGTCCGTAGGATCTGCCGGGGGGATGTGGACCGCCGTGTTAAGATCAATATTTTTTGTATTTTTCTTGATATTGCCGGGTTGACAGCGGATATTCTGAATTACTATTTCCTGTCGCGTGAGTTTGACAGTAACCTCTTTGGCAGGATGGCATTTGTTACACATATTATCCTGCTGGGCTGGTCTGCTTCGAAAGAATCCACCGCCTTAATGAAGAAAGGCCGTGAGGCGGCGATCTATGAGCGGCTGGCTTACCGTGACCAACTGACAGAGCTCTTTAACAGGACAGCCTTTGAGGAAGACCTGGAAAGGCTCTGGGAAGAGAAAGAATCAACCCTGATCATTATGATGGACCTGAATGACCTGAAGAAATGTAATGATACGCTGGGACATGATGCAGGAGACCGTTATATTAAGAATGCTGCCAGAATGATAGGCACAGTATTTCAGGACAAGGGAAAATGTTACCGCATTGGAGGAGATGAATTCTGTTCTGTGATGAAATCAGAAGAAACAGACATAGAGCAGAGTTTCTTTGATGAATTGAGAGAACTGGAGAAGGAATACAATCAGAACAGTTCTATCGAACAGATCGCTATCGCATATGGATATGCGTGGTTTGATGAAAGTCAGGATGGATCCCTGATGGATACAAGAAACCGCGCAGATGTTATGATGTATGAGAATAAGAAGAGGATGAAAGCGGGGGAGGCGTCCTGAGGACGTCTCCCCTGTTTTCATCTTATAGGAAAGTTCGCCATGTGCGGAGCAAGAATTGCCATAAGCAATTCTTGGAGGGCTGCGGTTCTCAGTCAGCCCTTTTTTTCGGTATATCCAACAGGAAGGGTTTCGATGGTTATGTTATGTTTTTCTGCTGTTCCGGATACCTTGTAGAGATAAGGGATCCCATTATATATGACACTCCCCTCTGCTTTACCATCCTGAAAGTCTTTTGTGATATCCACTATATTTTTATCTTCCTCCTCACCACCGACAAGAAGATAGGTTTTTTTGCCGTCTTTTTGCAATCTGGTGCTGGGAATATCCATGCCGGAAGAATTATTTTTCAGTTCTCCCGTCATATTTTCTTCGACCTGGATCTCGGCAGAATGATCCTTGTTTTCATCCAGTTTGATTTCGTAATAATCATTGCCGTTTTCATCTTTCCCTTTGGTGATACTGTCCACATCTGCCTTTTCACCATTGATATAGACAGAGATCTTTTCTGCTGCTTTTTCTACAAGGGAGCTTCCGGTAGCGGCATATACAGCGGCATTTCCGATGGCAAACACTGCCGCCAGGGATGCTGCTGCGATGGCAGCGCGGAAACCATTTTTTAATCGTCTTTTTTTCTTATTATTTTCACTCATATTCTTCACCTTTCTTATTGACTCTTCGGACATCTGTATGGAGTCAAATGTCTCTTTATAAAATTGTTTACTGTCCATCCTGCCAAACCTCCTTTAATCTTGTCTTTAACTTTTTCCTTGCCCGCATAAGCTGGGTTTGTACGGTCGTCTCCTTTAACTGCAGGATCTCTGCGATCTCTTTTACAGAATAATCTTCATAGTAATACAGATGTATTACGATCTTGTACTTATCTGGCAGTTTCATCACGGCATCATACAGATCACTGCTCTCAGGAATGGGAAAATCATAAGGCTGGTCTGTCATAGAGGTTTCCAGCGGAACCACGTTCTTCTTCCAGAATGAGGTACATAGATTCTTTGCTTCATTGGCAGTCACCCGGATCAGCCATTTTTTCATATGTTCCTCATCCTGAAACGTTGTGTCAGTCTGATATAATTTCATAAAGGCAGTCTGCACGATATCCTCTGCATCTGCGTGGTGCCGGCAGTATGTGCAGGCAATGCGGTACAGGGTATTGGCATAAGTATCCACTGCCCTTATATAAACAGATTGTTCCACGGTGTTATCCCCCTTTTTTCTGAAAGGCCTTTCTATTATATTAACAGATGGGCGGGGGAAAAAATCACATAAGAAAGAAATATTTTTCCTCTTTATGTTGCTTTTATGCCAAATCTATTCTAATATTGTTTCCATAGCAGTCTGGCAGAGGAGTTTATATTAAGGAACTGTAAATAAATAACTTTTAATACTGCTTGTCTTTTTCTCCGAACAGTGCTACCCAAAAATCAGTTACATAGCCCACTATGCGCCTGATTTTTGAGTAACACTCTCGAAGAAAAATCCTGCGCACTATTTAAAAGTTATTTATTTACAGTTCCTAAGAATAGAAAAGAGGGATATTGTGGCAAAAGAAAAAACATTATTTTTCTGCAGGGAATGTGGTTATGAGATGTCCAAATGGCAGGGGCAGTGTCCTGGCTGCCATGAATGGAACACACTGGTGGAAGCACCGTCAGGCGGAAAGGGGAAGAGAGCGAAAGCAGCATTTACAAGGGGTGGGAGTACCATAACGGGAACAACTGCCCCTGCGAAGATCAATGAGATCGAGACTCAGGAGGAGTGCCGCCATGAGACTGGGATGAAGGAGCTGGACCGTGTGTTGGGGGGAGGAATCGTACCTGGATCACTGATCCTTGTGGGGGGAGATCCGGGTATCGGCAAGTCCACGCTGCTGCTGCAGACCTGCCAGCTTCTGGCAGCGAAGAAAATGAAAGTCCTGTATGTGTCGGGGGAAGAATCTGCCAGACAGATCAAGATGCGGGCAGAGCGTATTGGCACCTTTACCGACGATCTGTATCTGTATTCAGAGACATGTATGGGTACGATATTGGACGCTGTAGGGCAACTGTCGCCGGAAGTTATGATCGTAGATTCCATCCAGACCGTATATGATGAAAATGTGGATGCAGCACCGGGGAGTGTCAGCCAGGTGAGGGAGATCACCGGGACCTTGCTGCATCTGGCGAAGAACAGAAATATTACAATATTTATCGTGGGACATGTGACGAAAGAGGGGAATGTGGCAGGCCCCCGAATGCTGGAACATATGGTGGATACAGTGCTTTACTTTGAGGGGGATAAGACGGCGATGTACCGTATGCTCCGGGGGGTGAAGAACCGTTTTGGGTCTACAAATGAAGTAGGTGTTTTTGAGATGCGGGGAAGGGGACTGGTGGAGGTGCCGAATCCATCGGAATATATGATGCAGGGAAGGCTGGAAAATGAGGCGGGCTCTGTCGTTGTCTGTACGATGGAGGGATCAAGGCCATTTCTCATTGAAGTGCAGGCCCTTGTCTGCCAGACCAGTTTCCCTATGCCGAGGAGGACTGCCGTGGGCACTGATTATAACAGGGTAAACCTTTTGATGGCAGTGCTGGAAAAACGTCTTGGAATCCGGCTGGGGGACTGTGATGCCTATGTCAATGTGGCAGGCGGGATGCGTGTGGTAGAACCGGCTCTGGATCTGGCCCTGGTGGCGGCATTGTTTTCCAGCCATCATGGCAGGGTGCTGGGGAGCAGGACGGTTCTTTTTGGTGAAGTAGGGCTGGTGGGAGAAGTCAGGGCAGTATCACAGGCAGAACGCCGGGTGGCAGAGGCTGTCAAAACGGGGTATGATACCTGTATCCTGCCAGAGAGTAACCAGCGTTCTATATTGAAAGCCGGGAATCTTGATGTGAGTGGAATGAAGCTGATCGGCGTGAGACATATAAGGGAACTTCTGGAATATTTTGCATAAAATGTCTGTTTTTCTCCATACTTTCATATAGTGGCATGTAAATGTGGATATGAATGGAGGAAACTATGACTTTTGAAGAACTATATAAACACGTTTTGAAGGATAAACTGAAGGGGAAGAAAACAAAAGACATATCATCAAGAAAGAAGCTGGACTGCCTGCTGCATCCGGAGAAATATCCCCTGGTCTGGAAGGATGACCCCTGTGACTGTACCGATGCCAGATGTGTGGCGGCATGTATGTTCCAGGCACTGGAAGTGAAGGATGGGAAAGCGGTTCTCAATCCAGAGCGCTGTACTGGATGTGCCGCCTGCATTGAGGCATGCGAGAACAAGAACCTGACTTTCAGCAAGGATGCAGTTAAGGCAGTGGATCTTCTGAAAAATTCGGAGACGCCGGTCTATGTGTTGATGGCTCCGGCCTATATCGGGCAGTTTGGTGAAGCAGCCACGCCGGGACGGCTGAGGGATGCCCTGAAGGGACTGGGGGCGGCTGGGATGATCGAGGTGGCAGCCTTTGCGGATATCCTGACACTAAAAGAAGCACTGGAATTCTGTTCCAATACAGAATCAGAGGATGGTTTTCAGCTCACTAGCTGCTGTTGTCCCATCTGGATCTCTATGATACGGAAAGATTTTCAGAAGATTGCCGGACATCTCCCAGCATCCGTGTCGCCGATGATTGCCTGCGGCCGGATCGCCAAAGAACTGCATGAGGGCTGTAAGACTATCTTTGTTGGTCCATGTATGGCGAAGAAAGCAGAGATCCGGGAGCCGGGATTGGAGGGAGCCATTGACTGTGTCCTGACTTTTGAGGAACTGCAGGATATATGGGAGGCATTGGAGATTGATTTTTCTGCCATGTCAGAGGATGAACATGAACATTCAGCGGCAGCAGGAAGGATGTATGCCCGGACTGGCGGCGTCAGCCGCGCGGTGAGTGAATGTGTTCATAGCATTGATGAAGAACGGACGCTTCAACCAGTCTGTGCCTGTGGTGTGCCGGACTGTAAAGCAATGCTGCAGGATATACTGGAGGGAAATGTGAGAGGGAATTTCTTTGAGGGAATGGCATGTGAGGGCGGATGCGTCGGCGGTCCGAAAAGAAATCTTGATAAGGATAAGGGGACAGAATGCGTGGACCATTATGTAGAAGAGGCACCATATCGGACACCGGGTGAGAATCCCTATGCCATGGATCTGATCCAGAGGCTTGGATATGAGACAGTGGAAGATTTTGTAAAGAATAGCCAAATCCTGACAAGGGAGATATAAAAAGGGCTGCAGTGCAGCCCTATACAGACACAATCTTTCCTGAAACCAGAACCGGCCGGATCAAAGGTCGGAGAAAAATATTGGCAGCCGCTCCTTAAATACTTCCAGGGCGATTCCTGCCACTTCGCGCATCTGGGGATGTGCGTGGGAATCACAGCGCAGACGGAAGAAATTCCTCCAGGAGCGAAGATTCATGGTGACAATGATCTCTGTCTTCAGGCTGTTGGGGAGGACGGACCGTGCTTCCTGTGGCGTGGCTCCCAGCTCCAGCATCTTAAAGTAAGACTTTTCGGCATTTTCCATGGCTTCGGTCCATACCTTGTAGAGTGCGAGGTCTTTGTCATCATCCAGATTATATTGAAAGCCGCTGGCGAGATCGATCACTGTGATCTGGTTACCAAACTTGTCATTTGTGTAGTTGCAGTAACGGGTACTTTCCTGGCTGTAACTGGCGATCCTGTGGCGGACGATCTCATGTGTGATGCCGCGGTCACAGACCATCCGGACGGTGATGGATTCATGCTCGATCACCGATTCATGTCCCCGTTTCAGGATATTCGAGATAAAACGTTCTGCAGAACCGTCAGAGATGTTTGACTCACTCTTGTAACAGACACGTCCGATCTTTTCTATTTTCTTAATGATATTGCCGTAGTCATCCATATCAATGATCTCTACGCTTGGTTTAATAATGTTCATGTTAATCCTCCATTTTTTTGCTCTATTACATTTGGGCGGTTGATATCAACAACAAAACTGAGGCCATCGAACAGATCCAGCAGGGCTTCCGCATTATTATCACATTTATAGTCCATCTCTTCGCCGTACAGTGGGATTAACTGGTAAAAATTTACTTCATCGCCACCAGAGAGCCTGCAGACACTGGCATCTTCGCCGCCAGGGATCTGATCCAGAAGCAGCACGCCGCAGAGATCGGTATTATCTGCATAGGTTTCGCCTTCACTCGCTGCCACAGTATGTCCCCAGCCCAGCCAGGTATCGTATTCCCCAGGCAGGCGGGCAGTGCTTTTCAGCAGGCGGATGGGCCAATACCACCGCTCATCCTGCATAGATTCCTGATCCAGCTTCCAGTAAGAAGGCAGGGCGATCATAAGCTCTGCCCGTTCCAAATGGTACTCTGCGAGCTCTTCCGGTACATTCATCTGATGTGCTCCCATCCCCATTGTAGTCAGAATGTAGTAATCCTGATCATCATGGGGAGGGATGATGCAGATATCCACATGAATATCAGGGGAGGCGATTTCATGGAATACACTGTCGTATTTCCCAAAATATTTTGTGATATGTCTATCTATGGCTTCCACATCATCTTTTTCATACATTTCTGGCAAATTGTTTTCTTTCATGTAGTTCTCCTTATAGCATGTAATTGTTGTTAATGGGATCGTCAATTCGGACCCGCCGTTGAGCTAAGTATAACGTAAAAAGAAAAGTTGTGCAATGATGAAATAGGGAAATCTGGCAGTTGACTTTTCACGGTCCAGATACTATAATAGCAATAACACGCAGATGAGACGAGTAGGACGCGGAACATGCCAGAGAGAGGCACAGATGCTGGAAGTGCTTTCATGGGAAACGTTTGAACACTACCTCGGAGTGGCCCTAATCCGGTCCGGTGGACGCCGTTACCGTCAGAATGAAGCCGGGTGCTGATGTTATGAATGGCACCAATAAGGGTGGAACCGCGAGATTTTTACAGTCTCGTCCCTTCTTACACAGAGCGTGTAGGGGGACGGGACTTTATTATTATAGAGAAAGGAAGGAAGCAGGCAATGAAAGTGACATTAAAGGATGGCTCATGCAAAGAATACCCACAGGCGATGCCCATCATTGATATCGCGAAAGACATCAGCGAAGGGTTGGCGCGGGTGGCATGTGTAGCGCAATTAGATGGTGAAGTGGTGGATCTCCGGACAGTGGCGGATGGGGAACACGAACTGAATCTTCTCACATTTGACAGTGATGCGGGAAAGGCCGCATACCGCCATACGGCATCCCATGTGCTGGCACAGGCAGTGAAGAGACTGTATCCAGAGGCAAAGTGTGCCATCGGTCCCTCTATCGAGGATGGATTTTATTATGATTTTGACATGGAACCACTGGACCGGGAAGCACTGGATAAGATTGAGAAAGAAATGAAGAAGGTGATTAAGGAGGGTGCCTCTCTGGAGCGGTTTACGCTGCCAAGGGAAGAGGCAGTCAAACTCATGCAGGAGCGCCAGGAACCATATAAGGTGGAACTTATTGAGGACCTGCCGGAGGATGCAGAGATCTCCTTCTACCAGCAGGGAGATTTTATCGATCTCTGTGCAGGGCCACATCTGATGAGCACGAAACCTTTGAAAGCGGTTAAACTAATCTCATCCTCTGGGGCGTACTGGAGAGGCAATGAAAAAAATAAAATGCTGACACGTATATATGGAACGGCCTATACGAAGAAGGCAGACCTGGATGCCTATCTTGCGCATCTGGAGGACATCAAGAAACGTGATCACAATAAACTGGGCAGAGAACTGGAACTCTTTACGACAGTGGATGTTATCGGGCAGGGACTTCCGCTTCTCATGCCAAAGGGTGTACAGATCATCCAGACACTGCAGAGATGGATCGAGGACGAGGAAGAAAAACGGGGGTATATGAGGACGAAGACGCCGTTGATGGCCAAATCAGACCTTTATAAGCTTTCCGGGCACTGGGATCACTATAAAGAGGGAATGTTTGTACTGGGTGATGAGGAGAAGGACAAGGAAGTATTTGCCCTGCGCCCCATGACCTGTCCGTTCCAATATTATGTATATAAGGCGAGCCAGAAGTCCTACCGCGACCTGCCCTGCCGTTATGGTGAGACATCAACCCTGTTCCGGAATGAGGATTCCGGTGAGATGCATGGTCTGACGAGGGTAAGGCAGTTTACCATCTCAGAGGGACACCTCATCGTGCGGCCAGACCAGATGGTGAAAGAGTTTAAAGACTGTATTGCACTGGCGCAGTATTGCCTGCAGACGTTAGGGGTGGAAGAGGATGTGACCTACCATCTGTCCAAATGGGATCCGGATAACAGGGAAAAATATATCGGTGAGCCGGAAGTCTGGGAGAAGACAGAGGGTGATATCCGGAATATCCTGCTGGAATTGGAAATACCATTTACAGAGGATGTAGGCGAAGCTGCCTTTTATGGGCCCAAGGTGGATATTAACGCCCGGAATGTGTATGGCAAAGAAGATACTATGATCACGATCCAGTGGGATGCCCTGCTTGCTGAACAGTTTGATATGTATTATATTGATGAAAATGGTAATAAGGTCCGTCCTTATATTATCCACAGGACTTCCATGGGCTGTTATGAGAGGACACTTGCCTGGCTGATTGAGAAATATGCCGGAGCTTTCCCAACCTGGCTGGCGCCGGAACAGGTAAGGGTGCTTCCTATTTCTGAAAAGTATCTGGACTATGCCCGGAAGGTTGAAGAGGAACTGAAGTCGAATGGAATCCGTGTTGAGACAGACAGGCGGTCTGAAAAGATTGGCTATAAGATCCGCGAGGCGCGTTTAAAGAAGGTTCCTTACATGGTCGTTGTGGGACAGAAGGAAGAAGAAGAGGGCGTGATCTCTGTGCGCAGCCGTTTTAAGGGGGATGAAGGACAGATGCCACTGTCCGCATTTATCGATAATATCTGCCGGGAGATCCGTACAAAGGAGATCCGTAAAGCAGAACAGGAAATGGAAGGGGGAAAATAAGATGCAGGAGAACCATAAAACCAATATTCCAGCGATCATATCGCTGATCTTGTCGATATTATCTATCATATGCTGCTGTATCTGGTATATATCTCTGGTTATGGGCATCGTTGCCGTCGTACTGGGAGTATTGGGACTGCGGTCAAATAATCCGAACCAAAAAGATGCTGCCATCGCCGGGATCGTGGTAGGGGCAGTAGGATTTGCCCTGGCGGTATCCGTGGCGGTAATGTATATAATGATCCTGTCAGGAGTTTCCGGAACTGCCACGACAGCAGCTCTTGGCATCGGCAGCATGATATAAGGAATGGAGGGTTATAATGGATAACGAAAATCAGAATCAGGAACCAAATCGTTTCGGTACACCGCAGCCAGTTCAGTATCAGCCCCAGTATGATCTTTCAACGAACCCGCCGGATGGCAGGAAAAAGAAACATAAGGCACTGGCGATCGCCTCTCTGGCACTGGGCGGTATATCGCTTTGTTGCTGCTGGATCTATGTTATTGCCATTGTTCCGGCATTGATCGCTGCGGTTTTCGGTCTTATCGCATTGATCGGCGGCAGGGATAAGAGCGTGAAGATCATGGGTGGTATTGGTATGGGACTTGGTATTATTGGCATTGGTCTGAGCCTGTTTATGCTGGTGGGCTACATTGCCATCATTAACTGGGATAATCTGACGATGGAAAATCTGGAATCTTTCAAATATATTGATCCGGAAGACAGGCGCCAGGTAATGGAATGGATGCAGCAGTTCTTTAATGAAGATATCTCAGGAAGAATGTATTATTAAAAATGCATTCTTTATGATCCACTGAATGAATATAATGGCAATGCCGACATATATGTAGGCAGTGTGAAAATGCATCACAGGTATTTTTGCACTGCCTGTTTTTTTGTTATAGGCCGTGCTGAAAGTATTCCACAGGAGGAAGATAAAGATGCCAAACGTGGCATACAGTACAAAAGCGTGCTCCTTTGCACAGGTGATAAGGTCACCGGCGGCAAGGGCGCACACAGCATGAGTGCCACCGCAGCCGGGGCAGTAATATCCACTGACAAGACGGAAAGAACAGGGAAATCCCAGATCCGTCAGAAGTAAAGTGCCTGTGGACTGCAGTACAGCCAGGACAGCAAGTCCGCCCATCAGGACAAGACATATAATAAAGAAAGCTTTGTCAATTGATCTCAAAATCTCACCCTCTATCATAGTTATCTCATATACAGATTAATACTATGTATTTTATTACGAAAAATAGAAGAATACAAGATATGCTGTTGTGAAAAATGTGGAAAAATGTGAAATATAGTACTATTATATTGAGAATATTAAAAAAGTGTGTTACAGTTATAAAATGAATTTTAAATTCATATCAAAACTATAAAAGGGAGGGCTTATTTCTATGAAGAAATTTGCAGCAAAGGCTTTAGCAGGTGCATTATCGCTGGCTATGGTTTTCGGTGTAACGCTTGCAGCGGCACCAAAGACAGCATCTGCCAAAGTTAAAGTGAAAAAGGTTACAGCTACTTCACCATCAGGCAAGACATTATATGTAGCAAAGGGGAAGAAAGTTAAGATTACTGCTACGGTGAAAGTAACACCTAACAAAAAGGCCAACAAAAAGGTAACTTATAAATCTGCCAATAAGAAGATCGCAACAGTATCTTCCAAGGGTTATGTCAAGGGGGTAAAAGCAGGTACAACAAAGGTGACTGTTACTTCCAAAAAGAATTCTAAGAAAAAAGCAACAATAAAGGTTGTTGTAAAGAAGGCAGCAGTAAAGAAGGTAACAATGAAGCCGAAGACAGCTACACTGGCTGTCGGTGGAAAGAAGACATTGAAAGCAACGGTATCTCCTACAAAGAATGTGAGCAAAAAGGTTGCATGGTCTACTTCTAATAAGAAAGTCGCTACCGTATCTTCCAAAGGTGTGGTAAAGGGCGTGAAAGAAGGAAAGGCTACCATTACTGCCAAAGCAGCAGACGGCAGCGGCAAGAAGGCGACCTGTAAGGTAACGGTAGGTGCCGGGATCGCAAGCCTGTCTGTAGTGAACAGCAAGGTTATACGTGTCACCCTGACAAGCGCCAAAGAGCTGGCCGCTGCAAACTTTACTGTTCAGAATAAGAAGACTCCATCTGGTAAGTATACAACATCTGAGAGCATTGAGAGAGTGACAACTGCTGACAAAAAGACATATGATATTGTCCTGGATACTAACAGCAGCATTGCATCTTATTCTTATGTAAATGTTACAATTCCAGTTCTGTCAGTGGATAAGACCAAAGAGATCTATGTGGCAGAGGTACCAGATTACGACAGTGAGTATACCGTGCAGGAAACAGTTCAGTTTATCACTGGTACAGTTGGTGATACATATAATGCTACATGGTATGAGGATGTTCCTACGACTGGATATGTGAAACGAACAGTAACAGGCCTTCCGGCCGGGTTGAAGGCTTATGTCAGCAAAGACGGTTCCAGCGTGCGTGTGGCTGGTAAATATACCAGTGTCCTGGAGGGGGCAGCAGCAACACTTACCACAACGGATGAGTCTGGCAAGACTTATACAAAGAAATATATGTTCTATGTAGGTGACAAGAACAGACTGGTGGGAACTGTCATTGCACAGGATCAGCTTGCCTATGTACCAGATGATCCGAATGTTGCCGGAAATGATGCTTCCGGATTGGATATTGAAAATTATGTATACAATATCGATAATTCTTACTCCTCCTCTTATTCTGCTTATGGAACAAAATTCATCATCGGAGGCGGCTCAGGAAATTACAAATATGAACTGACATCGGTACCGGCTGCCCTTGGTGAATATAAGACAGATGAAGAGGGAGAAAGATCTTTCTATGCCAAGACAGATGCAAGCGGTAAAATGGCTGCTGTGCCTGCAGGAACTTATAATTTTACGGCTAAGGTAAGTGACCGCAGCGATGCAAACATAAATGGAACGATTTCTTACAACCTTAATCTTGTGCAGGGCGTTACCTTTACTGGTACAGTGAAAGATGCTGCAGGGGCACCTGCCAGATATGTTAGGGTATACGGATCTACAAAGAGGGATGCGTATGGAAATTCATATGATCTGGGAGCGGTCACAAAAGCGGATGGTACTTACAAGACAAGAGTGATTCCAGGAGATTATGAAATATACACATATGTAAATGGAGTACAGAGCAATACTTCCTCAGGCAATGTATTTAATACCGGGACGGCTGCAAAGAATTTTGATATTCCACAGTTCTGTGTGAAGTTTACGACAGGTATCACAGGGGCTGGTGCATATGATTACTATGATGATGAAGAAGGCATTGACCTGATGAACTCATATGGCAGTACAGCAGAGGGCATCCAGATTGATTATAGGGCAGATTATAGTATGTATGCATATCTTCGCGCGGGAAGTTATGAATTGCTGCCGGTAAAGGATGATGACAGCTATAGAAATATGGTATATGCATATTCGAAGTATACAACAAATAAAGATTCCTATAATGAAGACTGGGCATCGGTAAGCTCAGGAGACAGATTGGGACGTTACCGCCTGAGTGGTTCCTTCAATGTGACTGGCAACACAACAGTACAGTTGACGGGTACGGAGTATAAGCCTGCTGAAAACTGATTGACAGCTCCATTATTATATAGGAGGAGAAGGCATGAGAGAAAAGATGCGGTATGCATTGGCGGCTGTTCTGGCTTTTATGGGAACATTGTCCGCTGTTTGTATAACAGTCCCTATCACGGGAGAAGCTGCGGCAAAAACGATGGCGGTAAGTAAAAGTGTTACCCTGGGAGAGTCAAAGACCGTAACCACAAAGGATACGATTAAGTCGGTGAAATCCAGTAAGCGCTCTATTCTTTCGGCGAAAAAGATATCATCCAAAAAGTTCAAGGTGGCCTCCGGATACCAGTATGGTTCCGCTGTCATAACGGTAAAGTTTCAAAATGGAAAGACAACGAAATACAATTACAGCGTAGGAAAGTACTCGGTGAAAAAGGGGAAGAGGAAGACAGAAACCGCAAAATATGCCATTAAGTCTGTGAAGTCTGGCAACGCGAAGATCGCAACTGTGAAAAAGATCTCTTCCAAAAAATTTAGAGTTACGGCAAAAAAAGCTGGGACGGCAAAGATTACGGTAAAATTTAAAAACGGGAAGAAAGCAGTTTATTATTTTAAAGTAACCGGAAGTTCCGGCAGCAGCGGAAATAAGAATACAAATGACAACAGCAAAGATAATAATACAACGAGCGGCAGTGAAAAGGTTTCCCTGAGTAATGCCTCGCTGAAAATGAACGAGGGAGATACAGCTGTACTTAAGGTTTCTATCCCGTCCACATATTCAAATGACAGTATCGTCTTTTGGACCTGTGACAATACGGATGTCGTGAGCCTCCGTGGGATGAGCCTGACAGATCAGGAAAAAATGAAAACCGTGACGGTAAAAGCAGTGGGTGGAGGAAGCGCTGTCATCACAGCAATTTGTATGCTCCATACCCAGGAAGTCCAGGTTTCCTGTAAGGTAACGGTGGACGAATCGAAAAAAAGTGCTTCAATCTCCGGGTTTAAAGTGATGACATGGTCAAATACAAGCACGTTTAAGGAGGAGGGATGTTATAGCCGTGAGGAGGACGGGACGAACACATACCAGATTAAGTTTTACTGTAATGGCAGTGAATACTGGATCAACCAAAATGTAACGTTTACAGTAGAGGATGTAACGTCCAAGGCTCTTGTCAATGTGTTTTCCGACATGGGGGTGGGATATCAGGCGCCTGCTGTTTCGGAGATAGAATCTGTTGCCTCAGAGCTGAGAGAATGGAACGAAAAGGAAGGGCAGAAGAACTGGGTTCCCATTACATTCCAGGAGCCATTTACCAGCAAAGGGCCGGGAAATCAATTTGTTGAAGCGATAAGCGGAAAAAAACTGACCATAAGAGCCGGGATGAGCACAAGGGTAGTGAAGGTAGTAGCTAAACAGGGGAACAAAGTATTGGATTATATTTATCTGTCAAGCAACGGCATGAACCGGGAGGGCGCTTATACCAACCAGGCGACTTACTCCAGCCAGGATGAGAAGATATACCATGCAGTTCTCGATAAAGTGAAACAGGCGCTTTGGCAGCCGGGGATGACAAATATAGATAAGCTGGCCGCACTGTCACAGTATATCAACAGCACAAACCATTATCCGGGCCTAGACCCTGCCTCCAAGGAGTATAACCCCACATTCTGGGGAAATTGGTCCATAGATGATACATATTTGGGGTCATATGGTTCCATCATCAATAAAATCATGATATTCCAGGGCGGCTATTGCGATTGTACGGCTGCGAGAATATTGATGGAAGTGGCGAGGGATGAGCTTGGAATTAAAGTGTTTAACCAGGAGCCGGAAAGTGGGGAGGGTGTATGGATTGCCGCTGGGGCTGAAAGCAGCAATCCATCAAGTCAAAGTCACGTATCTTTGGGCTACAAGAAGCCGGGAGAAACTCAGGTTTATCTATTTGATGCGGGTGGGATGACCGCTTCGCATTCAAATCCGTATACGGCGGAGAATGTTACCTGTGAACAGCATAAGTGTGGGGAAAAATTGGTATCTTTAAAATAAAAATTCCCCGAAATGAGCCAGGGCATTATCACCCCTTTGGCAATGTAGTTATAAAGTGCTGACAGAGATTCCCAGTTCGGGATGGTTTGTCAGCACTATTTTTCTTGACAGGACTGCCTGCTTTGTGTTATACTACGAAAGGCGTTAAGAAGCAGAGTTATCCACTCTCACCCTGCCACATAGCATTTGCTATCACGTGTCAGCGGTTTCAACCCTTTCAATTGATATACATCTCATACAGGGAATTATTATATTGTGGATAGCCGGCTTTTAAAAGCAGTTATCTACTTTTTTTATTAGGAGGTAAGGAAAAATAAGCGATTTAATGATTAACGAGCAGATTCGTGACAAAGAGGTCCGGCTGATCGGAGCTAACGGAGAGCAGATAGGCGTTATGTCTTCTAAGGAGGCATATTTTAAGGCGAAAGATGCGGGGCTGGATCTGGTAAAGATATCACCGAATGCCAAGCCGCCGGTTTGTAAGATCGTGGATTATGGCAAATACCGTTATGAGCAGACTCGTAAAGCAAAGGAAGCAAAGAAGAAACAGAAGACAGTTGAGACGAAGGAGATCCGTCTCTCCCCTAATATTGATACCAATGACCTGAATACGAAAGTGAATCAGACAAAGAAATTTCTCCAGAAGGGAAATAAGATCAAGGTCTCACTTCGTTTCCGTGGGCGTGAGATGGCACACAAGGATGTTGGCAGGGAGATTCTGAATTCTTTTTATGAGCAGCTGAAAGATGTTGCGGTTGTAGATAAGCCTGCCAAAATGGAAGGAAGAAGTATGGTAATGTTTTTATCAGCCACAAAATAATAACGGAGGAATGAAATCATGGCAAAACAGAAAATGAAAACCAAGAGAGCTGCGGCAAAGCGTTTTAAGGTAACAGGCAGTGGCAAATTAAAGAGATTCAAGGCAAACAAGAGCCATATCCTGACAAAGAAGACAACCAAGAGGAAGAGAAACCTCAGAAAGTCCACACTGGTAGATGATACAAACGTAAAGACAATGAAGAAGATCATGCCATACAGCTAATGGCGCGAAGGAGGGAAATGACAAATGGCTAGAATCAAAGGCGGATTAAACGCAAAAAAGAAACATAAAAGAGTATTAAAATTAGCAAAAGGATACAGAGGTGCCAGAAGTAAACAGTACCGTGTTGCGAAACAGTCTGTTATGCGTGCTCTTGAGGAGTCTTATACAGGCAGAAAGCAGAGAAAGAGACAGTTCAGGCAGTTGTGGATCGCCCGTATCAATGCTGCTGCAAGGATCAATGGCCTTTCTTACAGCAGATTTATGTATGGCCTGAAACTGGCAGAGATCAATGTGAATCGTAAGATGCTGTCCGAGATGGCGATCAGTGATCCGGAAGGATTTGCAAAGCTGGCAGAAGTTGCCAAGAGTAAATTGGCTTAACAGGTTACTGTCGTGGCATTGTGTCACATAAATTTCATATTTTAGGAATAGAATGAAAGGGTATCTTATGTAAGGTACCCTTTCTATATAAAGCGACAAGGGGTGAACATATGGGAAAACACAGAATAAGAAAAGCCATGGCTTGCATCCTTATTCTTTCTTTATTTACTGCCGAAGGACTGTCTGGCACAGGGACGGGGACAGTATCTGCAGCCGGGATGGATGCCATAGAAACGACTATTCCACAGCAGACAGAAGAACCTGTGGAAACGTCTGCGCCATCTGATACACCGGACCCGGTATCCACACCAACTCCGGCACCAACAGCGGCAGCGACGCCACAGCCGATACAGACAATGCCGCCAGTACAGACAGCGGCACCGACTCAGACGGCAGCACCAAAACCAGCTAAATTTGTTTTGATGAATAAGGAGGCAAAATATGCCAAAGGCGGGCAGACGGGGATTCATTACCATAAGGTAAAGGGCAAAAAGATCTATCACATGCAATCCTATACGACGGATAGTGTGCAGCTTACTATGTCACATCCTGCCACATTCAGCATTTATGGCGGCGGAAGTAAAAAGGAAGTTAAGAAAAAGATGGCTTCTGTTTCTTCCAAAGGCCTGGTAAAGTGCCACAGAAAAGGAAAGGGAGAGAAACTTTATACCGTGGTAAAGGCTGTCTCAAAGACTACAGGGGACATACAGTACATTTATATATATTTTCAGAAGAAAATCACTGTCAGTAATGGAAAAGGCATCCATATCTATGAGAAACATACGGAACAGCTTAATTTCGATTATGATTATAAAAAGGTATCGATATCAGTAACGAATAAGAAGAAAATAAAAGTCAGCAGGCGGGGGCGTATCGAAGCGCTGAAGCATGGTACTGCATATATTACCGTGAAGGTAAAGGGCTCACAAAAAAATGAGGTGCGGATAAAAGTTATCGTCCAGAAAGAACCATGGATCGTCAGCAGCAAGGATAAGTTATATGACTATGAAGATATGACGAGGGATCTGCATGCCCTTATAAAGAAATACCCTGGCAAGACAGGCCTGAAGAGCATAGGGAAATCCTATGATTCCAGAGAGATCTGGTGTTTCCGCATAGGCAGCAGTGGTGCTTCCCGAAAACTGGTGATTGATGCGGCTATCCATGCCAGGGAGTGGCTGAATACCCAGGTAATTATGCGTCAGGCAGAAGAAATCCTGCGCAGTTATCAGGATCACAGGAAACGGTTTGCGAATACATGTATCTACATTATTCCTATGGACAATCCCGATGGGGTGAGCATATCCCAATATGGGTTTGATGCCATCCGCAATAAAAAGCTTCGAAAGAAATGTGAGAAGATCGGACATTCAGATATCTGGAAAGCCAATGCCAGGGGAGTGAACCTGAACAATAATTTTCCGGCAGGATTTATCAAAAAGAAGAAAAAGAAACCTCATTATATGAACTATTTTGGCAAAAAAGCAGGCAGCGAGAAAGAGACAAAAGCCCTTATGAAATTTATCAATGAGGGTAAACCGGAAGCAGTGCTGAATCTCCACTCCATGGGAAATGTCCTGTACTGGGATTTTAATGTAGAAGGGAAACTGTATGAGCAATTGAGTGAATTCGCAGGTAAGGTCGCATCATTTAATAAATATGCCCTCATGCCGAAGAGCAGCAGCACAGATGCTGCAGGCGGGTTTGCTGACTGGCTTGTGTATGAGAAGGAGATCATCAGCATCACGGTGGAGACGGGATCGGTGAGGTGTCCGTTGCCACACTCACAGTTTAAACCGATCTATAAAAGAAACAATAAGATGTTCCAGTGGTTTATGACAGAATATTAACCGGTGGCAGGGCAATCGCTTAAAAATTTGTTACAAAGCGGGCGGATCCCATACGGACTCTTGTCCTTATATCACAGCCCGAAAAATGATTGTTTTAAGCGATTGCCCTAAACCGATGGAAGCGATACTTGTATTAAGTGAACAATTGTGTTATACTTTTTGCTGGACACATAAAATGTGATACAGCAAAAAAAGGGTTGACACATAATGCAGGTCAGTTACAATTTTAAAATCATCTAATTCTTGCCCTTATTTTTCTTTTTTCTTGTCACAAATAGTAATAAAACTCATCATCAAGGCAAATGTTCCGATTACAAAAGCAGTAGTAAATGATGTTCCTTAACATAGTCATGTATCTTCGGGAAATAAATCAACCCCAGATGGGTAAAGACTATCTATGGTCTTTGCCACACACTGTGCCGTCGAAGATCTGCTTTATATTTGAAAATTCGTCTTTTGTTAATCCATACAAAATTTCGTCATAAAATTTTCCATCTGCAAATACTGTATTTCTACGTCGTCCCTCAACGACAAACCCCAGTTTTTCGCAAAGTCTGTTAGACGGTTCATTATACGAATATACACTTGCATTAAATTTCTGACATCTTAGCTGATTGAAATAGAAGTTCATAATCATAAATATAGCTTCTTTTGCATAACCTCTTCTTTGAAATTCCGGCTTGATAAAAATACCACTTGTGAAAACTCCCACTCTGCTATCTTCTATGGATGGAGAAGCCATTCCTACCCTGTTCTTATCTTTATCCTCTATAATAAGAAAAGGTGAAGAGTTATCATTACCTTTTGAAGCCTGTTCCAAAGTAAAATCCGCACAGGCTTTATGTGACATAGGAACCCTTATGTCCGTCTCATTTCTTTGTATATCCATATCCTGCAAAGTCTCGTAGAAAAATTCTGCATCGCTTTCTTCCATGGCTCTCAAGCAAATTTTATCACCCTGCCAATAATTCATATATTTATCCTCCAATCAAATCCTTTTTGCCTTCATTTCCACCCATACCGGCTTATATCCGGAATTAACTGCAACCCGTTTCGACGCAATATTAGACCAAGCTGTGCCATAGTAAGGAATTTTACCCCTTTTCAGAACTTCATTTGAAATAATTTTGACAATATCAGTTGCAACATGATGCTCTTGTTTTTCCGGCACTACATCAATACCGATTTGCCAAATTTGATCCGTGTCATTACTTGCGCCGGCTACTCCAACTATTTCTCCATTCTCATATGCCACTACCGCAAGCATATCCTTGTGTTCTTGTTCCTGGCAATATCCTAATGCCATGTGAAATCTATGGTCTTCATATAGTTTTTTTATGATAGCCCCTTCTAGAATTTCTATATCAAAACCTGTATTTATTGGACCAATCCTGCTACTCTCTAACAAGTAAAACTCTTCAATCTCACTTATTATTCCTCCATATTTCTTTAACTCATTCTCCAACACATTAAGAGGCATGTCAAAGCATCGGAATCCGGTCATCTCTGCTACATACTTAGTCATGAATGCTTTCATATCTTCACATATAGTAACCACAGTACCTTTTCCAAAGCAAGCCATAAACATAAGTAAATCATCTTCAATATTTCGCCGTCTCAAGTGGTTTTTGCACAGTTCTTTGATGGTATTTTCATTTTTATCAAAATCTGTCTTCGAACAATTTAGATCGATTGCCAATTGTTCTTTTAGTTTTGAAATCATTACTTATCCCTTTCTAAGCTATGGGCATACAGTTTAAATATTGTGTGAAAATTGATTTGCGTTATTTTTACAATATCATAATGTGAAAAAACTGTCAAATATGTATTATTATAATAAAAGAAGAGGAACTTCTGTGCAGATTTCCGTGAATATTTGAAGAACTGCTTGACAGAACGCTTCTTTTTTGGTAAGATGTAATTCGCTGGTTGATTTACATGGATCAGCGATTAAGATGTGCGGAGTTGCTGGAATTGGCAGACAGGCATGACTAAGGATCATGTGCCCGTAGGGCGTGTGGGTTCAAGTCCCATACTCCGCATAAATCAGAGGAGCCATTAACCGTTGTTGATGGCTCTTTTGTCTTATAGATTAGGGTGTCAAAAGGTCTGAATTTCCTTTGCAGGCCAATTTCCTCAATCTTGCACTACAATTATTATGTATAGGAGATATAACTAGACAATGGGAGGTATCAGTATGAAACGATGGATAGCAGTGATAATGGCAATGGCAGTACTGGGGAGTGTGTTTCAGGTACAGCATGTGGCAATGGCTACGGGCAGTGGGGATGAAGATCAGAAAGTGATCGTGATCGATGCAGGACATCAGACTCATGCCATGAGTGCTACGGAACCGAATGGACCCGGATCGTCAACGAGGAAAGCAAAGGTGACAGGGGGTACATCCGGCTGTGTCACCCATCTGCCAGAATATAAACTGAACCTGCAGGTGGCAAAAAAGCTAAAGAAAGAGCTGGTGGAGCGCGGCTACAAAGTGATCATGGTACGCACCAAAAATAATGTCAAGCTGTCCAATGTGGACAGGGCTAAAGTGGCGAATAAAAATAAGGCAGATGCATTTATCCGGATTCATGCCAACTCTTCGGAAAGTTCATCTGTGAAAGGGGCTCTTACGATCGCACCGCAGTCTTCCAATAAATATATGACAAAGAAAAATCGCAAAAACAGCCAGAAGCTCTCAAAAAAAGTGCTGACAGCAATGTGCAAGGCGACCGGGGCGAAAAACCGGGGCGTTATGTATACCAACACTATGACAGGCATCAATTGGTGCAAGGTTCCAGTAACCATTGTGGAGATGGGATTTATGAGTAATCCGTCTGAGGACCGCAAGATGGCAAAAGCTTCCTATCAAAAGAAGATTGTAAAGGGTATCGCAGATGGGATTGACAATTATTTTGATTGAGTTTAATACTTGCAGACCTTCTGAAATTCATGTTAAAATAAATATATACAATGAAGACCACCAGAATCCGGGGTGGAGCTGAATATTCAGACAGGAGGGATTTGTTATGGATAAAATTATAACTATTACACGGCAGTATGGAAGTGGTGGACGGGAAATAGGAAGAAAGTTAGCTGATTCTTATGGAATTCCGTTTTATGACAATGAGATTATCTCCAGGGCGGCAAAAGAGACAGGGTTTGCGGAGGCAGCATTTGAACGGGCAGAGGATAAGGCGAGTAACAGCCTTTTGTATTCCATCGCCATGGGAATGAATGTATTTTCCAGCCAGGAGGTCGGTTTTGCAGGGCTGTCACTGGATGACCGGATTTTTTTGGCGCAGTCCAACGTGATCCGCAAGGTGGCAGAAGAGGGGCCATGTGTCATCGTTGGAAAGTGTGCAGACTATATTCTCAAGGATTATCAGGATGTGGTCAATCTCTTTATCAGTGCATCACCAGATTTCCGGATACATCGTGCGATACAGATTGATGCCCTGCCAGAGACTAAGGCGGCAGAACTGGTTCTGAAAAAGGATAAGAGCAGAGCAAATTATTACAAATACCATTCTGGTGAGCGATGGGATAATGTACTGAATTACCATATGTCCATCCGCAGTGACCTGTGTGGCATAGATGGTACGGTGGCATGCCTGAAAGCCTATCTGGATGCCATGTGAGAAATGAATAGAAATGAGGAAATGAGAAAATGACGGAGAAAATACGAACAAGATATGCACCGAGTCCGACAGGGAAAATGCATGTGGGCAATCTCAGGACAGCATTATATGCATACCTGATCGCAAAACATGAGGGGGGGGATTTCCTTCTTCGTATTGAGGATACGGATCAGGAACGTTTTGTAGAGGGTGCGATGGAACTGATCTATAAGACAATGCAGGAGGCTGGGCTGGACCATGACGAAGGTCCGGATAAGGATGGCGGATGTGGTCCTTATATTCAGAGTGAGCGGATGAAGACAGGGATGTATCTGGACTATGCGAAACAGCTTGTGGAAAAGGGAGAGGCATATTATTGTTTCTGTACAAAAGAACGCCTGCAGCAGCTTCGTGATGAGGCAGAGGCCAAAGGTGAGGACGCAGCGAAGTATGATAAGCACTGCCTGTCCCTCTCCAAAGAAGAGGTGGAGGAAAAGCTTGCAGCCGGGATACCGTATGTGATCCGTCAGAATAATCCGTCAGAAGGGGAAACTACTTTTGATGATGTGATCTATGGCAAAATAACAGCGCCCAATGAGGAGCTGGACGATATGATTCTTATCAAATCCGATGGATACCCTACTTATAATTTTGCCAATGTCATTGACGACCATTTGATGGGAATTACCCATGTTGTCCGGGGAAATGAATATCTGTCTTCTGCGCCAAAGTATAACCGCCTGTACGAGGCATTTGGCTGGGAGATTCCAGTCTATGTACACTGCCCGGTGATCACAGATGAGAACCATAAGAAGCTGTCGAAGCGCCGTGGCGATGCTTCTTTTGAAGACCTTATGGAGTTGGGATTTGTACCGGAGGCAGTAGTCAATTATGTGGCGCTGCTTGGCTGGAGTCCGGCGGAGGACAGAGAGATCTATAGTCTCAAGGAGTTGACAGAGACTTTTGACTACACAAGGATCAATAAGTCACCGGCAGTATTCGATATTGTGAAACTCCGCTGGATGAATGGGGAATATATCAAGGCAATGGATGATGAGAGGTATTATGGATATGCCCTTCCTGAGATCCGTAAGGTCATAACGAAGGAGCTGGATCTTCGCAAGATTGCTGATCTGGTAAAGACAAGGATTGAGGTATTTCCAGATATTGCGGAGAAGATTGATTTCTTTGAGGAATTGCCAGAATATGATACTGCCATGTATACACATAAGAAGATGAAGACGAATTCTGAGAACTCCCTGGAGGCATTGACAGAGCTTCTTCCAAAGCTGGAGGCAATGGAAGATTTTTCTATTGGGGAGATCGAGAAGGTGGCAAAGGAGTATGTGGCAGAGAAGGGATGCAAGAATGGCCAGGCGTTATGGCCTCTGCGGACGGCAGTGTCTGGTAAGCAGATGACGCCAGGGGGCGCCTATGAGATCATGGAGATCCTGGGAAAAGAAGAATCTCTCCGCCGCATCAGAAAGGGAATCGAAATGCTTTCGGGGGAGAGGGCATAGGGGTCAATAAATATTTCCAATATTTTCACCCTTGAAATTAGACTTGACAAAAGAGAATATGTGACATATTATGAAAGTACAAAGACGCTTCACAATGAGCGGTAATCATTGAAACCTCTGGTATATGCCAGAGGTTTTTTGGCAAAATGGGGAAGGGGGAATAATTTGAAAGAGGGAATGATCTATTTTGTAAAGAGTGAGTTTTATGAAATTATTCGAATGATAGGTGGAGAATGGAATGATAATAAAAAAAGACCGGTTGTCTGCCTGTTTAAACTAAAAGAAAGAGACGATTTATATTGGGCGATACCAATGGGAGACTGGCATCATCGGGATCAGGTACATAAACAGAGGATCATACGTTACGTTAATTTGTCTGAGAATGATCTAAGATCATGTTATTACCATGTTGGCAGAACCACTGGGAAATCAATTTTTTTTATCAGTGATGTGTTTCCGGTTACTGATAAATATGTTGAGAGAGAATATCTGGGATTTGATGGTACACCATATGATATTAAGAACTTTTTGCTGAATGAAGAGGAGGACGAATCCTATGAATACAGAATTTGATCAGGCACAGAACCAGGCGATCAGGCATTTCAGGGGGCCCTTTATGTGCCTTGCGGGTCCGGGCTCAGGGTAAGACTTTTGTTATCACGAACCGGGTGAAATATTTGATTGAGGAGCATGGCGTGGCGCCGGAAGAGATCCTGGTTGTTACATTTTCGAAGGCAGCAGCCATGGAGATGCGGGAGCGTTTCGAACAGATGACAGAGGGGCAGCGTTACCATGTAAGGTTTGGCACATTCCATTCTGTGTTTTTTCAGATACTCCAGGCGGCGTACCACTATGAGGCAAAGGATATCGTGACCCCGGCATTGAAATACCGTTTTTTGGAGGAAGCCTTACAGGAGACAGGATTTGATGTGGAGGACCGAAGGGAATTTCTGGAGGACATCGAAAAGGAGATCAGCAAGGTCAAGGGGGATGGGATAGACATTGACTGCTATTATTCTGCCAATTGTCCGGAGCAGGTGTTCCGGGATATCTATAAGGGATATCAGGAGCGGCTGCAGCGTCACAGGGCGCTGGATTTTGATGATATGGTGGTATATACTTACCAGCTTTTGGTGGCGAGGCCGGATATCAGAGAGAGATGGCAGAATTTATTCCAGTATATCCTTATAGATGAATTTCAGGATATTAACAGGCTGCAGTACGAAAATGTACGTATGCTTGCCAGCCCCCAGGATAATATTTTCATTGTAGGAGATGATGACCAGTCAATCTATGGCTTCAGGGGGGCTAGGCCAGATATCATGTTGTCTTTTCCGAAGAACTATCCAGATGCCGAACGTGTTACATTGGATATAAATTATCGCTGTTCTGCGCAGATACTGAAAGCGGCAGGTAAACTCATCATACATAATAAGAGACGGTTTGGCAAGGAGATCCAGTCTCATGTGGGGCAGATGGAAGGGGTACATATCAGCAGGTGCCGCAATCTTTCCTCGGAGGCTGAGAAGATCGTACAGCAGATCAGCGTGTACCAGACAGAGGGAGTGGACTATGAGGATATGGCAGTCCTTTTTCGTACCAATATGCAGATGCGGATGCTGGCAGGGAAACTGATGGAACATGGGATTCCTTTTACTATGAAGGAAAATCTGCCAAATATGTTTGACACCTGGCTGGCGAAGGATCTGGTCTGTTATGCCGAGCTGGCACTGGGAGACCGTAGCCGTGAGAAGTTTCTTCGGATATGCAACCGTCCGGTGCGTTATCTCAGCCGTGCTGCCTTTGATACAAAGGATGTTACATTTGGAGGCTTGAAAGGGTATTACGTTCGAAAGAATCAGATGTGGATGCTGGAGCGGATTAATGATTTTGAAAATGAACTGCGTGCCATGAGGAAAATGTCACCATATTCTGCCCTGCATTATGTCCGCAAGGGAATCGGATACGATGAGTTTCTTGAGCAGTATGCGAAAGAGAGGAATATGAATGCGGATGATTGGTTTGAGGTGCTGGAGGAGATACAGGAGACGGCACGGGATTGCAAAAGCCTGCCAGAGTGGCTGGCCTTCGTGGAGGGCTATGGGGAGACATTGGAACAGATGCGGAAAGACCAGAGAGAGATGCCGGAGCAGAAAGAGGGGGTAAACCTGATGACGATGCATGGCTCAAAGGGTCTGGAATTCCGTGCTGTTTTTATTCCTACGGTGAATGAGGATGTCAGTCCGTATCGAAAGGCAGTGCAGTCGGGTAATATAGAAGAGGAGAGGAGGATGCTCTACGTGGCGATGACAAGAGCAAAGGAGCATCTGCATCTGTCATTTGTCCAGGAGCGTTTTCAGAAAGAAGCAGAGATCTCACGTTTCTTATATGAGATCAGTCCGGAATTGAAGAAACGGAAGACTATGTGAAGGAGGTATTATTGATGAGTATTATTCAGATCTTACTGGTGGTCGTGATTGTGTGTGCGGCTATTTTTATCCTTACTTATGTTGCCCATGATAAGGGTGGGGAGAAACAGGGAGAGGATTGCGACAACTGCAATGGCGACTGCCTGCACTGTGGCAGAATGCCAGAGAAGAAACAATAAAATAGGATTCAATCTGTCAGTCAAATACCCCGCGGGCACGCTCAGATGGTGCAAATAAATTTGCACCATCCTCACTTTGCCTTTGCGTGAATAAAAATGCCCTGATTTTTTTCAGGGCTTATTTGCTAATGATTGATAGTTATATCACTAATCTGCCATCAGATATCAGGATCTCTCTGTCTGCCTGCTGGGATATTTCCTTATCATGAGTTACCATAACGATGGTAGTGCCATTTTCTTTGATTCTTGAAAAAATACCCATGATATTTTTTGCATTTTCTTTATCCAATGCTCCGGTAGGTTCATCAGCAAATACGATTTTAGGATCGTTAACAATGGCTCTTGCGATCGCTGCCCGCTGACATTGTCCGCCTGAAAGTGCTTTTGCTTTCTTTTTTAAGAGATCCTGGATCTCCAGTTCCCCCGCTATTTTATTTACCAGTTCTTTTATCCTGCCTCGCTTAGTCTTTGCCAGATAAAGCGGTGTCGCTATATTATCAAAGACATTCATATTCCAGATCAGACCGAAATCCTGTAGGATAAAACCTACTTTCTTCATGCGGATATCTGCTACCTTATTCTGTCCCAGATGGTCCACACACTGCCCATCAAAAATAAGAGAACCAGATGTATACTTATCCACCAGTCCCAGGATGTGAAGGAGCGTCGATTTTCCAGAACCGGACTTTCCCATGATGGAGATCCATTCTCCTTCTGCAATTTCTACATCCACCTGGTTAAGTGCCCTTACTTCGTTGCTCTTTCCCTGATTATAGATCTTTTCGATTTTTTTTGCTTCTAAAATACCCATCTTACCTCACTCCTTCGTCTGCTTGAATAGTTCTTTTGAATCCGTATTTATTCTTTTATCTGCATCAGGATTTCCTTTGGTTCGATCTGTCTGATATACAAATTGCACAGGCAACTGACAAGGATCAGTATGCCAGTCAGCACCCCCATAGCGATCACATTTGCTATCGTGATCTCTGCCACTGCATAATTTAAAATACCAGATATATAGGGAGCTATCAGAAAAGAAGCTATTGTTCCCAGAACATAAGTCAGAAGATTCTGTAGTAAAAGCCGGTCAAACATCTGTTTTCCTGACATTCCAAGCAACGAATAGATTCCCAATATATAACGCCTTTTCTGTGCTGAAAGATAAGCAACTCCCATCACTCCAAATAGGATTACCAGAATCCATACCGCATTGTAGTTAATAGCATTTATGACATAACCATCACACCGTTCTCTTGTATTTTTCATAATCTTATCAAAAGAGGAAAGAACCCCATATTTTTCATATAAAGCCAAGTCTGTCCCCGGCTTTATCTTCAGTAGGGCAGAGGAAGAAGGGTAAGCTGCCTCATCCTGTAATTCTTCAAACCACCTGGCATCATTAGAGAGCAGAATATCTTCATCTGCTCCGTGCTGTACGACATATGCATCTATCGTCTCTCCTGCTGCCGCGTACATATATGCATTATCCAAGATGTCAAAGTCAGTACCCAGATCACCAATGATTATGGCATTCCGCTTTATCCCATTATCATATACCAGGATAAAAGAATCTCCCACCTTATACTTTTCTGAAAGGCCACCGCCAATGACTACCTGCAGCATATCATCTATGGCATCCTGTTTCTGAAACCACCTTCCTTCCACTAATGGATACTGTATTCCCTTCCATAACAGGGGATTCATGTTCAGGTTAGAAATATAATTATCTGTGGTAATTCTATTCTGATAACCATTAATCTGACAGGACACTTCTGCTGCATAGGCGATTTCCTCCATGCCATCCAGTTCCGCCAGTTTTTTTTCGGCATACTGGAAAGCTTTCTGGGAACCTGTGCTCCCACAGATAGTTGCCAGGGCATTTTCATAAAAATATAAATTATCCTCTGTTTTTAGCAGGCTGTTCAGTTTCCCCCATTCTTCTACAAGATGTGATACCTGGGTATTTACAAAGAAGAGAACGATCACCATTTGCAGGATTATAAATAAATTCATTCTCCACTCATGGATATATTCTTTCCACCACAATAACATGTTCCCACCCCCTAGTATAATAATGGTGTAGTCAATAAGACTACTTGGTTAATAAGTTTC
>CANRWA010000011.1 GCA_947643415.1 uncultured Clostridia bacterium | reverse complement strand
TATATCCCTGCAATGCTGATCTTATCGAGGATTTGGGGGCTGACAGGTATTCTTATGGCGGGGCCGACCACAGATGTATTGGCGTTTATCCTCTGTATGATCCTTTGCTTTAAAGAAGTTAAGAAGATGGAGAAGATAAGCGAAAATGCGTCTTAAATTGATACGCAGAAACACACAAAAAAGAGATTGGAGGAACAGTACCATGAAAAAAAGAATTTATTGAAGAAGCAGCAGAATACTCTACTGCAAAGAACAGCCTCTTGTTTAATGTTGTTATGAACCGCTCTCTGCATGTTGAATTAAAGAGGATGGATTGAAAAATGGATGGACAGAATGCTGAAACAACAGTCTATCATGCTTGGGAAATAGGGGATCAGACATATTCTACAGATTTCATAAATTTGTGTTTTGAACGATACCGGAGAGGCAGAAATGGATGCAGTAAAATCAGAATTTTGTAAGGAGGCGTAACTATTTTGAAACAAGAAGAACGATTTATGATTATAAAAATTGGCAGGGAACATTATGGAATAAAAATAAATGAAGTGAAAGAAATACTTCCAAACACGGAGATAATAAATGTTCCTGATAAGCAATCTGTTTATATATGTGGGATTATGAAGTGCCGCTATGGGGGTATATCTGTATTTGACATATATAAATTATTTAATATTGAACCAGTTTCTGTGAGTAAAATGGTCATTATTCTTACGATTAATGAAAAAATGCTGGCATTTTCTGCGGAAAGCGTAGATTGCGTTGTTGATGTATCGCCTGAAAATATTTATGAAATTCCGTCAATATTTAATGACACAAATCAACGGTATATGCAGAATGTGATTGTATCAGATCATAATCTGGTTCCGATCATTGATACGGTCCGTTTATTTGAGAAAATAGGAGTATTAGAAGAAACAGAGCAGCTTCCGCAATAATTTAGAGTATTTAGATAACAAAGAAGTGGGAAAGACAATATGGTTTTTCGCAAAGCAGGTATATCTGATCTGATTTGATTAAATTCGATTAGCAATTTGCTGTTTACCATCATGTCCCCGCTGGCGCATGAGGGAATCCGGAGCATTTCGGGGAACTGCACATGGGACATGAGGAAACGGTTCGCAGACGGCAAAGTCACGATGCCGTTTGGAAGATTCCTCGGCTATGACCGGGACGAGGACCCTCTAATACTTCCTCTATACCTTGCTATAATATCTTTCAGATCAATAACCATTCCTTTACGTTATTTGAAAAACTGTTCTATCCATTCACCCGAATAACCGCTTTCTTGTCCGATTTATTTACTTTTCCAAATTCTCCTTCACAAATGAATACACATTACAGTCATACAATTCCCCTTTTACTTCAAATCTTTTTCGCAGCGTTCCCTCCTTGACAAAACCTGCTTTTTGTAATGTTCTGTTTGAACCGATATTATCCACATGGGCAAATGCTTCAATTCTTTCCAAGCCCATAGTTTCTATCCCAAATCTGCACACTGCTTTTAATACCTTTGTGTTGATCCCGTGATTCCAATAAGTTTTCTTGATAAAATAACCAACCTCTGCACAAGTATTATGATTAAAAAAATTAAACAACTGTATCTGACCAATCACTTCCCCCTGATATGTCACAACCCAGGGATATTCCCGCTTACCATTAAACCCCTTTACACGGCTTGCTTCAGCCCGAATTTCTCTCTCCTCATTCCAATCGTGAGGTCTTTTGTAGCCTCCGAAATATGTAAAATTCTCTTCATCATAATATATTTCCCAAAATGGCCTGGCATCCTTTTCCGGTTCATGCTGCCGAAGATAAATATCCTCATCCACCCGAATTGGGATGAACTCTTTAAATATGCCGCAAAATGCCATAACTAATCCTCCATTCTTCTAACTGGGACATAAATGTCCATCTGTGCTGCTCCAAACTGGCAATCCCAACGTTCATCATAAAATTCATAATCAAATAACGCATTTTCATCAATACAGTATTCTGAGTTTGGCAGCCATACAAAATAAATGTATTTGAATGCCTCACCAATTTCCCCGTTAGTATTATTGCCATTCACCGTAAACACAGCATACTTTGCCTTTTGTACTACTTTGCGGTACATCCCTTCCCGAAGGGGTGTATCCTTTTCCACTTCTACTCCTGCCATATAATAAAATGATAATGGTTCAGGGCAGAATTCTTCCGAATAATCTTCAAAGCCGTACATAGTATGTTCATTTTTTCTTTGAATGGCATTTAAGTTGCCCTTTAGCTCGAACCACGACTCTCCTATGACATGAAAGCCATCTCTGGTATGTTTTCGATATCCGGCAATTGCAAATTCTTCCCGTTCTTCAAAACGTGGTTCTATGGAAAATACACCCTCTACCGCAACACGTTTTAAGTATCCTGTAACGATTTCTTCTACACTCCGATATGTAATCTTTGCTTGTCTTTCTCTTGCAACGAGTGGCTGCATTCTGAAAGTATCCTTAAACGCTCGGTTAAAAGTCTGAATACTATTAAAACCGACTCTGTAACAAATATCTGCAACGCTCTCTGTTGTCTCACATAATATTTTATGTGCCAGGGTAAGACGGCGCTTTCGAATATACTCTGTTATACTTAATTCTGTCACTGATGAAAAAATCTTGTGGAAATGAAAGGATGAGTAACCGAACTCCTCTGCCAAACGTTCATAAGTGAGTTCCTCACATATATGCTCATCAATATAATATAGTACCTTTTCTATTAGTTGTAGATTATTCATTTATTTAGCTCAACGGCGGGTTCAAATTGGCGCCGTTGAGCTACCTCCTTTCGAGTTGATAAATCCATTCTACAACATCTATTCCTATCTGTATTATCATTTCTTGTGAGATCTTTCACAACTTCAGAAGCAAGGATCAGTCCTGCCACTGAGGGAACAAACGCCAAAGAACCAGGACATTCCCGGTTCCCTGTATGGGCTGGTCCCTCTTTTGAATATACTACCTTCAACTTCTCGACTCCTCTTTTTTTTAACTCCCGGCGCATAACTTTCGCAAGGGGGCACATACTTGTATCATATAGGTCTGCCACTTGAAATTCTACCGGGTTCCGTTTATTCCCCGCACCCATGCAGCATATCACCGGAATCCTTTTCTCCTGTGCCTCCATCACAAGCTGTATCTTCGCCGTCACAGTATCCACAGCGTCTACGATGTAAGAATACTGCGTAAAATCAAACTCGTCCTTTGTCTCTGGCAGATAGAAACAGTTATGTACCTCCACCCTGCAATGCGGATTGATATCCAGTATACGGTCCCTCATCACCTCTGTCTTATATTTCCCAATGGTGCTATGCAGGGCAACGATCTGACGGTTCAGATTGGACAGTTCCACGGTGTCGCTGTCAATCAAGTCGATAGCTCCCACTCCACTCCTCACCAGTGCTTCCACGGTATGCCCTCCCACCCCTCCAATGCCGAAAACTGCCACTCTGGCGCGAGCAAGCCGCTCCATGGACTCCCTGCCCAGTAAAAGTTCTGTCCTTGAAAACAGATTATCCGTCTCCAAACTGAATACCTCCTCTTCTTTCAACCTAGCTCAACGGCGCTAATGTACTGACAGATAATTCTCTTCCTGCAATGATGTGATATCTGCTGTTGTGCCACACACCCTGCAATGTTCTGAATTCTCTGGTATGCCCACAGTCCGGAACCTCATACCCAGACCATCAAAGACCAGCATTCTTCCTGTCAGAAGCTTCCCACTCCCTATGAGATACTTCTGTGCCTCCAGAGCCTGCAGACTTCCCAGAATCCCAGGTATGGTCCCCAATATCCCTTTCTGCGAAATGCCATCCTCCTCACCCTCTTCCGGGATTTCTTCAAAGAGACATCGGTAACAGGGACCCTGTCCCGGCACATAAGTCATGATCTGTCCCTGAAAGCCCTTCACCCCTGCATGGCAGAATGGCTTTTTCCCCAGTACACAGGCATCATTGATAAGGAATTTCGTCGAAAAATTATCCACAGCATCAATAATGAAATCATATTCTTTTATTATATCGCAGATATTTCCGGCTGTCACCCTCTCTTTATAAACAATTGTCTTGACATCTGGATTTAGTCTCTTTACCGTGTTCTCTGCCGACTCTGCCTTTGGAATCCCTACATCCGGTGTGCCATGGATCACCTGGCGCTGCAGGTTCGACAGTTCTACTGCATCATCATCCACAATACCGATAGTACCCACGCCCGATGCTGCCAGATACATAAGAACTGGCGCCCCCAGACCACCAGCCCCTATGATAAGTACTTTAGAAGAAAGCAGTTTCTTCTGCCCTGACTCCCCAACCCCATCTAATATAATATGCCTGGAATAACGCTCTCTCTGATCTTTGGAAAAGTCCATATCTTCCTCCTTTGTGTCTTTCATGCTACTGTCCCACTGCTTTAAATGCCTCTTCCAGATCTTCAATGATATCATCAATATTTTCTGTTCCAATGGAGAGGCGGACCGTATTAGGTTTAATCCCCTGTTCCAAAAGTTCCTCTTCACTGAGCTGGGAATGAGTCGTGGATGCCGGATGGATCACAAGGGATTTCACATCTGCTACATTGGCAAGCAGCGAGAACAGCTCCAGATTATCTATGAAATCCTTTGCCTTCTGTGCATCCCCCTTGATCTCAAAGGTGAAAATAGAACCACCGCCCTTGGGGAAATATTTCTGATACAGAGACTGCTGCCCCGGATCATCTGAAAGAGATGGATGATTCACTTTCTCTACCTGTGGATGGTTCTTCAAATATTCTGCCACTTTCAGTGCATTTTCCACATGACGCTCCACCCGGAGAGACAACGTTTCCAGCCCCTGCAGGAAGATAAATGCATGGAATGGAGAAAGTGTGGCTCCGGTATCACGCAGAAGGATGGCACGGATCTTTGTGACAAATGCAGCAGCCCCCACTGCCTTGGTGAAACTGATACCATGGTAACTCGGATTCGGCTCTGTCAGAGAAGCAAACTTCCCACTTGCCTCCCAGTCAAATTTACCGCTGTCTATAATCACGCCACCGATAGTAGTGCCATGCCCTCCGATAAATTTCGTTGCGGAATGAACCACAATATCCGCGCCAAACTCAATCGGGCGAACAAGATACGGAGTGGCAAATGTATTATCAATCACCAGCGGGATCTTATTTTCATGGGCGATCTTTGCAATTTCTTCAATATCCACCACATCTGAATTTGGATTACCTAATGTCTCGATAAATACTGCTTTGGTATTCTCCTGTATAGCACTCCGGATCTCATCAAAATCTGACGGATTTACAAATGTTGTAGTGATGCCATAATCCGGAAGTGTATGGGCGAGCAGGTTGTATGTCCCGCCATAAATGTTCTTTGCTGCCACAATATGATCACCATTCTGTGCCAAATTCTGGAATGTATAAGAGAGCGCCGCTGCACCAGAGGCAACCGCCAGGGCGGCAACACCTCCCTCCAGCGCTGCAATACGCTGCTCAAATACATCTTCTGTCGGATTCGTGAGCCGTCCATATATATTGCCAGGATCTGACAATCCAAATCTGGCTGCGGCATGTTCACTATTGCGAAATACATACGAAGAGGTCTGGTAGATCGGCACTGCCCTGGCATCCGTCACAGCATCCGGTTTTTCCTGTCCTACATGTAATTGTAATGTTTCAAATCTCAGATTCCTCTGTTCTCTTGTTTTCTTACTCATTTATTTTTCCTCCCTTTTCTTTTCACATTGATTTTCTTCATGAACCCATCATACCATAGGTATCTGTTATTGTAAAATATGAAAAGCAAAGAGCTGGTTATAGGTATTTCTTATAACCAGCTCTCATGCGCTTTACCAGACATAGCTCAATGACTCTCATTCTTATTTTATGGAGACCACTCGATATCCCTGATCCTCCACAGCCTTTCTCAGTGCATCTTCTGCCACTTCTTCATTTAGTTTTACAACTGCTGTTCCCTTCTTGTGGCTGACCTTTGCCTGCTCCACCTGGTTCATGCCCTCCAGTGCCTTCTGCACTCTTCCCTCACAGTGTTCGCACATCATTCCTTCTACTTCCAGTGTCTTCTTCATTACACCATCCTCCATTTCTTCTACTTCATTCTGATCGATATGATCTATTACACCACGCCTGCCTGACCGCTTCCAGTCATGGCGCGCATCATGTACCTTTTTAAAATTGAGCCTCAATGCATTTGTCACCACACAGAAACTCGACAGGCTCATGGCTGCCGCCCCAAACATGGGATTGAGCTGCCAGCCAAATACAGGGATCCACACACCCGCTGCCAGCGGAATGCCGATGACATTATAGATAAAAGCCCAGAAAAGGTTTTCGTGGATATTTCTCAATGCCGCCCGGCTCAGCCGGATGGCTGCCGGCACATCTCTGAGCCTGCTCTTCATTAGCACCACATCCGCTGCATCAATGGCAATGTCTGTCCCTGCCCCAATGGCGATTCCTGTGTCCGCCCTTGTCAGCGCCGGGGCATCATTGATGCCATCACCGACCATTGCCGTCCTTCCCTTTTCCTTTAATGTACGGATCACACTTTCCTTCCCGTCAGGAAGGACTCCTGCGATCACATCATCTACCCCTGCCTGAGAACCAATAGCTTTTGCCGTCCGCTCATTGTCGCCTGTCAGCATTACAACATGAATCCCCATATTCTGTAGTTCCTGAACCGCCTGCGGGCTGTCCTCTTTGATCACATCTGCCACTGCAATGATCCCGGCAAGATCCCCTCCAATAGCAAAATACAATGGCGTCTTTCCCTGAGAAGACAAAGAATCTGCTTTTCTTCTAACCTCCTCTGGTACCGTAACTTTATCAGAGATAAATTCCCAATTACCGCCATATAAGACAGTTCCCTTTCTCACGGCAGTCAGTCCATTTCCAGGAAGCACCTGAAAATCTGTCACCTCATCTGCCTGGTACCCCATCTTCTCTCCATAGGCGAGAACCGCCCTCGCCAGCGGATGTTCACTGTTTTTCTCCAGGGAAAATGCTGCAGAAAGAAGTTCTTCCTCTGCGATACCATCCACCGGAACGATATCCGTGACCTCTGGTTCACCTCTGGTGATGGTACCCGTCTTATCCAATGCCACGATCTGTACTTTGCCAGCTTCTTCCAGCGATGCCGCTGTCTTAAACATTATACCGTTTCTGGCACCCACACCGCTGCCCACCATGATGGCCACTGGCGTCGCAAGCCCCAGTGCACAGGGACAACTGATAACAAGGACAGAGATCGCCCTTGCCAGTGCATACCCAAAAGTCTGTCCGCACAGTATCCACACAAGAAAAGTAACCACTGCAATTGCGATCACCACTGGCACAAATACCCCGGATACCCGGTCTGCCACTTTGGCAATAGGTGCCTTGGTGGCTGCCGCATCGCTGACCATCTGTATGATCTGGGACAATGTCGTATCCTCACCGACACGGACCGCCTCGCACCGGATAAAACCGGACTGATTCATCGTCGCCGCAGAGACCATATCCCCGGTTTCCTTATCCACAGGGATGCTCTCCCCTGTCAATGCAGATTCATCCACAGCACTGTTCCCCTGGAGGATCACGCCATCCACGGGGATGCTCTCTCCGGGACGGACGACAAAGACGTCTCCTTTATTTACCTGTTCTACAGGGACTGTCCTCTCTGTTCCATTCTGTAAGATAGTAACTGTCTTGGGAGCAAGCTTCATCAGCCCTTTCAAGGCATCCGTCGTCCGCCCCTTTGACCTTGCCTCCAACATCTTCCCCACCGTGATCAGAGTGAGGATCATCGCCGCCGACTCAAAGTAGAACTCATCCATATAATACATGACAGATGCCATGTCCATCCTGTGCATGGCATCTGTCATGGCAAAAAGCGCATAAGTACTGTAAAGGAATGCTGCCCCTGCCCCCAGAGCCACCAGTGTATCCATATTGGGGGATCTGTGCCACAGGCTCTTAAATCCACTAATAAAAAACCGCTGGTTAATCACCATGATCACGATCGTGAGAAGCATCTGCAGGATCCCCATGGCCACATGGTTATCTTCCATCCCAGAAGGCAGCGGCCAGCCCCACATCATATTTCCCATAGAAAGATACATAAGCAGAAGCAGGAATACAACCGATGCGCAAAGCCGTTTCTTCAGCAGGGGTGTCTCATGGTCTGCCAGTGCCTCATCCATATCAACAGAATCTGTTCCCTGTTCTCTGCTTCCTTTCTGGCTGGCACCATATCCTGCCTCCTCCACCGCATGGATAATATCCTCTTTTGCCGCCGTGCCCTCCACACCCATTGAATTCGTCAGCAGGCTGACAGAACAGGAAGTCACGCCTTCTACCTTACTCACAGCCTTCTCCACACGGGAACTGCAGGCAGCACAGCTCATACCTGTAATAGTATACTGTTCCATAATATCCTCCATTCCGAAGCGTCAGCGAAGGAAGCACGAGCAAAAAACAGCATAGCTGTTTTTGCTCTGTGCATCAATACTATTTGTGACGCTTCGGCACAAATAGTGGTGTGAAAAATAAGTTATCAAGCTTATTTTCCACACTATCCTCCATTCTTATACTGAATCTATCTCATAAGCTTCTGTAGTAGATGCACAAGCTCATCCACTGTCTCTTCCTTTCCTTCCTTAATATCCCTTGTCACGCATGTTTTTATGTGGTTGGAAAGCAAAACTTTATTAAAACTGTTCAATGCAGCATTTACTGCTGACACCTGGACAAGGATATCGGTACAATAAACATCTCGTTCCACCATCCCCCGGATCCCCCGGATCTGTCCTTCTATCCGGTTCAGCCTGTGGATTAGATCACGGTATTCCTTATCGTCCCGTTCCTTCTTTCTCTCACAACAGCATTTATTTTCTTTTTCCATATAGAAATCCTCCTGTCTGATAACCTGAAACATCTTCATTATATACCCCCATGAGGTATAATGCAATATTTTTTGCTATAATGTCGAAAAACAGGTGACAAAATGTCTTTAATTTGTTAAAATTACATAAATCGACACAATAACTCAAAAAAACAAATGAAATGCGGTGTTACTATGAAATTCCTTGCTGAGTATGCTGGAAGTCTTGTATTTCTTCTTGGAGGATATGCCTACATGTGCAACATTTCCCTCAAGAAAACACTGGTCTCCAGTCTCAACTATGTGGAACTGGTAGTTGCCTGGGGGCTTGCCGTGGGACTTGGCCTTGCCACTGCCGTAACAATGGGCGGTCCCGCTTACCTGAATCCTGGTGCCGTACTGGGAAATGTTATCTGGAATCATCTTTCCTTTACAGATGCAGTTTTATATCTCCTTATGGAATTCCTCGCTGCTGGCACAGCCGTTATAACCTGTATGGTCTTTTTCTGGGATTCTTTCAAGGCATCTGATGGCTCTAAACGAGGCATCTTTTCTGCTTATCCTGTAGAAAAAAATGTACCACTAAATTTTGTACAGGAAGTTCTGGCAACCTTTCTGTTCCTTTTCCTCGTACTGCTTTGTATTACATATAGCGGAGGAAATGCACTGGTCATTGGCGCCGTAGGATTTGCCGCTGTTGCCCTCCTCTCCCTCAGCCTGAACAGCACTGGTTTCAGTATGAATGCCATGCGTTCCGTTTTCAGCAGTATCTGGTTTGCCATCCTGCCAATCCCCAATAAAAACGGAGAGAAACCAGACTGGGGATACCAGTTGACGGTAAACCTCGTCGGTTCATCCATTGGCGGCATCCTCGCAGTCATCGCTGTAGCCTGCATACAAAACAATCTGTAAATTTTATGGATGATTCTGACAATTTTAAATAAGAACGAAACAATAAAAACCAACAGGAAATTCATAATTGCATTTCTCTTACTATTGTGATAATATATAGTTATTAATTTGTGTACGGTTACTAAAGTAAACATTAAACAATAAAAGGGGTAGAACATATGGAATTAAAAGATTTTATGGATTTATCAAAACTACAAAAGATTCAGGACGATTTTTCCAACGCCACCGGACTTGCGGCAATTGCTGTAGGCATCAATGGAGAATACATTACAGAAGGCAGCAATTTTACTGATTTCTGTATGAAGTATACCCGCGGTTCCGAGGAAGGCAACAGACGTTGTGTAAAATGTGATAACGAGTGTTCTGGTACCTATTTTTGCCATGCCGGGCTGATGGATTTCGCTTTCGACCTCACTATAAACGGCGAAAAAGTCGGATCGATCATCGGTGGCCAGGTACTTCCCATGGAACCAGACGAGGAACAGTTCCGTTCCACAGCAAGAGAACTCGGTATTGACCCCGATGAATACATCGCTGCCCTGAAAGATGTGCCTCGAAGCACAGAGAAAAGGATCCGCGCTGCAGCAGGTCTTCTTGAGACGATCACAAACCAATTGGTCAATCTTGAATATTTTAAGTCGATGAACAGCACTCATCTGGAAGCTGTGCAGAAAGGTATTGCACAGTCTACAGAGACAGTTACCCAGATCAATGGATATACCAGCCACTTAAAGAAAATATCGAGCAGACAGCGCATCCTGGCCCTGAATGCCAGTATTGAGGCAGCAAGAAGCGGAGAGGCAGGCGCCGGTTTTGCTGTTGTGGCAAAGAGTATGCAGGATCTTTCTTCCCAGTCAGATGATATCTACAAAGATATCGAAAATTCTGTGGAAGAGATCACAGAAGCTTTCTCCTCTCTTTCCAATTTATTCTAACTATAATTATTGCTTACATAAAAAATGGATAACAGATCACTGTTATCCATTTTTATTCCCGCGAAGGCAAAGTGAGGATGTGCAGGCAAGCTTGCATCATCCGAGCACGCCCGCAAGGGTTGCTGAACATCCAGCGGATGTTCGTTTAGCAACGACCGAAGCGGAGCGTAGACCAAATACCCCGCCCCTCTGGGGCGGGGTATTTGACTTTAGCTAAGCAGGAATAATAATATTTTCCCTGTAAATCTCAATAAGCCTTTCTCTTGTCCATGCAGCATTTGCCGGACTGGTAGAAGGCAATACTGTGATTGGTATCTGAGTATCCGGATAAATATATTTTTCATACAACTTTCCCGCCGTCCTTCCATTCGCAAATATCTTCTGGATAGGAGCATTCGCAAGAATCCCCGAAATATCATTGGGAACCACATTCCGGATGCTGCTGTCACTGGATCCCCTGATCTGGCAGCGGGCGATCACATCCCATATTGCAATATGGGCAGAAATCAACATATCCTTTTTCTCCTCTATGGTAACTGGCCTTAAGGATCCCGTTATGGCAGAGAGCACATCCCAGAACCGGTTTCTTGGATGTCCGTAGAAAAAACCATCCTCTCTGGACTTTACAGAAGGAAAACTGCCCAATATCAATATCTCCGAACTCTCATCCCACACAGGCGGAAACTCATGCTGCAGATTCTCATACTCCATACTCATCTTTCTCCTGTCTGCACATCCAATACTATCAATACATCTGCCATTACCCTGAATTTTACCTCATACCCTGCAAAATTCATGCCATAGATCCGATCTGGATCCTGCTGGTACGCTGGTCTTGGATCTCCTGCCAACACGCCACACAATGCCTTTCTCTTGCTGTCTGGAACTCTTTCCATCAACTCTTCCGGAAAATCAACCTGCAGATGATATTCCCTGTAATTCTCTGTAAATCCGCCATCTGCCTCTGGATGGCTGTCCACATAAGGAAGATATGGTTTAATATCAAAGACAGGCGTCCCATCCATCAGGTCTGCACCTGCCACATGAATGACAGGACCCATATTCTTCGTATCTTCAATATATCGCAACTGCACGGAAGATAATCCGATCTCATTAGGACGAAAAGGCGAACGGGTAGCAAACACACCAAGCCGCTCATTTCCCCCAAGCCGCGGCGGCCGCACTGTTGGTGACCACCCTTCCCTGACACTCTCTGAAAACTGCCATATCAGCCAAATATGGGAAAACTGATCCAGTCCCCTCAGAGCATCCATATTTCGGTATTCTGGTTCAAAGATAAGGACAGACTCCAACTCCGGCACCAGGCTGCTCTGCCTTGGAATACCGAATTTATCACGAAAATCACTGTGCACATGGGCAATTATGTCCATTTTCTGTGTCAGAGGCATTCTGCATTTTCTCCTTAACTTAAATTAATTGCCAGTTTCTTAAAGAAACGGCACTGCCATCATAGAAGGCAGTGCCGTCCGTCAACTCCTAATTCTATATTACAGTCTCTTCAGATAGTCACCAGTACGGGTATCGATCTGAATCCGGTCTCCCTGATTTACAAAGATCGGTACTGCAACCTGTGCACCTGTCTCTACAGTAGCCGGCTTTGTCACATTCGTAGCTGTATCACCTTTCACGCCTGGTTCTGTCTCAATCACCTCAAGCTCTGCAAACATAGGTGGTTCAATGGCAAAGATATTGCCCTTATAGGAAACCATCTTTACATTGTCATTTTCCTTTACAAACTTCATGGCATCTCCCACTGCCTCCTGAGTCAGGGCAATCTGCTCATATGTCTCGTTATCCATGAAATTGTACATCTCACCATCATTGTACAGATACTGCATTTCTTTTTTATCAATATGTGCCTGTGGATATTTCTCATTAGGCCGGAATGTCGTCTCTACCACGCCGCCATCCACAACATTTTTCAGCTTAGTACGCACAAAAGCTGCACCTTTTCCCGGTTTTACATGCTGAAACTCTACAATCTGATAAACGGTTCCATCAATCTCCACGGTAAGACCGTTTCTAAACTCTCCTGCTGATACCATTTTCTACTGTTCCTCCTTATGTTTCCCATATAATGGGTTCATGTACATATCTTTTTCTATTTTATTATATTTACTGGCATATTTCAAGTAAAAATTTTTTAACTGTGCCGTTATTCTAGCTGAACTGCGGTTTTGTACTGTCTGTCAGCTCGTCCTCCAGCACCTGAAACAGATCTGTCCCATAACTTGTATGACTCGGCGCACCTGGTACCATCTTATAGGTTCTGGTGCCATCCTCCTGTCTCTCTGCTGCCAGAAATGTAGTACCTGACAGCCTCTTCCCATACAATTCACTGGCAAGCTGATACAGATGTGTAACCATCATCGTAGTGATCCCTTTCTCATAAAAAGCACGGAGAATCGCCTCTGCGATACGTGCCCCCTCTTTCTCTGTTGTACTGGCAAAAGATTCATTCAGAAGAAAAAGGCTGTCTGGCCCTGCAGCACTGACCATATCACTCATTCGCTTCAGTTCTTCCTGAAGGCGGCCGCTGTCCATCTTCTCACTCTCCCGCCTTGTGAAATGAGTAAATATCTGCCCGTAGACCGGGGCACGGAAGCTCGCTGCCGGAACCGGCATCCCACATTGCATCAATAACTGGGCAATTCCATAACTTCGCAGGAATGTTGACTTACCGCCCTGATTTGCCCCAGTGACCAGAGTCAGAATATTGTCATGCATCACAAGGTCATTTCCCACTGGCATATACTGCATATAGACCGCCATAGACAACTCGAAGAGATTCTCAAAAGCAGTATCCCTTGAACCAGCCGGACCCGGAACAGGCATTGTCAGAGGTATTCCAATCTCTTTCATACGCTTCATAAACTGGATCACGCCCATATAAAATGCAATTTCTTCAATAAAGTGTTCAAAGAAGGCCAGCATCCTTCCCAGATAAGGGCGGAACATCTTCAGCATATGTTCCACTGAAAATTCTTTCAGATGCTCCACCTCTTCCCGCAAAACGACATTGGAATTAATGGGAATCGTATTCTTTTTGACAAATTTATTATAAAACTTCTGCAGGCCCCGCACTGTAGACTGCGCTCCCCGCCTTTTTTTACTGTCACAGTAGTTCACCCGAACCTGGTCCATCTTCATACCACCACCGAACTGCACTGTACACCCGATCTCGCCACCTGATACAAAGAACTCCATTTCTTTCAGCTTTGTTCCAATCTCCTCCAATGGCTGTGCCCTTAACCTCGCCAGAAGATTTTTCAATCCCTCTGACTGCATCCTGTCAGCATATTCTTCCAACATCTTCTGCAGGCCAATAAGTTCCTCCTGTCCCTGTGTCAGATAGGCAAGCGTCTCCAGAACCTCCCCGATCTTCCTTGTGGACCGGCTGTAAAAACGTTCCTTCTCTTCTTTGTACTTCTGCAGTGCCTTCTCCTGGCGCAGCGCACATTCGTACATTCCCTTTGCCAGATAACCGAAATGATACAGTTCCTGCAGGATTTCCTGCCGATACAGAATTTCCTCTGGTTCTGTAAGCGGGATCATAACAACCTTGCGGACTTTCTCCAATATAAGGACATCTTCTCTTGCCATAGTCCGAAACAGGATATCCAGATTAAAGTCCTTGGTAATATCACGTCTTGAATAATACCCTTTCCTCCCATCGGTCGAGGAATCACGATACAGCAAACAAGAATCCATTATGTCAGCCTCCTTATCAGATCTTCATAACGCAGCTCAAACCGCTTTACCAGGGAATCCGAATACCCATATCCCTGGGCTGCCATAGGCAGCATACGGTACGTCCGCCTGTCCTCTTCCCCTTGCTCGATCTGTGCCACCAGGCTGATGATAGTATCTGTCTCTTCAGCCAGTTCCTGTATATGTGTGACATAGATTCCATAACACTCCCTCATGAGAAAATACTTCATCACCTTCTTGCCCATAATCAGGGCATCATGGGTTGTTGCTGTGGTAAACAGCTCATTCAGTACAATAAAGTGGCGTTTCTTATTCTGGTGCATCATAGGCGCCAGACGGTCTATCTCATCCTTTAATTTACCTGAATTCGACTGCAGCTTCTCTTCCATCTCAAAGTGGGTAGATATCCCATCAAACCATGGAAAAAGAAAAGTATCCGCATTGACATACAGTCCCATCATGGCAAAATACAATGCCTGTGCCACAGAACGGGCAAATGTAGTCTTACCACCCTGGTTTGGTCCTGTGACCACAAAGAAAGAAGGTTTCTCAGGAAAACAGAAGTCATTGGCGACTACCATATAATCCCTGCCTGCATTTACCCATACAAGAGCGAGGTCATACACCCCTGTACCAGAAAACCGGCCATCCTGTGACAAGCATGGTTCCTGCAGGGAATACCCCAGTTTCTCTGTATTTTTCTTAAATTCCATAAAGCTGATATAGAATTGTACTTCCTCTTCAAATCTCAATATTTTATCGGAATAGAATTCCGGAAATCTCTGATGAAATTCCCGGATCTCCCTGAAAATCTCCGGATTGTTCTTCCGCAGGATCTGGATCATGGTCAGTTCCAGATATGAGGGTTCCAGAACATTGGGAAAAATGCCCTCCATATAGTCCTTTTCCCCATCTGTCTCCAATTTCAGAAGCTCTGCCAGCTCCTTCATATAATTCCTCTCCCAGACCGATTCTCCTTCCGTTTCTGTCCAGTCCGGCTCCTCTGTCAGCTCCTCCACGGTTATATGCTCATCCCCTACAATAAGCCGGAAACGGATCTTTGAGAAAAATTCACGGGCACGATTCAGCGCCTCTTCAAATCCCTCCTGCTGAAGCTTCGACATGTGCTTCTCCAGATACTCTCTCAGAGAACGCATTCCCTGAGATACCAACTCACAATCGGATAGCTCCTGACAAAACGCAAGCAGCCCTTCCCAATAAAAAGCAGCAGCCTCCAGATGATAACTTGCTGCCTGAACTGCCTCCTGGCTCTCACTGGCAAGACCACTGGCACGGCGGGCCCTCTGCATCTTCAGGCAAAACCGCTTTATCCCCTCATATAATGCCGGCACAGACAAGTCCTTGAAAACCTCATGGCGGTAATGGATCAGACCTGCTGTCGCCGGTAGTGTATAGTAATGCTGCTGCACTGCATACTCCTTCACTGGACGCTCCAGTATCCCCATCAGATAATCCAGCCGGAGATCCTGAAAATAAACAGGCTCTGACTTAACCGTCTCCTGCCCTGTATCAGCATATAATATACTTTCAAAACCCATAAATTCCCTATACCCTTTCCAATATCTCCTTTGCGATATCACATATCATCCTGTTATCTGTCACAATACTTATATCCGCTGCCCGTTCATAAAAAGGCATGCGTTTCTCCATCAGCCCCTTTATGTAATCCACATTCATGTGATTCCGCAAAAGGGGCCGGTTGTCGCTTGCCTTTACCCGTTCATAGACCGTCTCTGGCGCCGCCGTCAGAAGAACCACCTTTCCCAGCGCTTTCATCTTCCTGACATTCAGGCCACGCAGCGCCATGCCTCCTCCGCAGGAAATTACAGACGGCCTCATCACACCAAGTTCATCCAGCATGGCAGTCTCCCTCTGGCGAAAATATCCTTCCCCTTCTGTCTCAAAGATCTCCTTTATGCTGCGCCCCTCCTGTTCCTCGATCCAGGCATCGGTATCAATCTCCGGTTTACCGGAACGGTACTGCAGCTCTTTGGAAACAGTAGATTTGCCAGTCCCCATAAACCCAATGAGAAAGATATGCTTCCCATTTACATAGATCTTGTCAAAGACTTCTGTCATTCTTTCATAGGAAACCTGTCCCGGCGCCGATGCCTGTCCTGCACATCCAAAAGAAACCTCTGAGCCATACAGCCCGCCATAAAGACGCGAATCCACTCCCATTTCCCCCATAGACATAGTGATAACAGGAAACTCCGGTTCTCTCTCCTTACACTCCGATGTTGCCGCCAGGAGCGTATCTACATCTTCGGGCACCAAAGGCATACAGGCAAATTTACCGATGGCACAGCCGCACTGTTTTGCCTTTTCCACCATCTGTACAATGAATTCCTTAGAGGGGGTCTTATGAAAATCATGGTATGATCCGATGATCCCCGTGGGGTTTTCTTTGTATTTCCGGCATAGTGCTGTCAATCGTTCCGGATCCCGGCTGATCTCGGCATCAATATAATCTGCCCTGCCCTGTCCCAGCACTTCCTCCAACATACCAAAATAATCAAAACGGGAGCCGTTCGGTTCGCCTCCCTCCTGTTCCGTGCGCAGAGTCACGATCAGTTCCTTATCACCCAGCACATTCTTTAATTCTTCTACTATGCCAGGCAGCTCTCTTTCATAACCAGCATAATAATCAACGCGCCACTCTGCCATCTGTACTGGCAGCCGGGATACCTCTCTTGCCTCTCTCACGATCTGGTCCCGCAAAGACGCCACAATCGGCACACATATCTTTGGTCTCATACTTCTCCCGTTCCTCCTAAATGATCTCATTCAATTCTTTCGGTGAATACGTGATATTCTCACAGCCATCCTCTGTTATCACCACAACATCCTCGATCCTCACGCCGCCGAAATCTTCAATATAGATTCCCGGTTCAACCGTGATCACCATTCCCGGCCGGATCACAGTCTCCTCCTTTGTTGAAAAGACAGGCCTTTCATGAATCTCAAGCCCTACTGAATGTCCCAACGAATGTCCAAAATAGTCGCCATATCCTGCCTCCCTGATCACATCCCTCGCCAGGGCATCAATCTCTTTCCCTGTCATGCCCGGACGCATCCCCTCCAGTGCTGCCTGCTGCGCACGGAGAACCGTGTGATAGATCTCCCTCTGCCGTTCGGATGCCTGCCCTATAACGACGGTACGCGTCATATCAGAACAATATCCCCGATACCTGCAGCCAAAATCCATAGTGAGAAAATCTCCCTCTGTCAGCTTTCTGTCTGTGGGAACTGCATGAGGCATCGCCGAATGGATGCCAGATGCGGCAATGGTATCAAAACTGAATCCCTCTGCCCCCTCTTCCTTCATCAGGAATTCAAGCCATGCAGCGACCTGTTTCTCTGACATGCCAGTACCAAGTTTAGGAAGAATCCTGGCAAAAGCACGGTCACCAATAGCCTCCGCTTCCTTAATCCGTGCAATCTCTGCGGTGGTTTTCACGGCGCGGTACGCTGTCACATAATCCTTTAATGGCTCTGTCTCCAGTTCTTTCACACCCGCCTCTTTGATCTCCCCGCACAATCTGTCTAATCCGGCAACGGTCATCTCCTCATCCTCAATTCCCAGAGTCCGTATGCCATCCTTTTTCAACGCTTTTATCAATGGTTCATAATAACCATCCTGACTCCATTTTACCACCTGATACCCCGGACATTCTGATGCGGCGGCCACCGTGTAGCGGGAATCTGTCACTACCAGCATATGGTTCCCGGACAGATATACATAACCCTCCCCTGTAAATCCGGCAACATAACGCATATTTGCCGGATCTGTCAGCAAAATGCCCTCTACTGGCGCATCCTGGAGTATCTTTTCTGCAATTCCCTTTTCCATCTTCTCTTCCTCTTCTCTACCCTCTTTTTCAGCCGGTATTCCCTGAGAACAACCCGTTCCAACTGGCGTTTCAATATGATCTGAAACTCTTCGCGGGCATTGATGGGCTTGACAAGATAATTTTTCAGCCCGATCCGCTTCGCTCCAAAAATATCTGTAAAAAGCTGATCGCCCACAAATACCGTATTTTCTGGTCTTGTATTCATCAGGTCCATGGCATAATAATACCCCTTTTTCCCTGGTTTATGTGCATTAAAGACCATATGGACCCCGATGTTCTCATTGAACCGGTAAACTCGTTTCATCTTATTGTTGGAGATCAGGCAGCACTCAAACCCAATTTCCCTCAACCGGGCAAATAATTTCTTCGCTCGCGCATCTGCTGCGTTTCCATGTTCCACCAGTGTATTGTCAATATCGAAGAGCACTCCCCGGTATCCCTGCTGGTATAGCTTTTCATAATCAATCTCATAAGTAGAGGATACTGTATGATCCGGAAAAAAACGTTCAAACATAAAAATCTCCATTCACTATTTTGCTATGGATTTCAGATATGTGATAAATTGCTCTGCCACCCGTCCGGAATACCCTCCATTCCGAAGGCTCCAGGCATTTGCTTTCATAAGAAGTTCCTCAGCCCCCAGTGTGATCTCTGGCTCATTCTCTGCCAGTCCCAGAACGATCTCATCAAATCCCTTTTTCTGTGGCCGGCTGAAATTGATACTCACGCCAAAGCGTGCCACCAATGACAGTTTTTCCTGCATCGTATCTGAGCGGTGCAGTTCATCCTGCGACATATCTGAGCGGTCACTCCATGTCTCCCGGATCAGATGGCGCCGGTTTGATGTGGCATAGATCAGCACATTGTCCGGTCTCACCTCCATACCGCCTTCGATGACCGCTTTCAGATATTTATATTCTATCTCAAATTCCTCAAAAGAAAGGTCATCCATATATATGATAAATCTATAGTTCCGGTTCTTTACCTGTTCTATTATATTCGACAGGTCTTTGAACTGATGCTTATAGATCTCGATCAGACGCAGCCCCCTGTCATAATATTGATTCAGTATTGCCTTGATGCAGGTGGATTTACCGGTTCCACTGTCTCCGTAAAGGAGGCAGTTATTCGCCTTTCTCCCCTCCACAAATGCCTCTGTATTTTCAATCAGCTGCTTTTTCTGCAGTTCGTAGCCAATGAGATGGTCCAGTGTGACATCGCTTGTGTGGGTGATGGGTGAGAGGATGGCATCCTCTCCCTTATGTATCACACGAAATGCCTTATTCAGCCCAAATTTGCCAACACCATACTGTTTATAAAACGCTGTCACAATATCAAAAAAGCCAGCGCCATCTTCTGCCTCACGGAGCTTTCCCGCCAATGCACGCACTTTCTCACTGACACTCCTATTGTAGGTATTTTCTGCCTTTGCCATGGAATGATAATGGGTCAGGATATCAAAGCAGTCCACGCCAAGGGAACCCTGTACCTCTGAAAAATCATAGTGAAACAACCGATAAAAACAATCCATATCCTGTTTTACGATGGTATTCACTGTGGCATCTGCCGATGCCCCCACTGTCTCACATATGATACTGAAAGGATTCTCATTGGTCGCCAGCAGATAGGCAATGTAACACTGCCACAAATTCTCATCAAAACCATACCGGGTAGACAGGTCAAGAATGCGGTAAACCTGGTCATACACATCCCGCACCAATGGTTCCCTGCTGACGGCCTCACATTTCTGTGTCCTCTCGAAGATCTCACTCAGTTTCAACAAAATATTATCCTCTCCCAGTCTGCTGTACATGATCAGACGTGCTGTTTCACGATACATATTCTCTCATCCTTTCCAATATTAGCTAAAACACGGACTGCCGCTGCCTCACATCTTCTCTGGTGCCTCAAATCCCAGCAGGTCAATGCATTGCTCCAGCACACGCTGAACCAGTCCGATCAGCTTCAGGTAAGAAGCCCTTCTTTTCTCATCCTCTTCTGCCAGGATCCTCGTCTCATGGTAAAAATGGTTAAATGCCTCTGACAATTCATAGACATACTGGCAGATCCGGTGTGGTGCCAGTTCTGCATAGGCACCTTCTATGGTGTCCGCATATTTATTCAATGTAAGATACAGATCTGTCTCGCTCTCACTGGCTGGTGCCAGCAGTTCTGCTGTCTCCTCCGGAATACCGCCATTTTCCTTATATTTACTGAGCAGGGACTTGATCCTCACAATGGTATACAAAATATATGGCCCGGTATTTCCCTCGAAAGAGGCAAATCTCTCAATATCAAAAATATAGTCTTTCGACGCCTGATTGGACAGATCACCGTATTTAAGTGCTGCAATCCCCACTTTCTCTGCGATCTCCCGTGCCTCTTCTTCTTTATAATCCCGGTTATCCTTAATCTTCTGATAGACCTCTTCATTGATCATCCGGCACAGTTCCTGCAGACGCAGTACACCGCCATCCCTTGTCTTAAAAGGTTTTCCGTCCTTACCATTCATGGTACCGAAACCAATGAAATCAAGCCGGACATCTTCTCTGGCGATCCCCGCCTTTTTTGCGGTACGGAATACCTGGGTAAAATGCATACTCTGACGCTTATCGGCCAGATAAATAATATGGTCTGGCTGATAAAGTTTCTCTCTTTCTACAATGGTAGCAAGATCCGTTGTGGCATAAAGGGTGGCACCATTGGACTTGACGATAAGACATGGCGGCAATTCCTTTTTATCACTCTCTTCTGTCACATCGACTACCAGGGCCCCTTCACTCATATAGGCAAACCCATCCTCTTTCAGCTTCTTCACCATATCCGGGATATATGGCTCAGCATCACTTTCCTTCTTCCACAGGTCAAACTCCACATTCAGCCTTCCATAATTCATCTTCAGATCAGCAATGGACACATTCAATATATGCTGCCACAGAGCACGGTATCCCCGATGCCCCTCCTGCAGCTTTGCAGTAGCTTCCTGTGCCTCTTCCAAATACTCCTCATGCTCTTTAGAATAGCTGCTGGCACAGGGATAGATCTCTTCCAGGTCACTGATGGTAAATGGTGCTTCTGACGGGTATTCACCATCATAGCTGTCATCAAAATAAGGAAGTGCCGGCTGACGTTTCTTCACCTCTGTGATGATAAGCCCGATCTGCAGCCCCCAGTCACCAAGATGGACATCCCCCAGCACATGATTTCCCATATAACGGCAGATCCTCTTTATACTCTCACCGATAACAGCCGAGCGCAAGTGTCCCACATGAAGAGGCTTTGCCACATTGGCACCACCATAATCAATAACGATCGTCTTTGGTGTCTCAGGCAGTTCCAGTCCAAAATACTCCTCCGTACACATTTTTTCTGCCTGTGTGGCAAGAAACGCCCCACTCACTGTAATATTGATAAAGCCAGGGTTCACTGCCTCAATCTTTTCAAACAGGCCATCCCCTGCCAATCCGGCAACAACATCGCCAGCGATCGCAATGGGCGCTTTCTTGTACTCCTTCGCCGCTGCCATAGCCCCATTGCACTGGTACTGACACAGGTCAGGGCGGTTGCTGTTGGTGATAAAACCGTATTTTGCATCATAGTCCGCTTTCACAAATCCCTCTGTCACCTTTTCCTTCAGTATATCTATGATCTTCTTCATACTAACCTCCGTCCATTACGAAATATCATGCTGTTTCTATTCGCCTTTCACTCTTCTAATTGTAAACGTAACCCCAGATTTGTCAATACCTGAAAATAGTCTTCATAGGTTTTGCGACAGCACAGAGGATCGCAGATCACAATACCCTCCTGCCTTGTCCCAACCACAGCGAATGCCATCGCCATCCGGTGGTCTTCATAGGTATGGATCATCACGGGTGCCTGAAAAGAGGACTTGACCTGTCCCGGATGGATCACCAGCCCATCCTCATGCTCCTCACAGGCAATACCGAGACGGCGCAGCTCCGTCACAATGGCATGAATCCGGTCGGACTCCTGCTTCCGTATATGTCCCACTCCCCGTATCGTCGTCATTCCTTCTGCAAAGATGCTCACCGCTGCCAGTGTCATGGTCTGGTCTGAGAAATCACTCATTACCACATCAACACCCTGAAGTCCTTCTGCTTCCGATGCCATCAGGCGGATCCCTTCTTTTGTGTCCTCCAGCCGGCATCCCATCTTTTCCAGTATATGCAGAAACCGGATATCCCCCTGTGTACTGTCAAAATGGACATGCTCTACCAGCGCAGTACCATGATTCACCGCCGCCATGGCATAAAAATAACATGCCGCCGACACATCGGGTTCGATCTGGTATTCCCTTCCCTGATAAGACTGCCCTGGCAGAATATGATATTCATTCTCGCCCGCCTGCTCCATATGGCAGCCAAACTCCTCCATCATCTTCATAGAGATCTTCACATATGCCCTGGCATCCCTCTTTCCTGTCAGTTCCACAATAAACCCTTTTTCACACAGCACACCAGATAAAAGAAGTGCGCTGAGAAACTGGCTGCTCTCATCTATATTCAGATAAATTTTCTGGAGAGCACCTGCCTGATGGTCTTGATTGTAAATATTTTTTTTCTGGATATCCCTGCCAAGAATCCGAAAGGGAAATGAGTATAGCTTTTCTTTGTATTCAAACAATACTCCCATCTGTTCCAACGCTTCCAGCAAGGGACGCATGGGGCGGGTCTTCATCTGCTCTGATGAAGCCAGTTCGTACTCCCCCCCTGACAGAGCAAGCATCGCCGTCAGAAAACGTGCCGCTGTCCCAGCACTTCCCACATAGACAGATACTTTGTCTTTCGGGATTTTCCTGCCACAGCCATGGATCACCACCTCCGCACGCCCTTCATCCACTGAGATCTCATATCCGATTGATTGAAGCGCCTCGATAAACACTCTAGAATCATCACTGAAGAGAATCCCTCTCAGTACACTGGTTCCCTCTGCCAGTGCTGCCATCAGCAGTGCCCTGTTCGTAATACTCTTAGATCCTGGCACACAGACATGAATATCCGGTCTGCCAGCAAATGGTTTCATGTGGAATTCCTTCATAGTTCACCTCTTTCCAGTCCGACGGCGACAACTTAATCCCGCCATCAAGCTTAAAAACTGTATTTTCATCTTATCACAGGAAATTGCTTTTATCAAGCAGACATCTCAGACAGATATAACACTATTTCGTACATTCCCAAGGTACTGTTGCTCTCATAGCCCAACGGCGCCATTTTTTGACATTTATTTGTATATGGTCTATACTATAGGCAAGTATCCACAACAAGCAGATAATTTAACGCTGCTTTGTTTTAGAAAGGAGTTTTTATGGACTTTCGCAAGAAAATAGATTTAATTTCTGTCCTAGTAGGTATCATCACAGCAGTCTTTATTCTAAAATATGTCAAATCAGATCCTGCCTTCGCCCCTGTCTCATATCCTATTATTACTACATCCCCTGATGCTGTCCATACTGGCAGCATTCCAAACGAGCCACAATTGATCCAATGTTATACAGATGCTCTTGCTGATCTGACAAACAGTTCCATAGCATCCTCAACCTATGAAAATATGAAGCAGGAATCGGATGGCACTTACATTGAAATCAGAACAAAAATGAATGACGGAAAGCTCCTTAACATATCAGCAAAATATGATACAGATAATCAGAAATGGGATGTCTATCTCATAAATGATTATAAGAAAAAAATCCCCTACTATGTTCCAGATGAGCTCGAATCAAGCATAGATCTGTATGATTATAACACAGACAAACTAAAGCATAAGATACATTCCAAAGATTCTTATCAGGTGAAAAAGATGAAATTTCAATTTTCATCTGACTGGACACATGGTAAAACAAAAAATATCCCTTGCATTTTCCATGACAAGAAAAGCTTGTATTCCATCTCTGTCTATACACAAAAAATTCAAAATGAATCCACGGATTTTCTCTGGAGTATCTATTCCAAATTATTTGATGATTACAAACTCCAGATGCAGTCCTCTCTTAAAGTGGGAGGAAAAGAGGCAAAACAATGGAAATTTTCATATACATCAGACTCAAAACTATCTGAAAACATGATAACAATAATTACATATAAGAAAACAGCATACTTTATCCAGTGGCAGTCTAAGTTTGGTTTTGGACAATATGAGTCTCCTGAGTATGAAGCATTACTGAAAAGCGTGACTTGGAAATAAGGGCTGGCTGAGAACCGCAGCCCTCCAAGAACGGCCTTTGGCCGTTCTTGCTCCGCATATGCTGAACTTTCCTATAAGAGAATAAGGGCTGGCTGAGAACCGCAGCCCTTTTTTCGACACCTTTGCAGTCTTATTAATTTCATATTTATTTGTGCGTAGGTAAAGTGAGGATGGGCAAGCCTGCTTGCGCCATCCGAGCGTGCCCGCAAGGGTTGCTGAACATCCAGCGGATGTTTGTTTAGCAACGACCGAAACGGAGCACAGACCGAATACCCCGCAGCTCTGCTGCGAAAGACAAACTTCACGCCCCGTCAGCTTGCTGTGGGGTGTTTAACTTGTTCTTCACATCTTCCTTGTCTGAAACAGTTGCTCAGCAAGTATATGCCGATATTCCCGGTCTTCTGCGGCACGCTTTGCGTCTTCAATCCTCCCCTGGGCAAACAAGCTGCTCATCAGTTCTGCAAAATCATTTTCTCCCTGCTGGATCCCTTGTTCAATCCCCTGCTGAATTCCCCTATTCTCAATTCTGTCCAATACTTCACACATATTATGCGGACCTCCTTCCCTGTTATCATTACAGGCCTCTTCAAATCTATGGTCACCAGTCATTACACTGAGCAGCTGCAGCGTCTCCTGTACATGTGTAAATTCCATCGGTTCTGGATCATAATCTCCATAGTTACGTTTCTGCACAAAATAATCTGCAACGATCCTAAAATCACTTTTAAACAATTCCACCTGTTCTTCCCTCATATATGCAATCTCAAAGAGGTTTATCCTGTAATCACTCACAAATGGCATAAGTATCTCTGGTACTTCCAGCCGTTCCAGCAGCCGGACTGGTCTGTTCCAGTGCTGTTCATAGCCAAAATACAGAACAAGTGTTATCACAGGATATCTTGCCTTAGCTGTGCTGTCAGGCAAAAGCTGCGCTCTGTACTCTGCCCCGTCATAACCAATCACACGAAGTGTCATGTCCAAGTCAGCCCCGGTCTGGTTTTCTATTCCAACACATGCAATCCGGATATTTCCCAACCTCCAACACTTGACCACATCCCGCTCCATCTCATGCACCCTGCCATCTGCCTTATAATACGAACGTGGTGCCTGCTCTTCCAGTCCATCCGGTTCCAGTACTTCCTTTCCTTCAAAAAGAAGGACATTTACTATATCAGAAAATACATCATTGTATGACTCCAGCACCTTCTCTGTAATATCTTTCTCTGCCACATTATTTCCCCCAATCCCTTTTTATACTCACTTTCCTTTCAAATTTTAATGTACTGCTTTTCTTTCATTATACGCTCTGTCCTGTGATAAATCAAGGGTCGTTTCACGCTTATTTGGGCGTGAAACGACCCTCTGGAATCTTTTTATTTCTTAACTTTTGTATCTGCTCCACCTTCTGTACCATATTCCGGATTATCCGCATTAATAACAATAATATCTTTTATGGTTGCCTTTTCTGTGTCACCGAATGCTGCTTTCCTGTGATGCACTGGCTCTCTCAATCATACAGCGAAAAACCCCACCACCTGACACATACGAGCCAGTTGGCGGGGTTTTCATACTATGAACCCCTATTTCTCTTATTTACAGAACTCTTTCACTTTTGCATAAATGCTGTCTGCGTCCAGACCATATTTCTTAACCAGTTCTACTGCCGGACCAGACTCGCCAAACACATCATTGACACCAATCTTACATACAGGGGTAGGCGCTTTCGCTGCCAGTGCATCACATACTGCACTTCCAAGACCACCGATCACAGAATGTTCTTCTACGGTAACGATCTTTCCAGTCTCCTTTGCTGATGCTACGATCAGATCCTCATCCAGAGGTTTGATGGTATGGATATTGATTACCTTTGCATCAATGCCATCAGCTGCCAATTTCTCGGCTGCCTCCAGACAATTTGCCACCGGAAGTCCGGATGCCACGATAGTAACATCTTTTCCTTCGCGGAGAACAACGCCCTTACCAAGTTCGAATTTGTAATCTGGCTTATCATTGATCACTGGCACTGCCAGTCTTCCAAAACGGAGATATACCGGTCCCTCATGAAGATAAGCAGCGCGTACAGCAGCTTTTGCCTCCACATCATCAGAAGGCACAACGACTGTCATTCCTGGAATCGTGCGCATCAATGCCACATCCTCATTACACTGGTGTGTCGCACCGTCTTCTCCAACGGAGATTCCTGCATGGGTTGCCCCGATCTTCACATTCAACTGGGGATATGCGATGGAGTTCCGTACCTGCTCAAAAGCACGTCCTGCTGCAAACATTGCGAAGGAACTGGCAAATGGAACTTTACCTGTCGTTGCAATTCCTGCTGCGATGCCCATCATATTACACTCTGCGATACCACAGTCAATATGCCTGTCTGGAAAGGCTTTCTTGAAAGTACCGGTCTTTGTAGCAGCAGCAAGGTCAGCATCCAGTACAACAAGGTTATCAAATTCTGCGCCAAGCTCTGCCAGCGCGTTACCATAACTCTCACGGGTTGCAATCTTCTTTACTTCTGACATAAGGACTCACCTACTTTCTTCAAATCTTCCATAGCCTGTGCATACTGCTCATCATTTGGTGCTGTGCCATGCCAGCTTGCCTGATTTTCCATAAAGGATATATCTTTTCCTTTGATGGTCTTTGCGATAATCGCAGTAGGCTGTCCCTTTGTTGCCTTTGCTTCATCAAAGGCAGCTTTCAGAGCATCAAAATCATGTCCATCCACATTGATCACATGGAATCCAAAGGCTTTAAACTTCTCATCGATGGGATATGGAGAGCATACTTCATCTACTTTTCCATCAATCTGTAATCCATTGTTATCTACGATAGCAACAAAGTTGTCCAGCTTTCTGTGTGCTGCAAACATAGATGCTTCCCAGACCTGTCCTTCCTGAATCTCGCCATCACCAAGCAGGGTGTATACACGGTAATCATCACCACTGAGTTTAGCAGATAACGCCATACCGACAGCAGCAGAGATCCCCTGTCCCAAAGAACCACTTGACATATCTACGCCTGGGATATGTTTCTTATCCGGATGTCCCTGAAGATAGGAACCTACATGGCGCAGAGTCGGCAGATCCTCAACTGGGAAAAATCCCCTGTTGGCAAGAGTAGAATAATATCCTGGAGCAGTATGTCCTTTACTCAGTACAAAACGGTCACGGTCCGGCTTGTCCGGATTCTCAGGATCAATATTCAACTCTTCAAAGAAAAGATAGGTATAAATATCAGCCGCTGATAAAGAACCACCCGGATGCCCTGACTTAGCACTGTGAACAGCAGTCACGATACCCTTGCGAACTTCAACAGCCATCTTCTGAAGCTCTAACTTATTCATAATCAGTCTCCTTCTTAAATTATTCACCAAATACAGCGATGTAGTCTTTCTGGAACTTATCAATACCCGCATCCGTCAATGGATGCTTTGTCATCTGGTCGATAACACCATAAGGTACCGTAGCAATATCTGCACCAGCCAGGGCACAGTCTGTCACATGGATCGGATTACGAACGCTGGCAGCGATGATCTGTGTATCCAGATCATGAATCGCAAAGATCTCAGCGATATCACGGATCAGGTCAATACCTGCCTGAGAGATATCATCCAGACGTCCCAAGAATGGAGAAACATAAGTAGCTCCTGCCCTGGCAGCAAGAAGTGCCTGGTTCGCGCTGAAGATCAACGTCACATTTACTTTGATCCCCTCGCTGGTAAGAGCCTTTGTTGCTTTCAGCCCCTCTGCTGTCATAGGGATCTTAACAACCATGTTCTCATGGATCTTGGCAATCTCACGTCCTTCTGCGATCATACCTTCTGCATCTGTTGTAGTAGCCTTTACTTCTCCGCTGATCGGACCGTCTACAATGGATGCGATCTCAGCGATCACCTGATTGAAATCACGCCCCTCTTTTGCGATCAAAGATGGATTCGTTGTTACACCACAGATAACCCCCATATCATTTGCCTTTTTAATGTCTTCCACATTTGCAGTGTCAATAAAAAATCTCATTGCTTTACCCTCCTAAAAGTAATTTTATATCATATGCTTATTATACAACTGATAAGCACATAATCTCAACTGTTTTTTACACTTTTTTAACAAAATTTACCCATTATAGAAACACATCCCATTCAGCGAAAGTTTCGTGACATAGGAAACTGCCCCACCTGCTGAAAATTCCTTCGTGACTTTCCCTCTTTCGTCATATTCCGCAAAAACCCCCTGATCGAAATTTGAAATAAGGAAATGGTCCTCATATACTTCACAGCCGCACCTGCCAGCCTGTCCTGTAGGGAATGAATGGTTGACCGCCGTGCTCTTGCCCTTTCCGTCCACAGTAAATACAACACCGGTTCCCTTTCCCTGGTTCATCAGATAGGCTGACATCCTGTCTGTGATGCCGTCAGACCTGTCCTGGACCAAATTCAGGACTGCGGTCTTCATGTTCCAGTTTGCCGGGTCTTTATCCTCTGTCACTTTCTTCTTCCATGAGTTTTTCTTTGACGGAATCTTCTTCCAGTCATCCTTTTTCCCAAGGATCAGCGCCACTCTTGGCGCCTGGCTGGTCAGCGCCTCCACCTTCAGTATTGCATTGGGGGCTTCACAGGCAATATAGACAGTCCCGCCTCCCTGCATGGCAATGGAGACCGCCTTAACCTTCTTTGGAAGTGTATAGGCAACCCTTGTTTTCCCTGTCTGGAATGAAGTTGCCAGCAGATAATCCCTTTTCTTCTTCCTGACAAGGGAATAAATATTGTCATAACCATCATAGGCAAAATCCCGTATCTTTCCATACCCCTTGATTTCTGCTGTGCCAAGCACCTGTCCTGTAGCAGACACTTTCGCTGCTTTGGTATCCGACACCTGATACAGAATACACTCCCCTGACTGGTAGATCCGGCCTCCATGACCAGTCTCTGTCAGCGTCGCATTCCGGAGAATGCCTGAATTGTCATAGGCATAAATCCCCTTATCGCCTGCCGGAAGGACAAAATACAGCCCATTGTGCGCACTGTCCTTGGAATTTCCCTTCTGTACAGACAACCTTACCCCCACTGGCACACCCTGTGCATCATACTTGTATGTCTGGGTCTTCCTCACATTGCCGCTGTGGTCCAGTACATCTAATATAATAAAATTTGTCATACCCGGAACAAGCCCGCTCAGTGTGAATTCATGTTTTTTTGATAAGTTGTTTTCCTGTCCGTTATTCACATATCGGATAAAATCTGGTATAGACCTGTCTGCCACCGTAATCGTATACCGCACAATATACGGAAGATCCGTTGTGAAATAAAAATAAAATGAATTCAGATTGGTGCCAAATGGATTCGCCGCAATGACAGGATCCTCAAAGGTTGGCGTGATCCTCTTGATCACACGGTCAAGACGTTCTCTTGCCGCTGTGGATTCTGCCACATTATATACATCTTTACTGTCAAAATTCAGAACATTTTTATTATCTCCGGACATTTGCAGCGGCTTCGCATTCTGTTCCATCTCAGTGAGATAAGCACGTTTCTCTGTCTGATCGCTCTGATCCTGCATGATCTGGCCAGCAAAATCATCCGATACCGGCTTTGATCTGGTCATCAGAAAAATGATTCCTGCTGTCAGCGCAACCATTATAATAAATGTTATAATAATTGTCTTACGCACTTTTTTCACAATGTCATCTCCTTATCCAGCATATTCTCAAACTGATCCATGGGCATAGGTCTGGCATACAGATATCCCTGTGCCATATCACAACTGATCTCCCGCAGATAATCCGCCTGAGATTCTGTCTCAACTCCCTCACAGACCACATATTTATCCAGTGCCTGTGTCAATTCCACCGTTTTTCTTATAATGATCTTACTAGCCTCCGATGTTTCTGCCTCATCCAGAAAAGATTTATCGATCTTAATGATATCCACCGGCAGCTCCTTCAGCAGGTTAAGGGAAGAATATCCCGTTCCAAAATCATCGATCGACCACTGGATGCCAAGCTGTCTCACCTCATCCATGATCCTGGCAAACTCTGACAGATCATCCTGGAAGATCCTCTCTGTCAGCTCCAACTCGATATACTGCCCCAGGCTTCCATACCGCTCCAGCACTTCTGCCACCTTGTCCTGATACTGTTCATCGCTCAGCAGAACACGGGACTGGTTCACCGATACCCGGACATTTCCCTTTCCCTCTGACTGCCTTTTCTGGATCATCTCACAGACCCGGTTCAGCATATAATAGTCCAATTTGCTGATAAAACCGTTTTCCTCAAAGACAGGGATAAATTCATCCGGATAGATCGCCATGCCATCATCCGGTATCCAGCGGCACAATGCCTCCGCCCCGGCGATCCTGCCACTTTCCAGATTGTATTTGGGCTGGAGGTATACTTTGAATTCACCATTGACCAGTGCATTCTCCATCCTGCTTTCTATCTCTCTCGTCCTGTCGATGCCCTGTGTCAAATGATCATCATAAAAAACGATCGTGCTGCTGGCGCTCAGCCGAAGCCCTTTGCGTGCTACATTGGCATGTTCTACGATATCCTCGATCTCTTCTTTTTTGTTCTTGATCTCATATACGCCGACCCCGAGCCTTGGCGACGCCTCCTGATATCTGTCTTTCACGATCTTACCAAACGAATCACAGAGATTCTGCAGCCGTTTCTTCAGTTCTTTCTTATCTTCATATGTTGTGAGCACAAGAATATGGTCTGCTATACTACGGCAGGCACATTTCATCCTATTCTCTGACATGCGGAACAGATTGGCAAGTTCCAGAAGGATCTGATCTGCCTGCTTCAATCCGTATAGATTATTAACCCGTTCAAAATTCGTCACATCCGTACAGAGCATAACATATTTCTCATCCTCTGCCGATCCGTCCAGAATCTGTTTTGCTTTATCCTTAAAATGTTCCAACAGATACAATCCAGTAAGAGAATCCTTCTGGCTCCGCCTGCTCTGTTCTCTGGGAGAAAACCTGTCTGGCACCTCTCTTGTCTCCCCGCCTGAAACCCAGCTCTCACTACAGCCTGATGTATGGATCATAGTAATCTCATAATCGCCATCTCTTCGTATGATAACCATAGAAAAACGCAATTTTGAATAGGCAATCTGGCTTAAAAAAGGAAGTTTCAGCTCCAGTCTGCCGCTAACCTCATAGCACTCCGGATTTATAATCACAATCTCGATCTTTTCTGTCTTTACCACACAATCCTCCGGGATTGTTTCCAGTTCCTTTCGGAGAAGTCTCTCGTATTCGTCTCTATCATGTGCATAAAAATGTTCCCTGGAACCGATCCAATTCACATCCTGGCTCACATGCTTTAAAGTTTCTTCCATATTCTGACGGGCATAGAAAGAATAAAAATGACTGAGAACCAGCTCTCTTAACTCATCTTTTATCCTGTTCTGATCAGCCTCTGCCATTATATTTACTTCTCCTACCACAACGTTACCTCCTTTATCCGTCTTTCTTCCTCTTAGGAACTATTATCTTTCCCATTTATCACACAAAGCATTAATCTGATCCGTAAATTTGGCTGTATCCTTATTGCTAAGTCCCTCATTCTTGCGAATAATGGAAAGCAGCCTCTGTCCAGCTGTCAGGAGCCTCTGGAACAGGTCGCCGGCACGTTTTGTCGCTGCCGACTTCTTCTTCATCATTACCGGTTCTGCCACCTTCACAAACTCACCGCTCACCAGGTCGAAGACCGTCCCACTGTATGGCGCTGAGGCAATATATCCGGAATCTTCCAGTGTCTTCGTAAATTCGGTACACACCCTGTCTTCCCCATGTACAACAAACACATGCTTCGGCGGCCTCTCTGTAAAGCTATTCACCCATTTCAGCAGCCCGTTCTTATCTGCATGGCCGCTGATTCCTGCCAGCCTTACAATCTTCGCCTTAACCTCAACCGTTTCACCAAACAGTTTCACAGAGTCTGCCCCTTCCAGGATCGCACGCCCCAGTGTCCCCCTTGTCTGGTATCCGGCAAAAACAATGGTACTGTCCGCCCGCCAGAGATTGTGTTTCAGATGGTGGCGGATACGCCCGGCCTCACACATTCCTGACGCTGACAGGATTACCTTCGGCTGCATATCAAAGTTAATGGCTTTACTGTCATCACTGGTGATGGACAGCTTCAACCCCGGAAAACCAATGGGGTTGATCCCCTTTGCCACCAATCCCCTGGCCTTCTCATCAAAACATTCATTTACATTCTTTCCAAATATATTTGTTGCCTCCACAGCGAGAGGGCTGTCTACATAAACTTCAAAATCCGGATTCTTCGTCACAAGCTTCTGTTCTTTGATCTGTCTCAGGAAATACAGAAGTTCCTGTGTCCTTCCCACCGCAAAGGAGGGAATCACTACATTGCCTCCACGCTCAAAGGTATCCTGGATGATACTGGCAAGCTCCCCTGTGTAATCCGGTGTGTCCTCCCCATGGATACGGTCACCATAGGTGGACTCCATCACTACATAGTCTGCTGCTTTTGTGTAAATCGGATTACGGAGAATCGGTTTGTTCATATTTCCCAGATCTCCTGAAAAAACGACAACCCTCTCCTGTCCGTTCTCCCTGGCAAAAACCTCAATGGAAGCAGAACCAAGCAGATGCCCCACATCCGTAAACCGGATGGTTACCTCATCACAAATATGTATCATACTGTCATAGGCACAGGGTATCAACAGACGGATCGCCCCTACAGCATCTTCCATCGTATATAAAGGCTCATAGGACGCACCGCCGGAACGCTGCGCCTTACGGTTCCTCCACTCTGCCTCAAACTGCTGGATATGCGCACTATCCCTCAACATGATGCGGCTCAGATCCACAGTCGCTTTCGTGGCATAGACCTGTCCCCGGAATCCTCTTGCATATAGCATCGGCAGAAGACCCGTATGATCAATGTGGGCATGCGTCAGGAATACGAAATCCAACTCCGATGGATTCACCGGGATCTCCTGATTTTCAAATATATCCTGCCCTTGCTCCATACCAATATCTATACAGAACTTTTTGTCTCCCACTGACATAAAGTGACAGCTTCCCGTCACCTCATGATCCGCCCCTATAAATTCCAGTTCCATACGCACCCCTCCTCATCTTCTGTACCAGGGAACACCTTTCCCCATATGATTCCCGGCACTGTTTCCCAACACAACTGTGAGCCATTCTTAGTTTCATTATACTTTATTTCTCATAATTTGGCAAGAATGCATTGAACTAACTTTCTTGGCAAACTAACTATCATAGGATTGTCTGGAATATGACAAGAATGCATTGAACCATAGGCTCTTATTTGTTATAATATAGAATATTTCTATAAATGGATCCAGCCCGACTGCAATTCAAACAAATGCTGCCAGGCTGCAAATAAAGGAGTGACACAGATACCATGAAAAATAAACGAATCGTGGTTGCCCTGGGACGCAATGCCTTTGGCGAAACTTTCCCGGAGCAGCAGAAAAATGTCAAGAAAGCAGCAGAAGCCATCGCCGATCTGGTGGAGCAGAAATTCCAGATCGTCATCACCCACAGCAATGGTCCCCAGGTTGGCATGATCCAGACTGCCATGACAGAGTTCGCCCGTCTGGACAATCATTATACAGTAGCACCAATGTCACTCTGCGGCGCCATGAGCCAGGGTTATATCGGCTACGACCTGCAGAATGCCATCCGTACCGAACTTCTGGACAGGGGAATCTTTAAGACTGTGTCCACTATTATCACACAAGTCCGTGTAGACCCTTTTGACAAGGCATTCCAACATCCCACAAAAGTGATCGGCCGCGTTATGTCAAAAGAAGAGGCAGACACAGAGGAAGAAAAAGGAAACTATGTTGTCAAAGAAGGAGAGGGCTACCGCCGTATCATCGCCTCCCCCCGTCCGGTAGATATCTATGAGGTAGATGCCATCACAGCGCTGCTGGATGCCGGACAGCTCGTCATCGCAGCAGGAGGCGGCGGTATCCCGGTGATGGAACAGGGAACAAAACTAAAAGGCGCCAGCGCTGTGATCGAAAAGGATTATACTGCCGCGAAACTTGCTGATATGATTGATGCCTCCCATCTCCTGATTCTCACCTCAAAAGAACAGCTCACCACAGAGGATGGACAGCAGGCCATTGGAAACATCAGCGTGGCAGATGCCATCTGTCTCATTGACGAGGGACACTTTGACCCCCTGACCACCCTGCCCAAGATGGACGCTGGCGTTTCTTTTGTGTCCTCTGGTGAGGGACGGACAGCCATTATCACAAAGCTTGAAAATGCCTATCAGGGAATTAAGGAACGAATGGGAACGGTCATTAAGCCTTGACAGGAAAAAATTTCATCTGCCTAACGGAACAGCACCAATTTGAACACGTTCAAATTGGTGCTGTTCCCCTGCTTTAGCTATATTATCATTTCGCGACTTTTACCTTTTTTCCCTGCCCTTTATTCTTAAACAGTTTCTTGTATCTGGATAATTTCTTTGAAGGGACTTTCACTTTTGCCACAGCCTTAATTCCCTTCAGGGCATTCTTACCGACTTTTTTCAGATTGACAGACTTAATCGTTATCGTTCCGAGTTTCCTGCATTTCCTGAATGCACCGCTGCCAATCTTTGTGACACCTTTTCCAACTGTAACCTTCTTAAGCTTTGTGCAGCCTTCAAAGGCTGATGCGCCGATGTCCTTTACATTGTCCCCAACCTCAACGCTAACGATATCTGTATTCTTCTTAAAGGCATTTTTGGCGATGGACGTAACCTTAAATGTTTTCCCTCCAATCTCCACTGTCCCCGGAATCTTTACTTTTTTGGTTTTTCTGCTATTCACAGCAGCCACTGATACGGATGATGCACCTGTAACCTTATGCCGGAAAGAACCTGCTTTATGCACGGTGTCTTTCTTTATCATGATGGTGAAATCTTTTGTCACTGTTCCTTTATAATTTCCCTTTCCTGTGACGGATACTTTAGCTGTCCCTGCATTGACATTGTCACTATAAACAATGATGTAATCTGTATTTTCTGTCAGGATTCTGTCCCCATCTTTGACAGTAACTTCTGGTGTCTTAGCTTTTCCATCATAGCCATAGACTGTCTGGCTTATAGTTACATCCTTATCAGAAATTATTTTTTCTACTGTAATTTGTGGTCTTTTTTCTATAGGAGAGAATAAAATATTATTTGTTTTTGCATAGGTTTCTGCATTAGAACCGGATTCCCCATAAATTGTCAACTGTTCACTGCATTGCCGAAATGCCCACCCCCCGATACTTGTCACGCTGGAGGGAATTGTGATTCCTGTCAGACCGCTGCAGCCCCAAAATGCACACGCCCCGATACTTGTCACACTAGGCGGAATTGTTATTTCCGTAAGGCTGCTGCAGTCATAAAATGCTGCAGCCCCTATGCTTGTCACTCCAGAGGGGATTGTTGTATTCTTACAGCCAACTAGGAGCGTACTGCTTTCTTTTTCTATGATCGCATTACAATTTTCCCGGCTGTCATATGTCTTATTCCCCTCTTCCACATTTATGCCTGCAAGTCCACTGCAGCTAGTGAATGCATCCTGCCCTATGCTTGCCACGCTAGAGGGAATCGACATACTTGAAAGCCCGCTGCAGCCACAAAATGCATAATGCCCGATGCTTGTCACGCCAGATGGGATTGTGATGCTTGTCAGACCGCTGCAGCCCTGAAACGCAAATGCCCCTATGTCCGTCACGCCGGATGGGATTGTGATACTTGTCAGACCGCTGCAGTACTGAAATATTTGCTCGCCTATGCGCGTCACTCCAGAGGGGATCGTGATATTTGTCAGACCGCTGCAATACTGAAATGCACTATCTCCTATGCTTGTCACACTGGAGGGAATTGTTATATTTGTCAGACCGCTGCAATACTGAAACGCATTATCTCCTATGTTTATCACGCCAGATGGGATTGTTGTATTCTTACAGCCAAACATAAGTGTATGACTTTCTTTTTCTATGATTGCATTACAATTTCCACGGCTGTCATACCTCTCATTCCCTTCTTCCACATTTATGCTTGCAAGACCGCTGCAGCCACTAAATGCATCTTCCCCTATGCTTGTCACACCAGAGGGGATCGTTATACTTGTCAGGCCGCTGCAGACCTCAAATGCACCTCTATCTATACTTGTCAGGCTGGAGGGGATTGTTATACTTGTCAGACCGCTACAGCCCCAGAATGCAAGCTCTCCTATGCTTGTCACTCCAGAGGGGATCGTTATACTTGTCAAGCTGTCGCAACCCCAAAATGTCTCATACCCTATGCTTGTCACTCCAGAAGGGATCGTTATGCCTGTTAAGCTTTCGCAGCAAAAAAATGCCTCATCCCCTATACTCGTCACTCCAGAGGGGATCGTTATACTTGTCAGGTCGTAGCAGCGGGAAAATGCACTATCCCCAATACTTGTCACACTGGAGGGAATAATTACGCTTCTCAGACTACTACAGCCAGAAAAGGCAGCATTCTCTATACTCGTCACATGATCGGGAACCACCACATCCTCAGCCGTCCCGGTATACTTTATCAGCACACCATTCTCATCAATATCAAATCCATTTGCATCTGCTCCCCGGTTCTCTGCACGGACCTCTATGCCTGATTTTGTTGCGCTCGTCTCCGCTGCATATCCCATCTGTGCGGGAATCAGCATCACTGTACTCATTGCTATTGCAATCAGGCATTTCCATTTATTCCTTTTGTTCATTACATACCCTCCATCTCATTATTTACATGCTGTACTGTACTGCCTTATTTGATTTCTACTTTCTCATTGGCGCCATCCAATTCTAAAATTATTTTCTTATCCTCAGCAATATTCTCCAGCGGTATAGCCTCCTTTGTTTCAGGATCGATTGCATCATCCGCCTTCACCATCGTATATGTACCATTTTCCAGATAGACGCAATAATTCCCGTTCCAATCACACCAAAAATCCTCTCTGGTACCCGCCGCATCAAACAATACGATTCCGATATTAGGCGGTGCTGTTACATCAACACGATAAAGGGGAGTATCTATATCGCATAGCATATCCGTATCTCCCACAACAACAGATTCTTTGATCACCCTGTTATTCTGGCACAATACATTATAAGTTCCCGGCTGCAGATATACACAATAACTTCCGTCTTCTTTACAGACCGCCGATGAAAGTATATTATGTTCTTCTGCTGTAACAAAACAGATCTCTGCTCCCTGCACAGGGGTCTTATCTGCCGCCAGAATTGTACCACTGACCTTTGTCTGTGTCAGAATAAGATCTTGATTCATGATGTCCTGCTGCTGTACTGCCACCGGGTCAAACTCAATGCCGGCAGTATCAAAGAGTATGACATATTCTGCATCTGATGCCGCATACAAAGTATAACTTCCATCTTCTTTTGTCTGGGTATGCGCCACACATGTCCGGGCCTCATCCAGCCCAGTCCATAGTGACAGATTACCCTCTCCCACCGGTTTCCCTCCATGAAGCAGCCTGCCGCATATCCTTACATAATCCAGGATGATATCCTTCTCAACATCTCTGTCCGTCACAGAGACCGTTTCCATCTTTTGATCTGCAATCCCTTGAATACAGACAGGATGTTCCCCCGGATAGACCTCAAGTTCATACCGCCCATTCTCATCCGTTGTCACAGTCTCCGTGCCAATCTGTATTTCTGTATCTGCCCAGACACCGGATCTGCCGGAAAGCGTACCAGAAATCCTGTATTTTGGCATATCAGGAGGATTAACAGGTCCTGGTCCCCCAATATCACTGCTGTCAATATCTCCTGCCGCTTTCTTCTGTATGTTATATGTCATATCTTCCACTCCCACAGTAAGCGTCCCATGTTTATAATGCAAATCCATACCATCTTTCTGTACCTTACAGTACACAGTATATGAACCAGGATGCAGATAGAACTGATACCCGCCTGTCATGTCTGTGGAAAAATAGTTTGTAAGGCCATCTTCTGCTGCCACTTCAATATCTTCGTTCCGGCACGGATTACCTTCTGAGTCAGTCAGTACACCGTTTATTTGGGCTATTACCGGCATATCTATGACCACATCTGTCTTATCCCCTGATATGGTCAGTTCTCCCTCTTTCGTATCACCATTAAAGGATGCCTCATATCGGTATGTTCCCTTTGTCAGGAACACAAAAAACCGCTGTTCTTTCTTCGAAAAATCAGGCTTCCCCTTTTCTGTCCCGATATAAATTTCCCCTTCTGAACAAAAATACAGATTATTATAAACATATTTCATGTCACGGACTCCCGTTACCACTCCGGACACTAGATAAAGTTCACAGACAATATCATATGATGTTACGGGATCTCTATCGCTGTCCACAGTAATGGTATCCACAACCATATTTCCATACTTTACCTTATATGTACCAGAGCCCGGCACATAACACTCATATGTGCCATCTTCCGGATATATCGTTTCTATATAATTATCCTTTTCATCCACGATCTGCAGGTATACAGGATTTTCCATATTCAGATCCTGTTCAAACTGCTGTCCCTGCTTCGCCCGGTAAATATTCCCCTTCACCATGGGATAACTATAATCCAGATCCTGTTGGATATCACTGTCCGTTATAACAATCGTTTTCTTCTTCGCATCATTCTCCTGAATATTGAAGAAATATGTCCCTGCCGGAAGATACGTTTCATAACTGCCATCTTCTGTCCATATTGTCATATTGTGATTTTCGCTATTGTATATATCCACTTTATCACACCATATTTCAGAATTATTGCAGATAACTCCACTTACTTTATAAAATGGCGTGATGATGTCAGTGATCTGGTTGCCAGAACCCACTGTGAGCTTCTGATCCAGCACCAGTTCGACCCGTTCCAATTCTTCATCATACAGTTCTGTCTCTATCTTTACCGTATAAGTACCCGGCTTCAGATCAACGGAATACGTTCCCCCCGCAGAATATGCTGCCGCAGCCAATGTTCCATCCTCCGTGTAAAAATTCACTATCCGGCCGTCTGACATAATACCTCCACTCTTCGTCTTCAGGGTTCCCCTGATCTTTGTAACACCTATCGTAACATCCTTTCCCATATCGGTCTTTTCTGTCTGAACCATCCCTGCCGGAATCCCTTCACCATACACCAGTGTATAGGCGGTATCCGGCTCAAGATAAGCTTCGTACTGCCCTTCATCATCTGACACAACACTATATGCACTGTATAACTCCTGGTCCCCCTTCACAAAATAACATCTGCCAGACACCAGGGGAATGTTTTCTTTCTGGTAAAAAACCCCTGAAACTTTTACCCTGTTTATCTCAATATTTCTGGAAATATTTTCACTTATACCACTAAGCATATCGAGATCAACCGGTGTCAGTCTTTGATCATTTAACTCCAAATATATTCCACAGTCTCTAGGAAGCCAGACGGAATACGCCCCCTCTTTCCCTGTGCGGCACAGAACAGAACCATTTTCACTATCCAGAACAAATCTGATATCACAATCTGCCATCGGCTTACCAAGTCTCGTAATAACACCAGATACCTTATACATGCTGGTCCTGATATCCTGCGTCATATCCTTTTTCTCTACTTTTATATTATGATTCAAACGGCATCCGTTCCAATAAACATGGAAGCCCCCCTCCGGAAGCTGAACTTTATATGTTCCTCCCTCTCCGGTAGTCACCTTATAAAAATCACCACTATCTAAAGACCGGAACCGAAGTTCCTGACCGGATGGCGTCTCATTGGTACCACTATAGAGTTTTCCGCTGACTTCATAAGTAATCCCTTTGTATTCCTCTGTGAGAAAAAACTCCCTTGATCTCTCTTTTCCATTTACGGTGACAGAAAGTGTGAACGTATAATACCCTCTGTCACATTTATTATCATGAAATGGCTCATTTACCCATCTTACACTGCCGGGCTTCACATTCTCATATACCTTATCCCGATAGATACAGGAAAAGGTAAAAGACTGGGAAAGATCCGGAAATACCTCTTTCAGGGAATTATTCCCTGGAATCTCCATGGACAGTACCGTATTGTATTCCTGTATCGGTTCTTCATTTTCCTTTCCCTCCATCTTCCAGGAATACCGGTAGATATCCAACTGATCCTTATAGTCACTGAGAATGACCGGAACACGGATTCTCTGTGCCCCGTTTCGGACACTCAATATAAATGTATAGTATCCTGTGCCTTCTTCATAGGTTTCATAATAAGACTGGCCATACCAACGGATCTTACTGATCGTTTCGACCTCAACATTCTTTCCCATATATACTGCTGTAAATTCTGCCCTCTCCAGGTCAGGCAGATCCGCCTTTACACTGGCACCAGCAGGATCAATCATATAATGATTGGCAGTAGAACGCATATCCTTCTGTGGTGTAAGGGTCTTCTGTCCTGTCTGAATGGAAGAAATCAGGAAATCCTTTCCGCTGTCACTGATCTCGCCCATATATTCCGCCATCACCCAGGAGCTTCTATATGTCGTGCCATCCATATTTATGTATAGTTTAAATTCATAATGTCCGCCATCTGTATATATTTCCAGTTCTTCATCACTGTAACTTTTATTATTCCACTTGATATCCCCCACCACAACATCATTATATCTTTTTTCTCCTGCATAGACTTCAAAGGTACATTTTGTAAAATCCGGGACCGCCTCTTTTACATCAAAATACCGGCTTCCTATATCCAGATAGACTGCATTTCTGCCCAACTGATAAGTAAGGGAATTATCCTCAAAACGGATTCCTGACACAGTAAATGAACCCATCTTCTCTGTATCCCAATCCTTCGCTTTCGACGGTTCCGGTATCTGTGAAACAGGTGTCGGAACCGGTTTTTCTGTTTGCTGTGCTGCCGGCTTGTTAACTGTGCCTGCTGTTGCCTGTGCTGTCGGCTTCACAGTAGATCTGGTATCTGGTTTCTTCTCCGCCTGTTTTTTCTTTGCCTTTGTCACTGTCACCCTGCACTTTAATTTTTTTATTGTCTTCTTGTACTTTACTTTTGCCGTGATGGTTGCCTTCCCGGCTTTCTTTGCCTTCACAACACCTTTTTTCGAGACAGTGGCTACCTTCTTTTTCGATGTAGACCATGTCACCTTTGCTTTCTTTTTTTTGTTCTTTACTGTAAGCCTCTTTGTCTTGCCCACCTTAAGTGAGAGCTTTGTCTTAGACAGTTTCATCTTCTTTGCCGCCTCTGCCTCTTTTGCCGGAACCAGGGGAATGGCGCCAAGAACAAGCACCAGGGCAAGAAATACTGCCTGAAATCCACTTTTTCTCATTTTCATGCAGTCCATCCTTTCTCTGATCCTGCCCTCCAGAGGGCAGGATCAGTCAACGTAACAGAGTCATTTCCTCATACTCTATCATATAGAATGAACCGCCTTTCTTATAGTGAATAAACTCACTTTTCATATATGACATTTGTCATTTTATATATCCGGCTTTATGAACTGTACTGTCCCGACCGGAAAATATTAGATATCCATATACGATTCCCACGGTGTTAGCTCTAATCTTCTGCTGCCTCTCTGGTCCCCCTACAGCCTTCTTGCTTTAAACAGGCCGCCAAGCCAGAACAGCATTCCCATCACTATATATACCGCTGCCTGTTCGCTGAACATGCCTCCGCCCTTCAAAACCACATAAAAATATGAGGAAATCCGCTGGACATCCTGCAGGCCGTTACGAAAAACAAGTATGTTCTCAATATCTACATTCGATAACCAAATGTAGAGGACAACAAGAAGGAGCGACTGCGCAATGCTGTTTACCGCAAAATTTAAAAAGAATACAAGACCACAGATCATAAAACTGGCAATCAGCATTTCGTAAAAGAGATCCTCTCGATATCCTTCTGTATCTTTTTGTATATATATGGCAACCCAGATAAAAGGCAGATTTAAGATCCAGTATATAAAACTGAACATGGGAATCTTTCCCCCAAGAATAAGGATTTCCCGGCCCTCCCCTTCCACATACTCCCTTTGGAACATATACATCCAGACTGTCGATAAAATGGGGATAAACTGATAACACATCTGTTGTGCCGTAATGAATCTCTGTTCTGCTTCTTCCACATCTTTGTTTATGAGCATAACACACAATGGAATAAAAAAAATATAACCAAGTAATGGCAGAAAAAACATAATTCCCATTCCTTTTGACTGTATCCAGAACCGTTTCATCTTCTCCTATATCTCCTTTATGATACACATATAACCATCCTCAAGGACCGGTGATACTGACGTCAACACTCTGCAGCCCTCATTCGTCAGGATGCGGTAATAAATTTCACCATCTTCTTCATATTGTTTCTCTATAAAATACCTGCCTTCAATCTGCTGCTCGTCTCCCTTTCTGCACACATAGACTTTTCCTTCTGCGATGCGGACAAGCTCTTTGCAGCTATGTACGCAGCAGATCTCCCCATGGTTCATAATGATTACGTAGTCACAGCTCGCCTCGATATCCTCTACGATATGGGTGGAGATAAGCACCGTTTCTTCTTTCCCCAGATGGGATATCACCTTTTTAAAATTCATCCGTTCCTCCGGATCCAATCCGGCAGTAGGCTCATCAAACAAGATCAGCTCTGGATCACGGATCAGCGCCTGGGCGATCCCTACCCGGCGGATCATTCCACCAGATAATTTCCTTCCAGGGATATTCTGGTACTGATTCATATTTACTGCCCTCAAACATTTCTCAATGATTTCTTCCTCATCAGAACCTTTTACCTTCTTCAATTCACAAAAGAGCCGCATGGAATCCTTTACCGTTAATTCTCTGTACAATCCAAAAAACTGTGGGAGATAACCTATGCGGAGCTTATTCCCTCTCTTAGAGGAAATCCCATTGATCCTGATCTCACCGGATGTCAGAGGATACAAATTCGTCAGACACCTCATCAGCGTCGTCTTTCCGGAGCCATTCGGCCCCAGGAGACCATAAACTCCCTGGCTTAGCTCACAATCAATATCTTTTAAAACCTTTTTTCTTCCAAAATTTTTACATAAATGTTTGATTTCTATCACAATCACTAATCTCCTTTTCTGTCTGCTCTGCGTTGCTGTCATAATCCCAGAAGCATCTTTTCCTCCGTTAAATCCTCAAAATATGGATACTTCCCGGTTTTTAGATATGTCTGGTACTTTTCTGTACAGGGGGATATCAGCACAAGATGATCTTCTCCAAAATATCTATAGTTATCCTCCCGTCCATGTACCACCCCCAATGCAAAAATCGTCTTTCCCTGCAGGCCATTTTCAGCGATAAAGCTTCTCCACTCCTCTCTGGCATCGTAATCCGGTTCTACTTTTGGGAAATATCCCGGATCTGCTTTTGAATGCACCACTCTTACTCCGGATATCTCTTCTTCCTCTAAAAAAGTATTCGCCATCAAGGTAGCACCATCACTGATACCATGAAAATGATTGGCTTCTGTTTCCTTAAGATTACTGTACACTTTCAGACTGCTGTCAATCACTATATCATATTCTGCCTTATAACCAGGTCCCTCCTGTACAGATCCGTTATACAACATCAGAGAAGTATCTTGTTCTCCATAATTTTGTTCCAATTCCAGATACAAATATCTTTTCCCGGAAAAGGGAAGATACGCAAAATAGGCAGGCAGACGGATCGCCTGAGAAGTTGAATAAAATGTCTTTGAAGCTCCCTGATAATGAAAAATAAATTTTGAGTGTTTCATGGAATCCTCTGGGTGAAGCGTAATCCAGTCCCCCTCCTGTCGACAGCTAACCTTTTTCCCATATTCGTCTTCCACAGAAATAACTTCATACTCATGGCGCAGGGAAAACACATAAGCATCCAGTTCCTGCTGATCTATATAAACTTCCACATCAGCACTTAAAATCCGGTTTACATGAATGTCCGCCACATATTTCGTGATCTTAAAGTTTTCCTCCGATTCGCAATGTTCCAGCGTGCCAATCTGCTCCGTATGCGCATTATAATAGTTATATTCTTCATCATTTGCATCCGACACCATATTCACATTCAGATAGCTGGCACCATTGGGCTGCATATACAACACAAAAAGTATCACCATGATCACTCCACTGCAGATAGTAAAAAACCGCTTTCTTCCTGGTGCTAAGTAACAGATCAGAATTGTGGCTGTCGCAAAAATCCAGAACAGGATGCGCTGCAAGTCAACGCTTTCGATGGAAAAAATATAATCATAATCCGCTGCAGCATGATACATTCTTGTGGTCAGCCCAAAAAGATCCATCATATGCCACAGCTCCAGATTATTTCCTGACAGCTTATATAGAGATTCCAGAAAAAACTGGCTAAAAAAACAGCAGACAACGATCATAACGACAAATGCCTTTATCTCGTTTTTGATGAAAGAAACTGCCATCCCGGCCAGTGCAGCAAATATATTTACCAAAATAATATGGATCAGATAACAGCGTACCCCAAACCAGATCACATCCATCGGAACAGATCCTAATGCCTTGGCACACTGCAGTCCCAAATACAAAACGAATAACAACAGCAAAAAGACATTGAAGGAAAAGATCAGGCAAAGATTGCAAAAACAACTTCTTAATTTACCATTTCTACATGTCAAGATAACTTCATCCACCTTACTTTTTTCCTCACCAGAAAAAAATGCATATGAAAGAAATATAAAAAACACAAAAGACACAGGAATAAAAACAAGAGGGTATGTCATTGAATTTGCGACATCACCCTTTTCGGAGATCATGCCAGGTAATAGTTTTTGTATGATCCAGGTAAAATAGAGAAGAATTGCCAGAACCAGGGCTGGGGATTTGAAAAACTGCTTACATTTCAGAAAAAACATATTTCTCCTCCTACACATTTTTATTTACAGGGAAATATCCTTAAAATATTTCCCTGTAAAACGAAACTACTAAAACTCATTCGTTAGTATTCCTGTACCTGTCGCTTTACTTGCCCCCGCTGTCAGACGGAGTTTACTTTTTGTAAGTGAACTATGGTTTGCAACTACCTTTTTTCGGTCTATCACAACCATATGAAAAGAACGCTTTTTTATGTCTTTTCCTCTGTATGCCATCATACCATTGTACTCTCTCACACATTCTTTCACCTCCCCACATTTCTATCTCTATATATAATAACGATTGAAAAGACTGAACTGGGACAAAAATTAAAAACTTTTTTTATATTTCTTCCAGTTTCCAGCTAAATACTGGTCTCTCCGTCTGGATTCTTATGGGATTAGAAAGATTCTGTGTCCTTAATTCCACGATCTGCATATTACCCTCTCCTGACACCCATATCTTAAGGCACAAAGAGGTTTACGCCAGCAGACAGTACAAGATCCACTGCCCTGGCTGGGGAGTAAAAAACAACAGGGGCCTAAAACCCATATTGAGCTTTAGACCCCTTCTATCATGCATTCTTATTGTCTGACAGCCTGTTTTATCCGGCCATATTATTTCACTTTGACTTTTTTACCAATGCCTTTCTTCTTAAGCATCTTCTTATAAGCCTTTTTCTTTGCCTTCGGTACTTTTATCGTTGCTTTCGAACTGATGCCTTTGAAAGCCTTTGAGCCAACATTCTTAGCAGTCAGCTTCTTCGACCGGATGGTAACTGACTTCAGTTTCTTACAATTGTAAAATGCCTTGGAACCTATTTTGCTGACATTCTTTCCAATTGTCACTTTAGTGAGCTTTTTGTTATTCTTAAATGCGTTTGCTTTAATGGCTGTAACCTTATAAGTCTTTCCTTTCAGCTTCACAGTATCCGGAACCGTAACCTTAGAAGCATTTTTCTTTGGTGCCTTGAAGGAAACACTGCTTTTTGACACCATCTCATAGGAAACACCTTTCACTTTATATGTCTTTTTCGTATTTTTCTTCTCCTGTGTTCCTGGTTTTTCTGTCTGCTGGTTACCAGGGTTAGGATCTGGCGATGATGATGGTGTTGGATTCGATGGCTTTTCTGCCCCCGGATCCTCCTGTGTCGGTTTTTTCTTACCAATATCCTTCACTGCAGTGGCATCCAGAGCCATGTTATACACATACACATCATCAATATAACCACCGAAATTTTCCAGCTCACCTTCTGAAGATCCGGCACCGATCACCAAATGTCCTGTATTTAAAACCTTCAATACATCTCCGATCGTACCTTCCCCCCATTTACAGGTAAGAATGCCATTGACATAAAGGCATATCTCAGAATTTGAATACACATAAGTCATACGGTACCATTTGCCAGCGTTGGCAGTATTGCCAAAGAAATTATAATCACTGTTTACCGGATTGCCGTCTACCCATCCCCCTCCTGGAAAATGGGCTTCATAAGGATCACCATGCCTTGCGATAAATCCTATGGTACCATCACAGTATTTAAATGATCCGCTGCTCTTTGTCTGTCCAAGGGCGAAAAGGTAATTCCAGTCACTTGAGTTTGCATTCGGCCTTACATTCAGGGATACTGTCACACCGTCCGAAAAATCATATTTACTGATATCACTATTGGCAATGGCATAATTGCCATTCTTTCCACCGCCCGTGGAGTCCACCAGCAGGGCCTTATTGCTGTTATTATCCGGATCTTGTGTGATGGCTGCTTTTCCATACAATGTCACTTCATCTTCCTTGTCAAAGGGAAGATAAACCACTGGTGATACATTGCTGTAATCATTTACTTTAATGCTGCATGTGGCAGTAATGCCATTGGCAGTGGATGCTGTGATGGTTGCTGTCCCTGCTTTCTTTGCTGTCACAATACCATCTTCGGATACAGATGCCACACTGTCGTCACTGCTTGTATAAGATACGGTTTTATCTGTTGCTGTCACAGGAAGCACTGTTGCCTTTAACTGCTTCGTCTCACCGGCTCCCATCGTCTGAGACGTTGTATTCAACAGAATATTTGTTGCTGCTACCTCTTTGATATATTGGTCTTTCGCTGCTTCTGTACAGATTGTGTAGACAGCCTTTGTCTCCTTCTCTCTGTCCAGAATCTCTACGGTATTCCCCTCATGAATCCAGCCGCTGCTGTAATTCATCTTCATATCGTAGTTTCCTTCCAGCATCAGATGGCTGCTAAATGTGCTGTCAGCCAGTCCTGTCGTAGGTATCTCATCAACCAGGATCAGACGGTGTGCATCGTCAATCTGATATGTATCTGAAGTCAGCCGGTATCCATCCGCCTTGATCTCAAATAAGGTCGCCCAACCCGCCTGGTTGCAGCCCACAACTTCAATCTTGATATAACGTGCCGGAATCATCAGCATGGATTCTACCATTCTTTTGCTTTCTGTATTATCTCGCCGGTTGATCACTTCAATATACTCTTTTCCGTCCTCACTTGCCAGTACTGCATAACGGTAATAGCGGGCGCCCTCACGGATATCCCAGTCCAGCGTCAGATCGCCAAGATTATAAACCTTCCCCAGATCAACAACGATACTCTGCGGATAAGTTCCATTTGCAGCCGTCCATTTTGTAGTACTGTTTCCATCTACTGCATTTTTTCCTTCATTTCCTGTCTCAAAGCTGCTAACTGTAACCTCTTTGTTCAGGCACAGGTTAGAGGAAACAACGGTGTAATCAGCCTCTATCTTTTTATCTTCTGCTATCACATGGATCTTCATGCCTGGCACAATGATGGTGTCATCCTCTGTTACTTCTGTCTCCCCATCATATATGGTATAGACAGCATTGTTTACACCTTTTACCTTTTCTTTAAACATGGCAAATGTCACATTATTCTCTACGACAATGGTCTTCTCTGACGTGTCAACTGCAAATTCTTTCGACTCCAGATCTGCTTTCTTTGAGATCTCTCTTGTCCAGGTGCAGGTATCTTCCACATTGCCTTCCGTACCTTTACCAACTGCCCTGATCTCTACCTCTCCGACACCAAGATCCACATTTTCCAGTAAAAATACACCGTTTCCTTTGGCAGTCATTTTCCCTTTGCTGGCACCTTTGACAAACAATTCTACCTCATCACAGTTGGAATACACTTTGATATCCGTCTGGGCAGATTCTCTCTTTGTCCATCTCCGGCTGGTAATATAGGTAAAGGAATCTTTCTTATTCCAGTTTGCCTTATACAGATAGAAACTGTCCTTCTTTGTTCCCCGGTCTGCCGTTACCAGCCCCTTATCATTCAGCGCCGGCTGGGAACCTTCATTCCGGCTGTCCACTGCAAAGTCAAACATGGCCCAGTAAAAAGTACCCCACAGTTCATCATGTTGGTTGATATAATCGATGGCCTCCTCATTCATGAGGTTCTGGTATTCCTCCGGATGCCAGGTTCCTCCTGCCGTGAGGTTATTTTTACCCAGTTCCGGCTCTGCCTCATGCTGCTTCACATTGGAGCCCCAGCCATATTCTGAAATTCCCATGGAACGGCTGTCAAGAGCTCCCTTCCTCTTCATAACATCCTCGAAAGTTCCGTAGAAGTTTGCATCCGGATACCAGCCTGGATAGATATTCCATGCTACCACATCGGATTTCCATCCAACATTTGATGCAAAATCTGTGTTCACAGAATCTGGTTTGTTCTGATCCATTCCATAATCACGGTTTAGCGCCTGAGTGGTATAACGTCCTGTCTGATCCAGTTCCTTTGCCAGTGCATCCAGTTCATGCAGTAATTTCTTTGCCGATGCCAGATTATCATTGGCTGTTGCATTCGTCAGGCTCTGCCCATTGCCGATCTCATTCTCCAGACCCCAGAAAACAACAGATGGCCTGTTGTACTGCTGAGAGATCAATTCTGTGAGCTGCTGTTTTGTTACGTTTTTGAACCCTTCAGCGGCACGTACCTCATTGACTACCGGAATCTCAGTCCACACCACGATTCCATTGGCATCACACAAGTCATAGAAGAAATCTGTCTGCGGATAATGGCACAGACGGATGGTATTTACACCCATCTCTTTTATGATATCGATATCCTTCTCATGCTGGCTCTCTGTCATGGCACTTCCAACCTTTGCCAGAAAAGAGTGGCGGTTGACGCCGCGAAGAGGGAATTTCTTACCATTTAAGAAGAATCCTTCGCCGCTCTCTCCGTTATCTTTCGTGTCGATCCAGAAATAACGGAAACCAATCTTGTCCTCTACTTTGTCGATCACATTAGTGCCATCCTTCACCTCCAGGGAAACCGTATACTGATAACCTGCCTTACTGTTGTCAGCATCCTTGTCATAGCATATTCCTTCCCATAAAGTAGGATCTGTCACTTTGCAGTGCTCTTTGAAATTCACCTTGCCTTTTGCCGGGACAGTGATCTTTTTCTCCACGGGAGCAGGTGCATTGTCACCTTTGATCGCTGCAACAACTGTCACTTCTTTCGCAGCATCAGAATCATTTACAATATCTGCCTTTACATCCAGTTCTCCCAGGTCTGCCGGTGCAGTCTGGCTTCTCATATTGCCAGTCTCTAAAAACAGACCAGAAGAACCATTATGATTCAGATCCACATGCACATCATCTACTGTCACCAGATAAACCCGGCGGAAAATACCTCCATACATATTAAAGTCGCCAGAGATCGGTGCAATTTCCTGATCATAGGTATTGTCCACACAGACATCCAATGTGTTGTTTCCCTTTTTTACCTTATCCGTAATATCATAACGGAAGGTAGTATCCCCCCCCTTATGGGGATCTCCTGCTTTCTGTCCATTTACATATACAGCAGTCTTTGTATTAGAACCCGGAAACTCTATATAGACCCTTTTTGCCAGCATGGCTTCTGTGATATCCATATCCCTGTGATACCAGTATTTGGTTCTTTTATAGTTACCGCCGCCATCTTCACCATCTGCAGCATTCCATGTGTGGGGAATCGTCACATTTGCCCAATTGGAATAATCTGCTTTAAGAGCGGCATCCTCACTCAGATTTTCCCCGCCAAATTTCCATGTTCCATCCAATTCCTGTGCATATGTACCATCTCTTCCACTGGCAGTCTGAATCCCATAGTCTTTTTCTTCCTGATCGCCTGTGTCTGGTGTTGGAGTTGCCTCACTGCCAGATCCCTCTGTCGCTGATCCGTAAACCTGCAGTTCATAGATGGAAGCCACCTGCCATTTGTTGCTGTCTAACTGATTACAAGAAGTTACTTCTACCAACACATAACGTGCTTTTACAGAAATTGAATCCTTTGTATAATCCGTATTTGTTGACACTGTATTATCTTCCTTGCTTACCACTTTGGTAAATGAAGTTGGAACAGATGCCATCCCGTTTTCTGGTGCCGTGTTGGAAGTGTAGATATTATAGCCGTAATAACGGGCACCATTTTTACTTTCAAACTTAATCCTCACATCACTTAAATCATATTCTTTTCCCAGATCCACGCACAGCCATTCCGGATACTTTGCATCCCAGTTAGTACCGTCCGGTTTTCCATTAGCAGACCATACTGTTTTTTCATCTCCATCCACTGCATTTGCAGCATGAGTATCTGCCCCACTGGTCGATGTTCCTTCCTCACTGCTGTAATAAACCGTCTTATTCAATGCCAGATTGGTTTTTCCTTCCGTCTCCCCTGCTGCTTTCACAGAAGGGGTAAAAGGAATTCCCGCAACTACCATGATCACGGCCAAAACTACTGCTACAAATCGTTTCGTTCGTTTTACCATTCCCATATCCTCCTTTTCAAAAGGAAAACGTGCGCCCTGGATGGGCAAAGAATTTTCCTTCTTAAATTTATTTGTTTGGATTATATCATTTTACACAAATAAATAACATGCAGTATTCTAAGGAGAAATTGATATATTCTCATAAAAAAGGGCTGGCTGAGAACCGCAGCCCTCCAAGAATCGCAAAGCGAATAAATTCGCTATAGCGATTCTTGCTCCGCACAAAGCGTGCTTTCCTATAAGATAAAAACAGGGGCTGGTATAACACCAGCCCCTGTTCAGGCATAAATGATCCACACCCTGCCTTTCATTCTATTCCTTTATCTTATCTATTTCTGTAAGATTGATACCAAAAGAGTTTAAAATAACTTTTAATTCAATATAACGGTCTTTCATAAGTCTATAACTTTCGGAATCCTTTTCAGATACAAGCATATAACTCTGCAGTCTGGAGAATTCTTCAATCGAAACTTTTATCATTTCCTTTTCTGTCATATAATCACCTCCCAATCTATATTGGTTTTAGTATAACACATCCATGCTGCAAAGTCTATCCGTTAAACGCCTCTTTCACCACCTCATAGCAGAGTTTCGGTCTCCGGTATTCATCCACGATCCCTTTGTTATTCATAGTTCGGGGCCTGACGCCAAACCACTCATCACTGACACGGATATCACAGAACTGCCAGATATAAACACCGCTGCAATCCTCATAATCCAACACGGCTGTCAGTTGCTTTTCCAATGCCTCTGCCTGATATTCCTCTGTCCATTTGGAATGATATGGGTTACGGTAACCATATATCCCTCCTGCACCAACCTCGGTCACAAGAAATGGTTTTCCCCGCCCTTCTGTCTCATTCTGTATCCACTGATAGAGATCATCCAGATATTCATCCACTGGTGTATCATGGTACCAGAGCGGATAAATATTGTATGACACCACATCGGGAAGCCCAAAACAGAGGTCTGTCTTAAACTTACAGCTTGCAAAAGAACACGGCCTGGAAACATCCATATTGCGTATCAGGCTGAATTGCATCTGATAACACTCCTTTCCGTATTCACTGTCGCTGGCACATTCATTCAGGATTCCCCATATGTAGATACATGGATGATTGTAGTGCGCCTGGATCATCTCACGGATCACCTGTTCTGCCTGCCACTCAAAGTTCTTGTTCCGCATATCCTCTTCTGAGAGACCCCTGGCATGGTTTTCTTCCCATATCAGTATCCCCTGTTCATCACAGAGATCCAGAAATCTTTCATCATTGGGATAATGTGATGTCCGGACCGAGTTCGCTCCCAGATCTTTGATCTGCTCAAGATCTGCCGCCATTGCCTCATAAGGCAGTGCACATCCAAATTGAGGATGATCCTCATGCCGGCATACTCCCCGTATCCTCAATTTTTCTCCATTTAACAAAATATCTTTTCCCCGGACAGTAATTTCCCTGAACCCAAAACGGTCAATCAGGTCATCTGTCTGTCTCCCCTCCTGCATCAGCACAGTATGAACAGGATATAATACAGGATGCTCAGGTGTCCATGCTTTTACATCTTTGAACGTTTCTGTAGCTTCTACTGCCAGGCTCCCACCTGCCGGAACATCTGCATTCTCCCAGGTCAATGTTTTTCCTGCAAGTTCTGCCCTCACCGCAGTGCAGATTTCCTCTTCCGAAATATTTTTCAGGCTGACCTTCACCTTTGCTTTCCACTGTCCCTCTTCCTGAAATGGCGTTACATGGATCCACTGGATATAGAGCCTGTGGATCTCTTCTAAGACCACCGGGCGGCTCACACCGCCATATGACATATAATCATTGGGGATATGAAGGGCACTGTTCTCACTGAACCGGTTATCTGCCCGGACCGTCAGTGTATGCTTTCCCGGAACCAGATCTTTTACAACACAGTCAAAAGCTGTATAGGCATTATAGTGTGATGCGATTTCCTCCCCATCAAGAAATACAGAGGCAGTATGGCTGACCCCCTTGAATTCCAGCCGGACTGCCCCCCCTGCTTCAAATGACGTCGTGTATTCTCCCTCACCACGGTAACCGGAAAACTTAGGATGGCTTTCCCAGCAGCATGGTGTGGCAATCTGATATTTTTCACCTTTATATTCCCCCTGACAGGGTGTGAACTCCCATAAAGAACCTGTCAGTTCCCTCTGTTTCCTGATCTTATGTGTTTGAAATGTCCGTATCATTTTATGATCTCCTTTCCTGAGTCAAATTTTTTTACAGTAAATCAATACAGTAATGGCACAAACAGAGAAAATGCAGAGCAGGCTTCCCGCCAGCTTCATTTTCCCCATAGATTCTTTCTTAACCAAGCTTGCCGCAAAAAGAAGGGCAAGCTGCACCGGTTGTATCATAGCATATAAGAATATATTTTCCATGGCAACAAATGCCTCCAGAATCAGTCCTGCTGCATTGGGAAGCCTTGTGAATGCCGCACCAGCCATTCCTTTCCGCCTGGCAAGTTCACTGATCTGAATCCGCGGAAGCTGCAGCAATGCTGTCAGAAGCATTACCAGCAGCAATACAGATGTAGTCCTGCATCCCTGTGTCATCTGTCCAAGGGTAAGCCCGTATAAATACTTCGAAACTATAAATAAGAGAAAGAGAAAACATAATCTTCCCAGACTGCTGCTTTCTGATGAATCTGATATTCTCCGTCCTTTCATAATCATAAGGATTCCTGCCAGAAGAATCACGGAACAGCAGATGATCCACATATCCGCCTGGTAGATGCCACAGAATACATTGTAAAAATATGAACCTACAATGTTGATCCCCAGCCATGCTTTTAATTCATAGGCGGACACCGTCTTCAGCAGAAGGGCAGATGTATAGAATTCCGCCACTTTCCATATTGTCAGAGACAGTAAGAGCAGGATATTTGTCACATTAAACCGGAATCCCCAGCCCATAAAGGGAATCGTGATGCCGATCCATATCATTGTCGCAAAAGATACGATAAAGGCAAATTCAGCAGGGGAACATTGTAATCTGGAAGAGATGTGTTTATCTCCCAGAGACGATATCGTATAACAGGCTACTGTGAGCAGAACACAAACCATTGTCTTTTCTCCTTCTGTCAGCTCAATGGGTTCAAATTGGCGCCATTGAGCTGCTTTTCACTTCACACCAGAATTATACACCTTGACGAATTTCTTTCAACGGGGTATACTAAGACAAAATTGACATATTCTCATATCGGAGGCGAAATCTCATGCTCCACATCACAAAAATCGGAGAAAATACAGAACATGACCGGCAATTCCTGGTGGACCGTCCACATGGGCATCCGGTTCTTCTTCTGATCCTTGTAAAAACACCTGCAAAGTTTTATGTAGATTCGGAATGGGTGGAAACGCCTTCAGGTATCGCTGTGATCTTCCGTGAGGGGCAGCAGCATCTCTATGGGCCTGCTGATGGCAGTCCGGATTTCCCTGCTTACACCGACGACTGGATGCATATCGAACCTCCTGTCCCTGTTCTGTCCGAACATTTTCCCTTTGGGAAGCCAGTGCCACTGCATCATGCGGAAGAATTCTATTCTTTATTTCATCTGATCCACACAGAATTCTATGGTGCCTCTCTCCATAAGAACAGAATCATTGACCACCTTACCACAGCCCTGCTGAATAAAATCGAGGACGAAAGCAACACGGAGGAATATCCGGAGATCTATTACCATCTTGCCGCTTTGAGGGAATCCATATACCAGTATCCCAAAAACGAATGGAACATCCCTGATATAGCAGCATCCCTGCACATAAGCGAAGGGTATTTCCACTCTGTCTACAAACACTATTTTAAAACAACCTGTATATCGGATGTGATCGACAGCCGCATCCAGGCTGCCAGTGAGCTTCTGACTTCTACCAGAAAATCCATTGAAGAAGTAGCAGAAATATGCGGCTACCACAACACAGAACATTTCGTCCGGCAGTTCAGGAAAAAGAATGGCATTACCCCAGCCAGGTACCGGAAAAACTGTGGCATATAGCAATCAGGCAAGACCCATCACATGTTCCCTATTCCCTCATCAGCCTGTTCAAAACCTTCTTATCCACCGTGATCAGCATGGAACTCTCCCTCTCCAGAGGCTGATCCGGATCTAAATCCGTCGAGATTTCCCCTCTCTTTCTTATGGCGATCACATTGATGTGTTCTCTCTTGCGAAGATCCAGTTCTTTCAGCGAATGTCCTGCCCATTCCTCCCGGATAGAGATCTCCACCATGCGGATATCCGCTGAAAGTTCCACGAAATTCAAAATATTTCCTGTGACAAGATGCCTTGCAATACGGATACCGGACTCGTACTCCGGAAGAACAGTCATATCCGCTCCCAGCTTCTTTAATATCTTAATATGGGTTTCATCCTTTGCCTTGGCGATCACATATGGCACACCCGCCTCCTTCGCATAAATCGTGGCAAGTATGCTGGCATTGAGGTTCTCTGTCACTGCAATCACAACCCCGTCCATATTAGACAGCCCAAGCGAATCCACTGCTTCTGCGTCCTCAATATCTGCCGCCACCGCATAGGTCGCATACTGCGCCACCGACTGCAGCCGTTCTTTATTGCGGTCTACCGCCAGCACATCTGCACCGGCTTCATACAGCTCATGTGCCACACTCAAACCAAATTTCCCCATCCCCAGTACTGCAAACGATTTATTCATATGAAATACAATCCTCTCTTTCCATGGTCTCAGCCAACTGTGATATCCTCCTGTGCATACCGAAACGCCGCCGGTCTCTTCTTCCTCTCAAAGAAGATAGCAAGTGAGATCGGACCGATACGTCCCAGATACATACATAATGTAATAATAAGTTTCCCCGCCAGATGCAGCTTCGCCGTATAGTCCCTGGATAATCCCACCGTAGCGATAGCGCTTGCCGTCTCAAAAGCAGCATCTGCCATACTGCCGCCTTCTACCATATACAGGGTGAACACGGCCGCCACAAAGACAAGCAGGCTCACCATCGATACAGCCAGCGCCTTTTGTACTGTCTTATGGGGAATGTGCCTGTGAAATACAACCAAATGGTCCTTTCCCTGTATCGTCATCCTTGTACTCAGCACCAATGCCGCAAATGTAGTAGTCTTGATACCTCCTGCGGTAGATATGGAAGAACCACCGATCAACATAAGAAACAGGCAGACCAGCACACTGCCGATGCGGAGACCACTCTGGGAAAATGTTGAAAAACCCGCCGTCCGCAAAGTCACAGACTGAAAAAAACCTGCCATAACTTTCTGCGGAAGAGAAAATTCCCCAATGGTATCCGGATTGGTAAACTCCAGACAGAAGAAAAAGAGTGCGCCCACCACAATAAGTGAAGCCGTCGTAACCAGCGTGATCTTTGAATGAATACGCAGGCGCCGGAATACCTGCCGCAGAGAATAGCCCCCCTGCACCGCTTTCTTCACATTCTCAACAATATCCCACCACACGATAAACCCAAGACCGCCAAAGATGATCAGCAGCATAGTCACAACATTGAACCAGGGATTTGTGGCAAACTGTGTTACCCCGGCATCCCCAAAGAGATCGATCCCCGCATTACAGAAGGCAGATACCGCATGAAAGACAGAATACCATATCCCCTTCAGTATCCCATGTATGATGCCTGACTGCTGCACAAACATGGGAATAAATAGAAATGAGTAGCACAGTGCCCCCACACCCTCTACCAGAAAAGTTCCCTTAAAAATTCGCTTGAGAAACCTTACAAGCCCCTTTAATGTATTTAGATTCAGTGAATCCTCCAAAAGCACCCTGTCCCGCAATGTGATCTTTTTCCTTAACACCATCATCATACCCGTGGTAAATGATATGATTCCCAGTCCTCCCAACTGAATCAGCACCAGTATGACAAGCTTTCCGAAAAAACTCCAATGTGACGCCGTATTGACCACCACCAGCCCGGTTACACAGACCGAAGTAGTAGAGGTAAATAAACTGTCCACAAACGGTGTCATGGTACCATTTGCCGAGGAACATGGCAGCATCAGCAACAAAGCCCCTATTAGGATTGCCGCCAGAAATCCCAGCATGATAAGCTGTGTGGTAGACAGCTTCCTCTGGATCGTTTTTGTCATATTCATTTGATATCCCTGCCTTAAACATATCTCTTTTATACAGTTAGTTAACAATACTGTTGCTTTATTATACGATAACTCATTTAAATAGTATAGCATATCTTGAGAAAATGTGGTATAACTAAAGTAACGAGACAGAAAACGTATAACCACATTAGTTACTGTTCACGAATATGGAGGGGAATATGTCTTTATTAAAAAAATCCAGCACAAATGGCTTACATATAATCATCGTAGGATGTGGAAAAGTCGGCACCACACTTGTGGAACAGCTTAGCAAAGAAGGGCATGATATCACGATCATCGACCAGGATGCCGCCAAAGTACAGGAAATCGCTAATTTTTATGACATTATGGGTGTTGCCGGAAATGGTGCCAGCTACAGCACACAGATGGATGCCGGCATTGAATCAGCCAATCTTATCATTGCTGTTACAGCATCGGATGAGCTGAATCTCCTATGCTGTACCATTGCCAAGCAGGTAGGGGATGACTGTGCCGCCATCGCCCGTGTCCGCACACCAGATTACAGTAAAGAGGTAGGTTATCTCCGTGCCAGGCTGGGACTCGCCATGGTGATCAACCCAGAATTGGAAGCATCCCGTGAGATCGCCCGTATCCTGTTCCTGCCAACGGCACTGGAGGTTTCTTCTTTTGCTAATGGACAGGCTGAGATCATTAAGTTCAAGATACCCGAAAAGAATACATTGGATGGTATGACCATTGCCAATCTGGGAAAAAATATCACGAATGATATACTGATCTGCGCCGTGGAACGTGGTGGGGAAGTAACGATACCCGGTGGTGACTTCCGCATCAAAAAAGGTGATATTGTCTCCATCGTCTCCTCCCGCAAACACATCCGTACCTTTCTCGAAAACATTGGATTTAAGACTAAGCAGGTGAAAAATACCCTGATCGTCGGCGGTGGACGCGCTGCCTATTATCTGGCAAGCCAGCTTCTTCAGATGGGAATTGATGTGAAGATCATTGAGAAGAGCCAGAAACGCTGTGAGGAACTCAGTATTCTCCTTCCCAAAGCCATCATCATCAATGGAGATGGAAGCGACCAGGAACTTTTGAAAGAAGAGGGAATCGAACATATCGAATCTTTTGTACCCCTGACAGGTATTGACGAAGAAAATATCATGCTGACCCTCCATGCCAGACAGATATCTTCTGCCAAAACCATCACCAAGATCAACCGCAGTTCCTTTATCAGTGTCATCAACAGCCTTGACCTGGGCAGTGTTGTGTACCCCAGATATATCACCTCTGAAGCAATCATTACTTTTGTGCGCGCCAGGAAAAATTCTATGGACAGCAACATCGAGTCCATGTACCATATGTTTGACCACAGGGTAGAGGCGATCGAATTTCTTGTCAATGAGCCCTCTGAAGTGACCGATGTGCCTCTTATGAAACTAAAATTAAAGAGAAACCTTTTGATCTGCTGTATTTACCGCAAAAGTAAAGTGCTGATCCCAAGTGGTCAGGATACTATTCAGATCGGTGACCGGGTGATCATCGTCACAACCCATACTGGATTTAATGATATTCTGGATATCATGGGATAGGGAGGAAAAAAACAGGGAAATGAACGGTTCAATTATACGATATATACTGGGTACACTTTTAAAAACAGAATCCATCCTGCTTGTGCTGCCCTGTCTTGTTGCTGTGATCTATCAGGAACAGGAAGGGTTCTACTACCTTCTGGTAGCAGGGATCTGTGGACTTCTCGGCGTGATCATGACACTCCGTAAGCCAAAAAATAACATATTCTATCTGAAAGAGGGCTGTGTTGCCACCTCTCTGAGCTGGCTTCTCATCAGTCTTACTGGCTGTCTGCCATTTATCCTCACAGGTGAGATCCCATCCTTTACTGACGCTTTATTTGAAACTGTCTCCGGGTTTACCACCACCGGGGCAAGCATATTAAGCGATGTAGAGGCATTGAGCCACTGCTCGATCTTCTGGCGCAGTTTTACACACTGGATCGGCGGCATGGGAGTCCTTGTCTTCATCCTCGCCATCATCCCCATGGGCGGCGGCTCCAACATGAACCTGATGCGCGCAGAGAGCCCGGGACCATCCGTCGGTAAGCTAGTCCCGAAGATCAAGGCTACCGCCCGGATCCTGTATCTGATCTATCTTGGTATGACCTTACTCGAGATCCTTTTTCTCGTATGTGGGAAAATGCCTCTTTTTGATGCCCTGAACACCAGCTTCGGTACTGCCGGAACTGGCGGATTTGGAATCAAAAACGACAGCATGGCAGGATATTCCCCCTATCTCCAGTGGGTGGTAACAATATTTATGCTTCTTTTTGGCATTAATTTTAACGCATACTACTACATTATCTACCGCAAATTCAAAAAAGCTTTTTTGATGGAGGAAGTTCGCTACTATATGATCATTGCACTCACTGCCACTGCTATCATCTTTTTCAGCCTTCTCAGCACCTCTTCCAGCATATGTAAGGCTCTGACAGATTCTGCTTTTCAGGTGTCTTCCCTGATGACCAGTACCGGTTTCTCCACAGTTGACTTTGATGCCTGGTCCTCTGTATGTAAGACCACCCTCCTCCTGCTGATGTTCTGCGGTGCCTGTGCCGGAAGCACTGGCGGCGGCATCAAAGTATCCCGTCTCATCATTATGATAAAGACTGTGATCAAGGAATTTCAGTCTTATATCCATCCTAAGAGCATAAAGAAGATTAACTTTGAAAGAAAACCCGTAGAACATGACGTGGTCCGCTCCATCAATGTCTACTTTATCACCTTTATCCTCATACTGGTAACATCAGTATTCCTTGTCTCCATCGAGGGACGGGATTTCACCACAAATTTTTCTGCCGTCCTGGCAACATTAAATAATATAGGCCCAGGACTTTCCCAGGTAGGCCCTACCTGTAATTTTGGTATCCTGACAGGATTTTCTAAATGGGTCCTGATGTTCGATATGCTCGCCGGAAGGCTGGAGCTGTTCCCGCTTCTGATCCTCTTCCACCCAGGCCTGTGGAAAGGAGTGATAACGCAGAATTTCCGAAAGAGGGTAACGGGCAGAAAAAACAAGCACTGAGAACACATTCACAACGGAATGGACAAGAAGGCTCCTTCATGGCATTGAAGAACAATTGCAAGTCCAATGTATGTAATGCCATTCCCTGTCTTCTATACTCTGGTGCAGTATACAACTTCATACGCTGCATATTCGTGACTAAAATGATATCCCAGCTTCTGTGCCAAAGACACCGAACATTTATTTTGCGCATCCCAGCTCGGATATAAACCTTTCTCTAAACACTCTAAAATCAACTTTGCACCACACGCATATGCCAATCCTTTTCTCCGATGGTCTTTTCTTGTATCAATTTCTATCTCAATACCTTTGTCATATGTACTATAAGAGGAAGCTCCAGCCACCAATTCTCCATCCTTTAAAACAGCCACACCCAGGCCTAACTCTTTATATGTATGATAATCCTTATATTGGGATACTAAATCTTTCGCCCAACCATTCTCCTGACACATATTATATTCCGCTTCCTTAATTACATTTAGCTTATATTCATTGGGCAGACGAAGCACTGCCTGCTGTAATTTTTTTTCGTCAAATATATCCGCTTCCTTTTTGATTGCATATCTTGTAACCTTCTTCGCCTTATCTCCGTAACATTTCTCTATCAAACCAGCCCATCTGGCATTCTGCGGAACCATAATGATAAAGTCCTGTTTGCAGCTCTCTGGTTTCAATCGAATTAATTCTTCACACGGATCCCCAGCATAAAATGCAAAATCTCCTAATATTGCCATTGCTGCATTCTCAGACAAATCCGTGTGTATCTCTCCCATTATCCCTTGCAGACATGACCATATAATTGTTTCATTCCAATTCCCAAATATTTTTTCTATATTCTCTTTCAATTTATATCCTCCACGATATCCCCAAAGTAAATTCCATTTTTTCCAGAATACCACAACATACGTTCTTATTACAACATTCTTTCTCATTTTCTTACGAAGAAAAACAAATGAATTGACAGAAAGCATAACTTTGATTATACTATAAACAAAATTATATAAATACATTTCTGGAATTTTGAGGTGATGAAATGGGAAGGAAAACGCAAATTTCAAAGGAAGTCATCTTGGAAGCGGCATTGAAAATGCTTATTCGTGACGGTTATTCATCGATCAATATCAAGACATTATCAAAAGAGATTGGCTGTTCTACACAGCCCTTAGTATGGCATTTCAAAAATATGGAGGGACTTCGAAAAGCTTTGTCGGAATATGCCTTAAACTATGCAAACTGTAAAATGCGTCCCTCTCATGAAAGTGCAGTAGCAGCTTTTGAACAGGTAGGAATAGCTTTTATTCATATTGCCGTCAACAAACCTAATCTGTTCCGTTTCCTCTATCTGGAAGGATATTGTGGTTCACCATCAGATAACTTTGATGCATTAATTACAGACAAGAACAATGCAGCATTAATAAAAAGAATCTCAAAGGATTTAGATCTTTCAGAGGAACACGCAGGACGATACCTGCAAAACACCATTATTTATACACATGGAATCGCTGCCCTTGCTGCAACAGGCATTATCAATGCATCCGAAAAAGAAATAATGCAATTGGTAAATCGCGCGGCTGATGCCTTTCTTGTTCAAGAAGGTGTCATTTCTGAACAAATACCACACAGGGAGGAAACTCAAAAGTGAAAGCCAGGCATATCATTTTACTAACAGCGATGATTGTTGAAATAATTCTGCTTTTTTACTGTCTATTTAAAAAATCAAATCATGTTCCTGCAGGATATATTTGTGCGGTACTGTCATTCATTCTTTTATTATGCACCGGCTGGCTTTTATTGTTTCCGAAAGTAACACCGATTGAAGCTACGGGTGAATATCAGACAGAGCGTGAAGATTACTTTTATACAGACACCTCAAGATTTGAAACTTATGCTGATGATGGGAGCTATCGTGAGTTGCCTGTTTCCTTTTGGTATCCTGTAGAATACGAGAAACCCCAGAGCTGCCCCTTGGTAGTATTTTCCCATGGAAGTTTTGGAATGAAAAACAGCAATGAAACGCTATACCGTGAGCTTGCAAGCCACGGATATGTGGTCTGTTCTATTGACCATACATATCAATGCTTTTCCACAAAGCTCTCAAACGGAAAGACAATACGGGTTAGTGGAGATTTTATGAAAGAAATTGCGGCTGATAATCCACAGGAAAAGCCAGAGCAATCTTTACAGCATTTTAAAAAATGGATGAATATTCGTACAGGAGATATTAATTTCGTGTTGAACACGATTATAGAAAAGGCATCTGAGGAAAATAGCGGATTCTCCGTATATAGTTTGGTTGATGGTTCACGTACTTGTGTCATGGGGCATTCTTTGGGCGGCTCAGCAGCCCTTGGCATAGGCAGGCAGCGGGATGATATTACGGCAGTTATTTCCTTGGAAGCTCCATTCCTCTGCGATATTCAGGGTGTAGATGTTGACGGCAATTTTATCTTTGAACAATCAGAGTATCCTGTCCCAGTCTTAAATGTTTATTCCGACGCATCTTGGGGACATTTGAGAGAATGGAAACAGTATGAAGAAAATGCACGGTTACTGGATCTGGAATCCCATGATATTCAAAATGTGTACCTTTCGGGTGTAGGTCACTTTTCATTGACAGATTTATCCCTATCCTCGCCTTTTTTAACTTTTATATTTGATGGTTTCAAAACGAATGATGCACCACAAAAAACGCTGAAAAAGATAAATGAGGTTTGTCTTGATTTTTTAGAGTATCATTTGAAATTTGATTCCTTTCAGGTATCCTCTGAATAATGTGCAGCAAATGCATCGATATCCTGATACCTGGACACCTGTAAATTTACCTTTTGGTATTCTTTTACATATTCCATTATTAAATCATCAAATGCCTGTGCTGTTTTTCTTAGATTGCGTGGATCGTATCCGCCAAATACATCATAACCGGCAATTTCTACTTCGTCACACAGCCCGGAAATCATTGCATTCAGACTGACCATACTCATAAATGCCAGATGCCTGTTATCCATATCAGCGGCAGCATACATTTTGTTTCTCCAATTTGAAAACATTTCCTCATAAGTGCCCCTGATAGAATCTGCCGTTACCGGTTTCTTCTGCACCATAACAGTTTTTTTCACCTGTTCGAATACATGCATCGTCTCCTGAATAAGCATAGTTAAAGATTTTTTTATCTGTTCAGCAGAATTTCCTGACAGCACACTCTCTATCCTTTCACAGAGTTTATAAGGCCTGTGCTCCATTTGCTCCAGTTCTTCATAAACGCGTTTTGTCCCATAATGAAAGTATTTTTTATTCAGCATTGCAATTGCATTTTCCACATAATATATAGCATATCCTGCCTGCACCCATATATCAGACATATCATCTGTAAGCATTGCCATAAGATAAAAATGTTCTGCCTCTCTCATCATATTTTCCGCTTTGCCATAGTCTTCTCTTGATAAAGGAGCCCGCAAATTGTCATTTACTTTCTTCCGTAACGATTCTAATTTCTCTATGTATTTCTCATCTGTATAATACACAATTTTGGAATCCATAAGTTTTGAAATATGGGGATTATCATAAAGAGAGTCTTTCTGCAAATCTTCCCAGGTGGTACAATAAATATCATGACCAGTTTCTAAATCATCTTGTATGAATGTACAGCCTAATTGCCAGCCTTTTTCCTCATTGATCAAAACAAGAAGATCCAGGTCTGACCTTTCATAAAAATCCCCTGTCCCAAAAGAACCATAGATTCCAATCAGAGCAAGTGATTCCGGACATATTTTACTTGCTTTTTCTATAATTGCATCGATTATTTTTTGATTTCTTATCTCTAAGTCTTTCATATCTTATCCCTTTATCCTCCAATCATGATTTTATAAATATTTTTTAGCTCATCTTTCACACTTTTTTACCGGGATCCATATTTCACTTACATAATCCTCTGATGTATTATCTCCGGGCAGATAATTTTCAATATCATAATCCGTTATTAGTTCATACTCTGCTCCCGGAAGCCATTCCCTGTAAATACGGTCCCACATATCCTGTATGGCATCTGGCATAGCGCCCACACATTGAAAGATCGCCCAGGTATAAGCCGGGATATTCAGTACCTCAAAACCCTCCGGCACTCCCGCCACATCTTCAGCGTCACACCCGATCCCATACAAAAATTCCTTTGTCCCCATTCTTTCCTGGGCACATATTCCAAGATATCCTGGTGCCTTCTTATACATCTCCTTTTGATAATATTCGTCCCAAAACGCTGAAATCCCTTCTCCGCTGTTTTCCTCATTAAACATGCGAGAGTAAACTAATAGTTTAAATTCTTCCTTCTTCTCAATACGATAATCCATAACCATACCACCTTCCATAATGACCTTTACCACAAGTTTATTAAAAGATTTGAGCCCTGCTCCCTCTTTTACCTGACGGGGAGTGATTCCATGAAATCGAAGAAATGCCTTTGAAAAACTTTCTGGAGACTCATACCCATACTTACATGCGGCATCGATCACCTTCACATCTCCCCTTATCAACTCTTCACCGGCCAGCGACAGCCTTCTCTTACGTAAGTACTCTCCGATTGTCATTCCGGTCAGGAGACTGAAGGCCCTCTGAAAGTGAAACGTGGAGATGTGGACATGACCTGCCACATCTTCTGCATGAATATCCTCCAGCAAATGATCTTCCATAAAATCAACCGCCTGATTGATTGATTTGATCCACTCCATATGCTCATCACCTCAGATCCTATTATACCAGGCAGCGCTGCAAATATCCTGTCTATTTGTGCTTGGTTATGTCCAGTCTGGTGGCAGTGATGAAACATGGCCACCAGACTGGTGTAAAAATCCTTACCCCTTATTCACCAGGGCATAATACAAACCTTTTTGCTGCAGCAGTTCTTCATGACTTCCATCCTCCAGAATCCCCTTGTCATCAATATACAGAATCCGGTCTGCGTTCTTAATGGTTGACAGGCGGTGGGCAATGACGAAACTGGTCTTTCCTTTCAGCACCGTAGAAAACATTTTCTGGATCAGCCTCTCGGTCTCTGTGTCGATATTACTGGTCGCCTCATCCAGAATGATGATATCCGGATCTTTCAGAATCAGCCTGGCAAAGGACAGGAGCTGCCTCTCCCCGCCAGAGAGCTCATTGCCCTGACTGGAGATCACCGTATGGTACCCATCTGGTTTTTTCATAATGAAATCATGGGCATATACTTTCTTTGCCGCCTCGATACATTCTTCATCCGTAGCCTCCGGTTTGGAAAAACGGATATTCTCAATGATCTCTCCCCGGAACAAAAAGGTGTCCTGCATCATAACGCCGACTCTCTCCCGAAGGGAGTTCAGTGTCACATCCCGGACATCATTGCCGTCAATCTGTATCTGTCCCTCATCAATATCATAAAAACGGCTGATAAGACTGACAATGGTGGTCTTTCCCGCCCCGGTAGGTCCTACCAGGGCGATCATCTGACCTGGCTCTACTTTCAGGTTCACATGCTCCAACACGGGAACTCCCTGAATATAAGAAAATGACACGTCCCGAAAATCCACCGCTCCCTGGGATACGACCAGTTCCTCTGCATCCTTCTTTTCCACGATCTCACTCTCAGTATCCAGTACTTCAAAGATCCGTTCTACATTGGAGGTCACATTGGTGATAGACTGCAGCCTCTGGCAGATAACATAAAGTGAGTTGGAAAACCGCTGCATATAAGTAGTGACAACCACCAGTGCCCCCAGTGTCAGTTCCGCACCGATATGATGGGTGATGATAAATAATGCCGTAAGGTACATGGCAACAGAGCAGATCACCTCCACCCCCAGCCAGGACAGCGGGAAAAACATCTCCCGGTATCTGGTGGAGTGCATAAATGCCTTATGATATTGGCCAGATAGTTCTTCAAAGATCTGATCATTTAATTCTTCCCGGTTAAACGCCTTGATGACCTCCAGTCCATTGATATCCTCTGCCACAAATGCAGTCCGGTTACTCTGCTTATTCCGCTCCACTCTTATACAACGGTGCAGCGCCCTGGCAATAAAAAACAGCGCCACTGCCAGCGGAATGCTGACCAGTAATGCCATTACCGCCATGCGGATCTCCACAAAGCAGATACAGACAATGGTAATGACCATGATAAACCCACATTCCGTAATACGGGTCATATCGTTGATGAAGAAATTTGCCACCTCATCGGTATAGTTCGTAATACGGATCAGAATCTTTCCTGTCGGCCTGCTGTCATAGTATTCAAAACTCAGCTCCATCAGCTTCTCAAAGAGATCCTCCCGGAGCTTGCAGATAATGTTGTTCCCCACTGTTGTCGATGCTTTCGATGTAATAAAATTGGCCAATACAGAGCCCATGCTCAGGGCAAACCACATACTGAGGAAAAACACTGTCAGACTCAGCACATTGTTTGGCACAATGCCATTCTGAGGCAAAACCTCATTGATGATTTTCATGTTGATGGCTGCCGGGATCAGTGAGAGAAAACTCGATCCGATCATCAGCAGGATCACCTTAATATAATCCCGTTTATATTCGCCTGCATAGGAGATCAGCCGTTTCAGCATAAAGCCATTAAAATTCTCCTGTAACAGCTCATCTTCATAATATAGATTCCTACTCACTGACGAACACCTCCTTATCCATCTGCTGCCGGTAAATATCAGCATAGCGTCCATTCAATTCCATCAATTCCGTAAAGGTTCCCCGCTCTATGATCTTCCCGGCATCCATAAAGATGATCTCATCAAAATCCCGGAGTGCCATGGCACGGTGGGTAGCCATAAGCAGGGTTTTTCCCTGGAAATATTTATCCAGGCTCTTAAAGATCTTACTCTCAGTCTCGATATCCAGGGCACTGGTACAATCATCCAGTATCGTCACAGGAGCATTTTTCAGAAGTGCCCTGGCGATAGCGACACGCTGTTTCTGTCCGCCGGACAGGCCAAAGCCCTTCTCACCGATGATGGTATGATAACCATCCGGCATAGTGTCTGCAAATTCACCCACCTGGGCCGTTTCCCCACAGGCAATGATCTCCTCATCCGTGGCATCTGGATTGTAATATGCGATATTTGCCGCAATGGTATTTGAAAAAAGAAATACATTCTGCATGGCATAGCCATAGGTCCTGGCGATCTCATTCCGATTATATGTCTTAAAGTCCTCACCATCTATGGTGATGGAACCCTCATGGATCTCCTCAAATGCCTGCAGCACCCGCAGCAGCACAGATTTCCCGCTTCCTGTCTTTCCCATGATCCCGATCTTTTTTCCATAAGGGATGTCAAGGGAAATATCCTCCAGCAGCTCATTTTCATCTGCTTTAGCTGATACATGGGACAACACGATATGCGGCGTGCGGGACACTTTCTTCGTGCCATAGCTCTCCTGGATCTCATCCTTTTTATCCAACAGCCCGAATACCCGGTCCACACTGACTTTCTCTCCCTGCATATCCGACGCGTAGAAGATAATATCTACAAAATTCCCGCAGATAGAGAGCAGATAGGTAAGAAATGCCGTATATTCCCCACTTGTCATCTCAAACTTTGTGGCGAGCCAGATACTGACCGCCATACTCATCAGCATCACCACCTGATCCACGGTATCAAATGCCAGAAAATATTTGTACCGCCTGATCCCGAATCCTGTAGAGAAATCCCGCAGATCCTCGCTTCTCTCATGAAAACGCTTTGCCCTCATCTTCTCCCTGGCATAGGACTTGATGGTGCGGATTCCATATATACTCTCCTGTGTCTCTGTGTTCAATTCAGAATTCTTCCCCCACAGCTTCCCATACATCTCCTTGCACAATTTCAGAAATCCCCTTGTAATCAGCGCAAAAAGGGCAAGTGTCATCAAAGGAATCAGCATCAGGCCAATATTGATCCGGGACAGCATGTAGGCTGCCACTACAATGTAGAACACAGATTCCACCATAAAGGGAACCGTCCCCACATGATGATTTCGAATATTCTGTGCATCCGTATTGACAATGGTGATCAGGTCACCGGCACTATAATCCTTCAAAAGCGGTTCCCCAAACGAATTGATCTTCTTCAGCACATCCTGGCGCAGTGCATTGTCACACTTAATGGAAAAATAGTGCGCCATATTCCAGTGTGCATAAAAGGTAATAAAATACAACAGAAGGATTCCCAGAAATGCTCCTACCAGTACTGTCATGATCTCCCACAGATTCCCTGCCGGGATATCTGCAATGATCGGTGAAAAAATACTGCTGTTCGGTTCCGGGCTCTTCCCCAATGCCGGATTGATCACATTATCCACGATCAGCGTGACGATCTGCGGCTCAACCAGCCTTACTACACTCTGCATCAGTCCAAATATGATACAGACAATTAAAACACCATATATTTTCCCGTAATATGGATACGCTTTCTTTAATATGGTCATTATGTACTACAACTCCTTCTTCATCTCAATATGCGGACAGTATTCATCCATATATTCCTCTCCTATGGCATGATATCCGCATTTCACATAGAATTCCTTTGCTCTGACTTGGGAAGACAGGTGGACCGCAGTTCCTCCCCTTCTTCCGATCTCCTCCTCTGCGGCGGAAAGAATCTTCCCGCCAATATGCCTGCCCCGGAATCTCTTCCTCACGGCAAGCCGCCCCAGCCAGTAGATCCCCTCTTTGTCTCCAGCATAATAGCGGCAGGTGGCAGCCGCCTCACCTGCTTCATACCATACCAGATGGTGTGCGTCAGAATCGGTCTCGTCAAATTCCTGCTGAAATCCCTGTTCCTCCACAAATACTTCTTCTCTGATCTTCTTTGCATCTTTTGTCAGAGATTGTAAACTTTTTACCATAAAGCCTCCCCCTTTCTATCAAGTGTTCATATATAAAAAGACCCGCAAGAAAGTGATTTCTTACGAGTCCATTTATACGGATACCATATATTACATCTTGGTACACAATATCAGTTATGGATCGAATGGAATCAAAACCTTCTCGCTAATACCTCCACAACAAAACAGTCATAATCTTGTTATGAAGTTTGGTTATTATTAGCGAATAAAGATCCTCATGATTCCTTCCTCCAGTTTTTCAATATATCTTTGCTGTTTTTAAATCATAACACCTTTCTCCCTCATTTGCAAGTAGAAATTATGAATAATAATATGGTTTATCAATATCATAACTGAGCGCATAAGATGCTGTTCAACTTTCTATCACATATTCTTTACTAAAGGAATGCCCTGGTTCTAATGAATTGCCATATTCCCTCTCTGACAGTTCCCCGGAGAAACCTGCCGCATCGCAGCGTCCAAACCATGGCTCGATACATACAAAGGGAGCGTTCTTCCCTGCCGGAGACCAGATCCCCAGTTGCGGGGTGTCAAACTGTACCTTTAAAAATTCATTTCCCACCGGATCAATGACAGATACTGTATGGATCGTTTCTGAATCCAGGATTAGGGCATCCTTCGCAAAAATTTCAGAGGAAAGAGCTAGTTTCCCATCTACCAGGGAAAACCTTCTTTTCTCTGGCAGCAATGTTCCCTGTGATGTTAATTCACCGCTGGCCAGATCCTGTTCCGGAATATGGAAATCAAGCTGGTATCCCTCCAGCACATCTTTCTCATTCACACCAGCCGGACATAGGAAAGCCGGATGGGCACCTATAGAAAAATACATTGTATCTTCTGAATCATTGCGGATCGTCCACATAACATGTACCCTGCTCCCCTCAATGCGGTAACCGATCCTCAAGAGAAATTCAAAGGGATAATTCGCTCTCCACATATCATCCGGCTTCAGTTCAAACCAGATCATATCTTCTGATCGCTCCACCATCTGAAATTCACTGTCTCTGGCAAACCCATGCTGTGGAATGCCCGAAAACTCTTTTCCCTGATATGTATAACCACTGTTTACAAGTTTTCCCACAAACGGGAACAGCACTGGTGAGACGCGATTCCAGTAAGCAGCATCCCCTGACCACATATATTCCCTGCCATCGCTTCTGCGTACCAGACTTACTAACTCTGCCCCGTGAGAAGCAACACCGATCTGTATCCTGTCATTATTCAATCTATAATCTGCTTTCATACTCAACCTCATTTCTACTATGCAATAGAGAATTTATAAAACGGATCTTTTACTTTGTCTACCGCCGTGTCAGAATCATTGTACTACATCAAAGGCAGGCAGTTCATCCAATACTTCCTGAATCGGTGTGATAACACGATTTGTCTCATCCTCTGTCTCTTCCTCAAAATCAGCCGCCCGTCTTCCCCTCTGTCTCTTCTTATGTTCCGGCTCTTCTGTCTGGGGCAGCCTGGCATATGCACTGCTTTTCCTAAATTGCCGGATTGTCTCCCCCAGCCCTGCCACCATAAACTCCTTATCTGGATCTTCCGGACTGATACCTGCCACTGCCCTTCTCGCAATGTCTGCCGCCTCTGACTTGGACCGACAGTTTTTGAGCTGGTGCTCCAACTGCTCCTTTCTTAACTTTACCCGAAGAGCAGAACGGTATAACTCCGGATTATGTGTCCTGAGAAAATCCATCTCCTTTGCGGTGAGCTTCTTCCCTCGTTTCAGCTTTGAAACGATCTTCGCTTCATATGCCTTGACCTCCTCCTCACTCATACCAGATGCCGGGTCTGTAAGTTCCTCAATCATTGTTTTCCATACACTTTTCCCCTTATCCTGTGTATCCTGCAGCCTGGTATCCTCCTGTGCTGTCCTGCGCTTTATAAATGTATCCTGCATAACTCCTCCCTTCTGAAACATTTGATGTCTCTTCCTTATGAATTGTTAATAGCAATAACAAAGCGCCAGATCCCATATCCATCCTCTGAAATCCAGCGCCCTCCGTGGCTCAATACTTGATTTGATTTGCTGTTAATTATATCGGCAGAATTTCCCTGCCGCACAAGAGAAACGAAATTACTTTTTTAATCTGTCCATAGGTATCCACTTTACTATTTATGTGAAAACTAGTGGGCTAATTTTTAAGCGATATTTCTATTGCTTTTTTTTGCCAATTATAATATCCTTATCTTATATACAATGAGAGAAAGGAAAACCAAAATATGCAAAAAAAATCTTTACTGCTACTTACATGTACCGCATTATTGCTGACAGGATGCTCTGGAAACAGCTTATCTGACACAGTTGGCGAAGCATCTGACCCGGTTGCCGAGACTAATAAAACCCCTGCAGCCACTGCCACCGCAGCACCCACCAGTACACCCGGACCAAAAGAGACCAGTCTTGCCCTTGGAAAGAAAGGCACAGCAGGTGACTGGAAGATCTGTGCAAAAAAGGCCTCTGTCAAAACCAAGATCAATAATGGAAGCTACCGCCAGTACAAACCTGGCAAAGGTAAATCATTTGTGGTAATCTCCCTGTCTGCCCGGAATAACAGCGATAAATCAGAGCAGTTTATTCCCCGTCTGGGATATGAAAATAAAATGATCAGTGCAGTCCTTATCAATCAGGATAAAAAGGAATATGCACCAACACAGCTTATCGGCTATAATAAGGACCTTGTAACAGCGACTGTTAAATCTAAGACGACAAAGAATGGTATCATCACTTTTGAAATTCCGAAAAAAGAGGCGAAAAAGCTGAAAAAGATTAAACTGAAGATTGGAACGAAAATGGATTATCTCGTATATGATCTGAAATAAAAAAGAAAAAGAGATCCCGTGGAAATATTGTGCGGTAAAGCACCAAATTCCACGGGATATTTTTTTGGAAGAGAATTTGCAAATCCTGTCATTATCCCACTGTCAAACAGATATCTCATGCAAAATACTTACTCAATATCCTGGTACAGTCCTTTACATCAATAGGCTTTGTGATATGGTCATTCATGCCACACTCCCTGCAGTGTTCCGCATCATCAGAGAAAGCATCGGCTGTCAGGGCAATGATAGGCAGATCGCTGTCTGGACGGTCCAGTGACCGGATCACTTTCGTTGCCTCATAACCATCCATCACAGGCATCCGGATATCCATCAGGATGGCATCATAATACCCTGGCTCCGCTGCCGAAAAGATATCCACACAATCCTGTCCATTGACAGCACGGTCTAATGTCATTCCCATCTCAGACAGGATGGCATTGGCGACCTCCCAGTTCAGGTCAATATCCTCTGACAGGAGAACACGCTTGTTGCCAAAATTTACAACCCCTCTGTCTTCCTCTTCCACAGGTTCCTCTTTCTTGTTATCGTCCAGATATTCACTCAGGTGCATATAAAGCTTTGATTTAAAAAGCGGTTTCGCAATAAAGCCAGCTATCTCATCCTCCTCAGAGACAAATCCTTCTATATCGCTCCAGTCATATGCTGATATAAGGAAAAATGGTATCTTCTCTGTATCGACCCGTCTCCTGATCTCCCGTATCACATCAATCCCACTGGCTTTCGGCATCTTCCAGTCCATAAGGACGAACTGGTAATCCTCCCCCTTGTCATGGCGTTTCTGCATCATTTTCAGAGCCTCCTCACCATCCAGGCACCACTCCGCATGTAATCCCAGCTCTTCCAGGTTTGAAACCGCACTGGCACACAATCTTTCATTATCATCCACCACAAGAACATTCCACTCCGGCAGCTTCATATTCTTCACGCTGACTTCTGCCTTCTTCATATCCATTGTTATATGAAATTTACTTCCCTTGCCAGGTTCACTTTCAATCTCGATGGTTCCCTCCATCATATCCAATATGCGCTTTGTGATAGCCATGCCCAGGCCGGTTCCCGCTATATTCTTTGCCTCACCTGTTTCCTCCCTTGCAAACTTGTCAAATATTGTCTTCTGGAATTCCTTTGACATTCCGATTCCGGTATCCTCAATCACAAAATGAGTCTGTACATAAGCATCACCCTTTACCGAAGGTTTCTGATATGCCACAACATTAATCCGTCCCTGTTCCTTTGTAAATTTAAGGGCATTGGACAAAAGATTCAACAATACTTGGTTGAGCCTTACCCCATCGCAGCACACATCTTCTGCAATAATATCATGGATAAATACATCAAAATATTGATTATTATCTCTGATCTGGGGCTTAATGATATTTACGATGTCATCTAATGCATCCCGCAAAGACAGGGGAGCCGCCGATAATGTCATCTTGCCGCTCTCAATCTTGGACATATCCAGAACATCATTGATCAGTCCCAGGAGCTGCTTACTTGATAGCTTAATCTTGTCCAGACAGTCCTGAAGCCTGGTCTCATCTCCCTTATTCTTTATGGCGATCTCAGTCATCCCGACGATGGCATTCATCGGAGTCCGTATATCATGACTCATACTTGCCAGGAAATTGCTCTTCGCCATATTAGCCTGTTCTGCCTCTTTTCTGGCACTGTCCAACATCTGGATCTCTCTCTTTGTCGTCTTATAATACATACGGAAGATAATCATGATAACGATCAGAATAACAAGGCTACAGGCTACAGTCAGACCATTCCTCATTCTGTCCAGATGGGAAAGCATACCGCCAAACACCTCATCGGGCATAACTGTCACCAGATACCAGTCTGCATTTTCAGACAAAGGAGAACAATACATATGCTGGGTTCCTCCCTTTGTTGAGACAGTCTGAATAAAATTTCTGCCATCTTTCATCGCTTCCTGCATTCCACTGATACAGGCTGTGGCATCTGTCCCATTGCCTTTGATCACCTCTGTCCTGAGGCGTTCAAAATAATTCCCCTGCAGCATATCGCCACTCCGGATGATATAATCTCCCTCATTGCTGATCAGGTAAGAGTCCTCCCTGGTTTCTTTCGTATCGCGGAACAATGCTTCTTCTAATGACCGCATATCAATAGCAGCCACCATGGCAATGCTCTTTGTGCCATCTGGCAGAAGATATTCCGCTGCCGTTCCGAAAACAAATACCCTCTGCCCATCTGCCTTCGTTCCCCTTGTAATAAGATTGCCGTCCTTTTCAATCGATTCCTTGACTTTATTATCATTTATATGTATTTCATCTCCATATACAGTAATGATCCTGCCATCTTCCTTCACAAAGCCAAGCCACTCAAATCCCCTGACCTCCGTACTGGTAGAAAGTTCATTCTTTAACTCTTCCCACTTCATATCCTGATCTGCCGGAGTCCGCTTAATGATGCCGGACACCTGATCTACCCTTATATAAGCCAGCGTCTGGAACTTCTGCTGTACCTGCTGGTTTATTTCCTCCATATAGGAATCGCTTACTCCTTTGACAGTCTGATTTGTCTTCCGTGTCATAATGATTGTGAATACAATGAAAACGGTAACACAAGTAACGATCAATAAAGCAAAACTCCTTATTAGAAACCTTATTCTACTCTTGTTCATCGGTTACAACTCCTTTCTGCCATCTTCGATCAAATATGGCATCTCCTCATGGGCATCGCAGTTATCGGCAATCTGTTCCGTCGGCATCTTGACATATTTAATCGTACCGCTGGCCAGGACATTCCCATCCATGTCCATAATTCTGGCATCTGTCACCATAAACTTACTATTTTCCCTTATGATAATACCCTTCCCGATAAGATCGGTTTCGTAAGGCACTGGTTTGCGGTACTTTGTATCCAGGGAAAGGGTTACCCCAAAGGTTTCCTCTGACTGTTCTTTCGCCCACAGGGAACGGAGTCCCATCTCATCTAACATCGCTGTGATCAGGCCGCCATGTACCCTCCCCGGATAGCTCTGATGCTGCAGGCGGTACCGGAACAGTGACATCACACTGCCATCTTCCATATTATAAAACGGTGCACGGACACCATATTCATTGTCCATGCCGCATATTATGCACATTCTGCTATTTCGCTGTTTACTGACTATCTTCATCCTACCATCCCTTTAGTATAATATAAGCACAATGGTGTCAGCCTGAACCTGCCATTGAGCGATAAAGGAGTTCTGTCATCAGCCAACAGAACCCCTCTTCCTGTAATATTGTATAAACTACTTTATAACACGAACACGAATCACGCCGCTGAGAGCCTTTAATTCCTTCACTACCTTATCGGTAGAACTGGAACAGATATCAAGGATCGTATAAGCATAATCACCACGGCTTTTGGTCAGCATTGTCTCAATATTTACACCATCCTTAGAGAATAATGCAGTAAAGCGGCTGATCATATTCGGCACGTTCTTATGACAAATGGTGATACGCCCTTCCGTAGAGCATATACCGGCATCACAGTTCGGATAGTTGACTGAATTCTTAATATTACCATTTTCGATAAAGTCACGAATCTCACGGACAGCAAGCTTGGCACAGTTATCCTCAGATTCCTGGGTAGACGCACCAAGATGAGGAGTAACTGTCGTATTAGGAAGATTTACCGTATTGGGATTCGGGAAATCCACCACATATCTTCCTACTTTACCAGATTCCAGTGCCACCTTGATATCCGCTTCATTTACCAGTGTATCACGAGAGAAGTTCAGAAGAACCACGCCATCCTTCATCTTGGCAAAGGTATCTTTGTTGAACATTCCCTTCGTAGAGTCAAGAAGCGGAACATGAACAGTAATGTAATCGCACATCTCGTACAGCTCATCATTTGTCTTCACCATAGTGACATCCCGTGACATATTCAGGGCATGCTCCACCGACAGGTATGGATCACATCCATACACATCCATGCCAAGACGGTTTGCGGCATTTGCCACCAGTACGCCGATGGCTCCCAGGCCAATGATGCCCAGCTTCTTTCCTTTGATCTCCGTTCCGGCAAATGCTTTCTTTGCCTTCTCTGCGGATTTTGCAACATCCGCATCCCCTCTGTTTTCTTCACACCAGTGGATACCGCCTGTGATATCACGGGCCGCCAGAAGCATGGATGCTATGACAAGTTCCTTTACGCCATTGGCATTGGCACCCGGTGTGTTAAATACAACGATTCCTTTCTCAGCACATTTCTCCAGCGGGATATTGTTGACACCGGCCCCTGCCCTTGCGATGGCAAGCAGGTGGTCCGGTAATTCCATATCATGCATCACAGCACTTCTCACCAGAACAGCATCTGCCTCCGCCATAGTATCTGTCATTACATAATCAGCCGTCAGCATATCCAGACCACATGCTGCAATAGGATTTAAGCAATTTAACTTTGTCATTATGCATTTGCCTCCTCAAACTTTTTCATAAACTCTACCAGCTTCTCCACACCCTCTTTTGGCATGGCATTATAAATGCTGGCACGCATACCACCTACGGTGCGGTGACCCTTCAGATTTTCAAACCCGGCTTCTTTCGCCTCTGCTACAAACTTCGCATCCAGTTCTTCATTTCCTGTCACAAAAGGAACATTCATCAGAGAACGGTCTTCTTTGCGGACTGTCCCTTTGAAGAGATGGGAGGAATCAAGAAAATCATAAAGGATCTGTGCTTTCTCGATATTCTTCTTCTGCATTTCCTTCAAACCGCCCATTTTCTTAATCCACTTAAATACCTTGCCACAGATATAGATTCCATATGCCGGAGGTGTATTGTACAGTGACCCGGCATCCGCATGCGTCTTATACTGGAGCATGGTAGGAACTTTGTCATCTGTCTTTTCCGGGATCAGGTCTTCCCGGATGATCACGATTACCACACCGGCAGGTCCGATGTTCTTCTGGACACCGCCATAGATCACTCCGTATTTCGTTACATCTACTGGCTCTGACAAAAAGCAGGAGGATACATCTGCTACCAGAGTCTTGCCCTTTGTGTTTGGAAGAGTCTTATATTTAGTACCATAGATCGTATTGTTCTCACAGATATATACATAATCTGCATCGTCATCAATAGGAAGATCCGAACAATCCGGAATATAGGAAAATGTCTCATCCTCGGATGATGCGATCTTCACAGCCTTGCCATATTTGCAAGCCTCCTGGTATGCTTTCTTCGCCCACTGACCAGTGACAATGTAATCTGCCACGCCGTTTTTCATCAGATTCATAGGAATCATGGCGAACTGCTGGGAAGCCCCTCCCTGCAGGAACAGCACCTTATAATTATCCGGAATATCCATCAGGTCACGGAGATCCTGTTCTGCCTCCTTGATAATGGTATCATACGCCTTGGAGCGATGGCTCATCTCCATTACAGACATACCCGTTCCCTTATAATCCAGCATCTCATCTGCTGCCTCTCTCAGTACCTCTTCCGGCAGCACAGCCGGACCTGCTGAAAAATTGTATACTCTAGCCACTTTTTTATTCCTCCTCTAAATTAGTTATCCGTTTCACGTTTCTTTTGGTCCTTTTCATCAAAGGATTCCTCGATGGCCGCCCCTGGTGCCACCATAGGCCACACCTTATCATCCTGCGGGATCACAACCTCGATCACCACTGGCTCTTCTGCTGCCAGTGCTTCTTTCAGGGCATCATCTACTTCTTCTTTCTTTGTGACACGTATCGCTCTGGCACCCATAGCCTCAGACACCTTACAGAAATCCATCTTATCTTCCAGTATCGTACTGGAATAACGTTTTCCATAGAACAATGTCTGCCACTGGCGAACCATGCCGAGAGCATGGTTATTGAATACGATCTGTATGATAGGAACATTATAACGTGTCGCTGTGGCGATCTCATTCATATTCATGCGGAAACATCCATCCCCGGCAACATTGATGACCGTCTTATCCGGCATGCCGATCTTCGCCCCAATACAGGCACCAAGCCCATATCCCATAGTCCCCATGCCCCCGGAGGTCAAAAGCTGCCTTGGACGGCGGTATTTATAATATTGTGCCACCCACATCTGATGCTGTCCTACATCCGTTGTAATAATGGCATCGTCCTCAGTCAGTTCGCTGATCCTCTCCATTACATAAGGACCGGTCAGTATCTCTGTATTATAGTTCATTGGCAATGCTTCTTTCCTTGCCATCACTTTATCAATCCACTCTTTATGATACTGCTGTTCCAGTTTCTTATTGAGGATCTCAAGAATGGATTTGAGATCTCCGATAATGGAATAATCAATCTGTATATTTTTATTGATCTCCACCGGATCAATATCGATCTGAACGATCTTTGCACGGTAAGCAAATTTCTCTGCATTTCCTATGACACGATCGGAAAAACGGGAACCAAGGACAAGCAGCAGATCACACTCTGTCACACTCTTATTGGCAGTTTTTGTTCCATGCATGCCGAGCATGCCGACATAATATGGATCAGTTCCATCAAATGCCCCTTTCCCCATCAGGGAGTCCGTAATCGGCGCATCCACTTTCTTTACAAATTCCCTCAGTTCTGCATCGGCGCCAGAGATAACTGTACCGCCGCCGGCAAAGATCATCGGCTTCTCTGATTCCCGGATCACCTTCAGCACAGCATCAATATCATTCTGATTGATGGTATCTACCTTTCTCTGGATGATCTCTGGTGTATGCGGTGCAAACTCTGTCAATGCCGCCGTGACATCCTTTGTCACATCCACGAGAACCGGTCCCGGTCTTCCTGTCTGTGCGATCTTAAAGGCACGTCTCATGGCATCTGCCAGATTATTTACATCCTTTACAATAAAACTATGCTTTGTAATCGGCATTGTGATACCTGCGATATCAACTTCCTGAAACGAATCCTTACCAAGCAGGGAAAGTGCTACGTTACAGGTGATCGCCACCATTGGCACAGAATCCATATAAGCGGTAGCGATCCCTGTGACCAGATTGGTTGCCCCAGGCCCGCTGGTTGCCATACACACACCAACTTTTCCTGTGGCCCTGGCATAACCATCTGCCGCATGGGATGCCCCCTGCTCATGGGAAGTCAGAATATGACGGATCCGGTCCTGATAGCGGTACAGCTCATCATAGACATTCAGTATCGCTCCCCCCGGATAACCGAAAATGGTGTCTACCCCCTGCTCTAACAAACACTCGATAATAATCTGTGATCCGTTTAACTGCATACTCTATCTCTCCTTCTTTGTATACTATTTCAGGATAGCGCCTGAACTTCCCGACGTAACCATATTTGCATAGCGCCCCAGATAACCCGTAGTGACTTTCGGCTCTCTCGGCTGCCATTTCTTACGCCTCTTTTCCAGCTCTTCTTCAGGCACATCTACATTTAATGTATTTTCTGGTATATTAATCTTTATGATATCTCCTTCTTCGATGAGGGCGATGGGCCCCCCTACCGCTGCCTCTGGTGAGACATGCCCGATAGAGGCTCCACGGGAAGCTCCTGAAAAACGGCCATCTGTGATCAGGGCAACCGAAGAGCCCAATCCCATTCCTGCAATGGCAGAAGTCGGGTTCAGCATCTCCCTCATGCCAGGACCACCTTTCGGTCCCTCATAACGGATCACCACAACATCCCCCGATACGATTTTTCCGCCTTTGATTGCCTCAATCGCATCCTCTTCACAGTCAAATACCCGTGCCGGACCCGCATGCACCATCATCTCCGGTACCACAGCAGAACGTTTCACAACGCCGGAATCCGGTGCGATATTTCCTTTCAGCACGGCGATCCCGCCCGTCTCACTGTACGGATTATCAATAGGACGGATCACCTCCGGATCACGGTTCACCACATTTGCTATATTTTCACCGACTGTCTTGCCGGTCACTGTCATGATGTCTGTATTTAACAGTCCTTTTTTATTCAATTCATTCATAACGGCATAGACACCGCCTGCCTCATTGAGCTGCTCCATGTAAGTTGGGCCCGCCGGTGCCAGATGGCACAGGTTTGGTGTCTTTGCACTGATCTCATTGGCGATGTCGAGATTCAGTTCCACGCCCGCCTCATGGGCAATGGCCGGAAGATGAAGCATGGTATTGGTAGAACAGCCCAGTGCCATATCTACGGTCATGGCATTCATAAATGCCTTCTCATTCATAATGTCCCTTGGCCGGATATCTTTGCGGTACATCTCCATTACCTGCATACCCGCATGCTTCGCCAGTTTGATCCGGTCGGAATATACTGCCGGGATCGTTCCATTTCCCTGCAATCCCATACCGATGGCTTCGGTGAGACAGTTCATGGAATTTGCTGTGTACATACCGGAGCAGGAACCGCAGGTCGGACAGGCATGGCTCACATAATCCTCCACCTGTTCTTCTGTCATATTCCCTGCCGCATGGGCGCCCACGGTCTCAAACATGGTAGACAGGGAAGTTTTCTTACCCTGTACATGGCCGGCAAGCATCGGACCGCCGCTGACAAATACCGTCGGCACATTGACGCGGGCTGCTGCCATCAGAAGCCCCGGCACATTCTTATCGCAGTTTGGCACCATCACAAGAGCATCAAAGGCATGTGCCAGTGCCATACATTCAGTGGAATCTGCAATGAGGTCACGGGTCACGAGGGAATATTTCATTCCCACATGCCCCATGGCAATACCATCACATACAGCGATGGCCGGAAATACGATTGGTGTGCCGCCCGCCATAGCAACGCCTGTTTTCACGGCTTCCACAATCTTATCTATATTCATATGTCCTGGTACGATCTCATTATAGGAACTCACGATTCCCACCAGTGGCCTCTCCAGTTCTTCCTTTGTCAGTCCCAGCGCATTGAAGAGAGAACGCTGCGGAGCTGTCTGTATTCCTTTTTTTACTGAATCACTTTTCATAATAGATTGTACCTCCTTTATTTGACCTCATCTATAATGGCATCGCCCATCTCTTTTGTACCAAGAAGCGTTTTGCCCTCATCCATAATATCCACTGTGCGCAGTCCCTTTTTCAGCACTGCCTTCACAGCATCTTCCACTGCATCTGCCTCCTTCTGAAGATTGAAAGAATAGCGGAGCATCATTGCCGCTGACAATATCGTAGCGATGGGATTTGCCTTATTCTGCCCAGCAATATCCGGTGCGGAACCGTGGCTTGGCTCATACAGGCCAAAGGTTCCCTCCCCCAGGCTGGCAGAGGAAAGCATGCCCAGTGACCCTGTCACCATACTAGCCTCATCCGATAAGATATCACCAAACATATTCTCTGTCAGTATCACATCAAACTGCTTTGGATCCCGGACAAGCTGCATGGCACAATTATCCACCAGCATATCCTCTAATTCCACCTCCGGATATTCCGCACTGACTTCTTTCACAACCTTTCTCCAGAGCCTTGAGGAATCCAGTACATTTGCCTTATCCACACTGCAGACCTTCTTGTTCCTCTTCATCGCTATATCAAATGCCCACCGGGCAATACGGCGGATCTCATTTTCGTTGTAAGTAAGGGTGTCTACAGCAGTCATCACACCATCGATCTCTTCTGTGTGGCGTTCCCCGAAATACAGTCCTCCTGTCAGCTCACGGGTGACGACAAAATCAAATCCGCCTTCCACAAGCTCTTCTTTCAACGGACAGGCGCCGCTCAGCTCATCAAACAGAATCGCAGGGCGCAGATTGCAGAAAAGACCGAGTCCCTTACGAATCTTCAGCAGCCCCGCCTCTGGTCTTTTGTCTGGTGGCAGATCATACCAGTGATCAACTCCTACTCTGCCTCCCACGGCCCCCAGCAGGACAGAATCATTTTTCTTCGCTCTCTCCAATGTTTCTTCTGTCAATGGTTCCCCATATTTATCAATAGAACAGCCTCCCATATATAATTCTTCATATTCAAAATGATGCCCATACACCTCTCCGATCTTATCCAGAACCTTCTTTGCCTCAGTTACGATCTCCGGACCGATACCGTCGCCTGGGATCACTGCTATGTTAAAATCCATACCCAATCCTCCATTCACGCAAATCTTGCGCATTGTTCCATATATACTCTCTAATACAGCGAATAGTAAGCTCATTTATCCGTTGTATTAGTATAATGCACAAATGCGTGTTATGTCAAGTCCTGGAACACGACTTTCAAGGTCTTTTCTAAAATGATTCTGGCATATAAGAAGAGAAAAAAGAATGGAATTCCATTCTTTTTTCTCTTCCTCGCAGATATAACATGATACACTGTGCAATTTATATAAACCCCACAGGTTACTGTTTACCCCCTGGCAAGAGATGTAAACATAACCTCAAAGGATAGATTGTCTGGTTCTGATACCCTTTCCTTTCATCATCCGGCAATCTGAAATGTTTTCTTCGTATCATACAGCAGCCCATTAGACTGGATATAGATCTGGTAATGATCCGGCAGAAGCCCGGCAGTCGGCACAGGCATGGAGTATTTCATATTTCCAAAACAGGCAGGATTTTTCTGGACTGTTTGGGAATAATCTTTTAAATACCGGTGATGCCTGCCACAGAAAAATATTTTCTGGACCTGATGGTCAGTCCCTGAAACTAACAGGATATCTTCATAGAATTCAAAACCAATCCCCGGCAGCCCTTCTTTCTCCGGTATTGTCTTGGCTTCAGCACCAGTATGGTTTTCAACCCCCTCTTTATCACCCAGGATCTGTGCTTTTTCTTCCATAGGCTGGCAAAGAGCAGCAAAATCTGCAAAAAAAGGATAAGCACGGTAAAAATTCGTCTTTGTCAGGTAATCATTCAGCACTTCCCCGGATTCCCGGTCAAATTCCGTAATCCTCCCCTGACAGCCCTCAATACTGTCCACCAGTGCCCCGCTCATGGCAAAGACATGGTCCCCCATTACGATCCCATTAGAACGGATCTTCGATTTGGTTGTCTGGTAACTGCTCTGTAATTGAACTGTATTTTCTTTTTCATTGATCTCATAAATCCTCACATACGATTTTTCATCCCCATCAAAACTCTCTACAGGCCTTCTCTTATTCCAATGATTGTCATATATAATCAGCGTTTTGTTGTCCCCTGCCTGCTCAGCCAGAAAATAAGCAGCATGTGGCTGATAGCAAAATGATATTTCTCCCTTTGGAGACAAGACACGGTCAGCATATGGCGTATTTTCCCAAAAACTGGTGTCACATAAGATCCAGATCAGCTTATCCGTCTGCCAGTCAATCTTAAATACCGAATGCAGGTTTCTTGCACAGAGAAGAATGGTTCCCTCCTCTGGCTGATAAGATACTGTGTTCAGATGTGCCCAGTCAAGAAGGTCAAAATAAGGATGCTCTGACAGCACATCCCTGAGATACAGTCGTTTCACCACCTTCCCTGTATTCCGGTCAATCTCTATGACAGTATCTTCCACATGCCCATCCATGGAACTGGAGAGACTGAGTATGTTCCCTCCAGGCCTCATCTCGCAGCCATCGTGATGGATGCCGTCTGGAATCAGATACTCCCGGTACACCCTTCCCATAAAGTCCATCTCCATCGCCAGGGCAGAATGAGGATTTGAGAAAGAAGGAATCTCAACATTCGGGGACAGATACAGAAAACGTCCCCCTGACAATTGTGTTATCCCCAATTAGTAGGAACAATACAGCTTTCTGGCGGGCGGCGGCACGT
>CANRWA010000010.1 GCA_947643415.1 uncultured Clostridia bacterium | reverse complement strand
CTATATAGTAAAACAAAAGATTTGACAAAAAAATAAGCCTGTTTCAAGGCTTGGCGATACTTTTTTCAATTTCAATGTGTTAAACTCCCGAGCAATATTAGGATTACAGGATTATTACCAGATGAAGTTTAAAAGATTTATTGAGCATATGAATATTGAAGTGGTGCAATTTTGTGCAAATCTAAAGAAAATAGTGGAAATTGTCGAAAAAGTGTTATATAATGAGGACAAGCTAAATGAGAAATACATGAAACAAAGGAAGAGTGCTTGCATAGAATACACTAAGACGATATAATTATAAGCATTATTAAGTGAGATAGCCTAAGAAACAGGTGGGTGCGTTGTAACATTCGTAAGTCCTGCAGAGGCAGTAGCGATTATGTTGTCTTGGTGATATAAGGCAATTTTTTATATAGGAGCATGAAGGATAAGATGTAAGATGCTAAAGAAAATATATATAAATGTAGTTACAAATATCTTGCATTTCTTTAATTATAATCAGATAGAAAATGCAAACGGAGTTAATCATGCAATATTAAATTTTATTGATTTTGTTTTGGCACTTACATATGCTTTGATTTCGGCTTGGAAGTTAGAAACAGTAACAAATTTAGTTTTGATAATGAATTTTATAACATTGTTAAGGTTGATAATTGGAAATTTTAAAAATTCTATCAATTTAAGAGATAAATATGAAAAAAAGTATTTGAAAAGACCAGGCTTGCTTTTTAAATCTGCATATGACTATAAATTGATCATTGAATTGTGTGTTATTGCATTTACGTTAATTCCGTTTTGGGTTCAAGGAATTATATTTGGAGAACATATGATCCGAGGATTTGCAGGAATAATAATAAGTTTGGGATTTTTGGAGAATCTAATAAATATATTTGCAGAATTGTTCAAGGCTAATATAGATATATAGATAATAAAATGAAAAGAGGTAATATATATGGGAACAGTTATTAGCATACTTGCATTTATTGGAACTGTTGCTTCATTTGGAGGTGCAGTTTTTGTGTTTTTCTCTAATTTAAAGACAAAGAAGATGCAAAATATAAATCATGGATTATATATATATATTAAGAAAAGAGAGTTCCTTTTGATGAAAAATGGTGGTGAAAATCCTTGCGAAATTAAAAATAAGTTTAAAATGCCATTATTTTCTCAAGAGTGTGATTTTATTATAAGGAGGAAGTCTTTGTGACTCCATTAATTGAGAATGTTTGGGATTTACTTAATGATGAGTACAATACGTACAATCGAAAAAATCCTAATTTTAAATTTGATAATACAAAGAAAGAAAACTTCAAACAAATATTTTCTGAGAAATATAATATTGTAAAGACGAAATATATGGATGTATCGGTAATGGATCTTGATAGACATAAGGTTGCTGCATTGATAATTATTTCGTTATTAGAGATAGATGTTATTTCTTATGAAGGTTTAGATGAAGATTGTATATTTATTGGTGCTGAGTTATTGTCATTAAAGGTTGGTTTAGCATACATGGTAGAAAAATTGAATGAAAAGCTATCCTTAAAAGGTTATATTAAAAAAATAGAGAAAATAAACTTTCCGAATGCTCAGTCATGTGATACATCTTATATGGATATTATGTGCAGGAATTTGTATTATGCAAAAACAGATTATAAATTGAATCCTTTGGATTTAGCGGATAGATTGTTTTTAGTGGAGTATATTGCTCTTATGAAAGAGGGAATTGATCCAGACACTTTAAAAGATTATTGAAAGTGAAGTAGAGATTTTATTATATGTTGTTTTTGGCTATATTGGATAAAAATATTTTATCTGATATAGCCATTTTTTTACCGATTTACCAAAGCTAAATAAATACTGAAAATAATTGATTGCAGGAGCAATATTTAGTATAATGTATGAAGTAGTCAGTAAACAAGAATGATAAAGGAAAGAATATATTTGGTAAGATGAATTTGTGTAGTAATATAATCCCATTTATTGTATGATTTCTTGTAGTTATTGGGATGCGGTAAAAAAGTTCGAAATATTAACCATCAAATCCAGTATCTTCTTGCGGATGGTAAAACACAATATCATGCAGGGAAAACTAAAACAAGTGCACAAAAATTTTCAAAAAAACCATTGAACAACAGCTTATAATAGGTTATAATAACCTTTGCAAAAGAAAGAACATTTTCAGGGCGGGGTGAAAGTCCCTACCGGCGGTAAAGCCCGCGAGCGGTTTGATGGAGATGATAGCTGCTGATCCGGTGAGATTCCGGAGCCGACAGTATAGTCTGGATGAAAGAAGATGTGAAAGTATTGTATTGGTTTATTCACATATGTGATCTACTATGCCCTGAGTATATTATGCCTGGGGCATTTTATAATGGAGGAAAACAACAGTGACGAAATATGAGTATATGCAGCTTGCCATTGAACTGGCGAAGAAAGGAACAGGCCACACTTCACCAAATCCGCTGGTTGGCTGTGTTATTGTCAAAAATGGAAGGATTATGACGGATGGGTATCATGAGCGGTATGGCGGGTATCATGCAGAGCGGAATGCCCTGAATAAATGTGAGGAAGACCTGACAGGGGCGGATCTCTATGTGACACTGGAACCATGCTGCCACCATGGACAGACGCCGCCTTGTACAGATATTATTCTGGAGAGGGGGATTGGCAGGGTGTTTATCGGGGCGATGGATCCCAACCCCAAGGTGGCTGGAAAAGGGGTACAGATACTGAGGGAACATGGTGTTCAGGTGGAGACAGGGATTATGGAGAAGGAGTGCCTGGAACTAAATGAAGTTTTTATGCAGTATATTACAACTGGCATCCCCTATGTGGCAATGAAATATGCTATGACGATGGATGGCAAGATTGCGACATATACAGGTGATTCCAAGTGGGTAACAGGGGAAGTGGCACGCCATCATGTACACGAACTCCGCAAACGTTATAGTGCCATTATGGTCGGTATCGGGACAGTTCTGGTGGATGACCCTATGTTGAACTGCCGGATCGAAGAAGGAGTAGATCCGGTGCGTATCATCTGTGATTCCAGGTTACGAATTCCTTTGGAAAGCAGGATAGTACAGACTGCAAAAAATATCTCTACTATTGTAGCATATGCTGTGGGGGATGCAGAAAAGGAAAAAGCACTAAAGGAGACTGGTGTAGAATTGATACAGATCAACGAGAAAGGCAGAGTTGATTTTGTGAAATTACTGAAGGAGCTTGGGAGAAAGAAGATAGACAGTGTGCTGATCGAAGGCGGCGGTACATTTCATGGTACGGTTTTAAAGAGTGGAATGGTAAACCGGATCTTCTGTTATATGGCGCCGAAGCTGATCGGTGGAAAGGAAGCCCGGTCACCGGTGGAAGGAGATGGATTTTCTTATATGAGGGAAGCATTGGAGATCACTGATACGGAGATCATAAAACTGGGTGAAGATATCTGTTTTACCGGATGTGTTCAAAAGGAGGCGGACGGATGTTTACCGGAATCATAGAAGAAGTTGGCGAGATCACGAATATTGTCCGGGGAAGCCAGTCTGCGGTTCTTCATATCCGATGTCAGGAAGTATTGAAAGGAACAAAAACCGGTGACAGCATAGCGGTAAATGGAGTGTGCCTTACGGTAACATCCATAGGGGCCCATGGCTATACTGCTGATGTTATGGCGGAAACTCTTGACCGCAGTTCCCTGGGGGCACTGAGGAGGGGGAACCGGGTTAATCTGGAACGGGCGATGCCGGCGGACGGAAGGTTTGGCGGGCATATTGTGGCTGGGCATATTGACGGGACGGGAACAGTGCTGGCAGTGACCAGAGATGAGACAGCAGTGTGGTACCGCATTTCTGCTGAACCACAGGTACTTCGTTATATTGTGGAGAAGGGCTCCATCACTATAGATGGAATCAGCCTGACAGTGGCAAAGGTAACAGGACAGGATTTCAGTGTATCCATTATTCCGCACACACAGGCCAATACGGTGCTGGCTGACAGAGATGTGGGGGATATTGTGAATCTGGAGACAGATATCATAGGAAAATATGTGGAAAAACTTCTCCGGCCACAGGAGATGCCAGAGAAGAAGAGCCGTCTGACGATGGAATATCTGGCAGAGCATGGGTTTTCATGACCGGAACATGAAATGGCAGGAAAGTACTGATTTAAAGCAGATCGTAATTGGAACAGGTAAAGGAGGAAATACAGCGATGGCGGAACTGGCAACGATAGAAGAGGCGTTGGAGGATATCCGGAATGGAAAGATCATTCTTGTGATTGATGACCCGGACAGGGAAAATGAGGGGGATCTGATCTGTGCGGCAGAATATGCAACAACAGAAAATGTAAATATGATGGCGACACATGCCAAGGGATTGATCTGCATGCCTATGAGCAGTGAGCTGACAAGGAAACTGGGACTGGATCAGATGGTGGCAGTAAATACTGACAATCACTCTACTGCATTTACGGTATCTATTGATCATGTGGATACCACTACAGGTATTTCTGCAGTGGAGCGTTCCCTCACAGCGATGAAATGTGTCAGTGAGGACGCAAGGCCGGAAGATTTCCGGCGTCCGGGGCATATGTTCCCACTGGAAGCACGGGAAGGGGGGGTGCTGAAACGCGCAGGACACACAGAGGCAACGGTAGATATTATGAAGCTCGCAGGGCTGAAAGAATGTGGCCTATGCTGTGAGATTATGCGTGAAGACGGTACGATGATGAGGACGACAGAGCTTCTGGAATTTGCAAAGGAACATGGGCTCAGGGTGATCACTATCGAGCAGTTGATCCGGAAACGTCTGGAGAAAGAGAGCCTTGTAAAGCGGGAAGCAGAGGCGAAACTTCCGACGAAATACGGCGATTTTATCATTCATGGATATCAGAATATCATTAATGGGGAACATCATGTAGCACTGACCATGGGAGATATTGCAGATGGTGAACCAGTCTTGTGCAGGGTTCATTCCGAGTGCCTGACAGGCGATGTGTTTGGCTCTAAGCGTTGTGACTGTGGGGAACAGTTGGAAAATGCCATGAGGATGATCGCCAAAGAGGGGAGAGGAGTACTTCTCTATATGCGTCAGGAGGGAAGGGGAATTGGCCTTCTGAACAAGCTGAAGGCATATGAACTTCAGGAACAGGGCTATGATACAGTGGAGGCTAATGTAAAACTCGGTTTTGCACCGGATCTGAGGGAATATGGCATCGGAGCACAGATCTTGTATGACCTGGGGGCAAAGAAGCTCCGGCTCCTGACAAATAATCCAACGAAGATCTCTGGACTGGCAGGGTATGGCATCAGCATTGAGGAGCGGGTGCCCATCGAGATGGAACCAAAGCCGGAGGATTATAGATATCTGGTGACCAAACAGGAAAAAATGCAACATATGACACATTATAATGTGAAATAAAGGAGGAAATTTATTATGAAGATCTTAGAAGGAAATGTGATTGGAAACAGTATTAAGGTGGGGATCGTGGCAGCGAGATTTAATGAATTCATTGTAAGTAAGCTGATCAGCGGCGCAGAAGATGCGCTGGTACGCCATGGTGTCGACACAGATGATATAGAACTGGCATGGGTGCCAGGGGCTTTTGAAATTCCGGTTGTAGCACAGAAGATGGCACAATCAGGAAAATATGATGCCGTGCTGTGCCTGGGTGCTGTGATCAAGGGATCTACTTCTCATTATGACTATGTATGTGCCGAGGTCAGCAAAGGCATTGCCGCAGTAGGACTGAATACAGGAGTACCTACATTATTCGGAGTACTGACGACTGACAATATAGAGCAGGCGATTGAGCGTGCTGGGACGAAAGCCGGTAACAAAGGTTATGATGCGGCATGTTCAGCCATTGAAATGGTAAATTTAATGAAAAATATTTAGTGGATTATTACCTATTGGTGTAATTACACTTTGCGGGTATGGAGAAATACTATAATTACTCTATATAATGATAAAAAAAAGAGGAAGTATTTTTTCATGAACCGAATAAGACAGTTGCGTATTGAGAGAAACATTACGCAGGAAGAATTAGCTTTTCAATTGCATACAACCCAGCAGCGGATCAGTAAACTGGAGCGCCATCTGATCCCTCTGAGTGAGCCGATGATAGAACGCTGTGTCAAAATCTTCGGAGTGACAGCGGACTATCTTCTGGGGATCAGTGATGTGCAGGTGGAGATTGAACTTGGTTTTCCCTATCCTAAGGAACTTCCTGATGTCCAGTTACAGGAGATGTTCTATTATTTTGTTTCTCTTAATGAAGAACAGAGGGAAATGCTGCTTGAGATAACAAAAGTAATCGCAGGCGGATCAAAGACTTATCTATAAATGTAAGAACAGGGCAGCCTATGTCTATTCGTGCGGAGGCAAAGTAAAGATGGTGCAAATAATTTTGCACCATCTAAGCGTGCCCGCGAGGTATTTGACTGACAGGCAGCCCTTTAAAATGTTCCTATTTCTTTTCACATACATCAGCTTATTCAGAATAATTCACAAGTTCATCCAGCATCTTAGGAAGATCAGTATCCATTGTCTCATCACTGAACTGGCAGGTCCCCACAGCTTTGTGACCGCCTCCACCATATTTGAGCATCAGATGGCCGACATTTACATGGGAGGTTTTGTTTAATATACTGTAACCAACGGCGGCGGAACAGCCTTTGCCGCCCTTACCATTAACGATCCAGCAGGAAATGTTCTGCTCCGGATACAGGCTGTAGATCATGAAACGGTTGCCAGAATAGATTGGTTCTACTCCTCTCAGATCGGTAATGATAACATCTTTTTCAATCCGGGTATGTTCTTTTACCATTTCTTTAAACTTCTCAGCCTGTTCATGGTAAATTTCAATACGCTCCACCACATCAGGGAGGGCAAGGATTTCGTCTGTAGTCATTGTGCGGCAGGCATCAATCAGCATTTCCATCAGTTGGTAATTGGAAATACGGAAATTACGCCAGCGGCCCAGTCCGGTACGGGGATCCATTATGTATCCCACCAGGATCCACCCTGTGGGATTCAGGATCTCGTCAATAGTGAGATTGGCAGAATCTACTTTGTCTACTGCTTCCATCATATCGTCAAACTGGGGAAATTTTTCCCTGCCGCCGTAATATTCATAAATAATGCGGGCACAGGAGGGGGTAATACGGCTCTCTCCCTTATATTTTCCCTCTAGCTGCTGCCGTTCATGTTCACTGGAATGATGGTCAAACCAAAGTCCGCACCCCGGCACATATGGCACATTGGCAAGACAATCATCTTCTGTGATCTCTACTAAGCCGTCCTGAAGATCTTTTGGATGGGCAAATTTCCAATGATCAATAATACCTGCCTCTTTCAACAGGGCAGCGCAAGCCAGTCCATCAAAATCAGACCGTGTAACTAATCTCATTTCTTATCTAACCTCCATTTCTTACGATTCTCTTAAAGCATTATTAAATTATTATACTATAAATTCACTGCCAGGGCAATGCCGGATTTTGCAAATCGCCTTTCCGCAAACCGCCCTTCGACCACACAGGAAAAAAATTTAAAAAAATTAAAAAAATTTGTAGGGAAATGGTTTCCTTCGGTGTTCTTTATAGTAGAGGAGTATTTTTTCCCTTATTTGTGTTATGTAATGCACCAGTCTCTTCAGAAGGATACCTTTTGGAATAAAAAATAAATTTGTACATCCGAAGACTGGTTTGCTCTATTACATAAAAAGAGCGTCTGCATGGGTTTCCGTGATATGCGGACGCTCTGTTTTTGAGTACCGTGGGGCTATGATAATCTTTTCTCATGAGGAGGGGTTTCCGCATCGGTTTTTACAGGCCGGGGAGTTCCGGTTTAAAGTCTCTGCGTTCCTCCACCTTCGTAGAGTCTACCTTCTGGATCGCCTTTTCCTTAATGTTATACTGGATCACTCCATTATGTTCCCCACAGTGGTAGGATATAAGAACATTGTCATTATCATACCAGTCATAAAAGCGATAGTGCATATTGTAGTAATCCATATCAGGGGGGGCTGCCGTACCGGTATGAAGAAAATCAAAATACTCACTCTGTGCGGCGGCTTCATCCAGTAAGCGGTCCAGATTGATATAAGAATTGTTTTTGGAGTCGAGAATCCGAAGCATTGTTCTGTTGTCTGTACTTGTGGCAGAATACAGGCAATAATGGCTGTCAGATGACCATGATATATTGTTGAATCTATAGTGGTCATCAAAGATCATCAGTTCGCCGTCTGGTTTGGAGTCAGACTGAAACCGGATCAGGGTTCCCTCTTCCCATGTGTCGATATTTCTGTCATAGACCATACAGGATGCGCTGCCATCAGGAGAAGTGCTGCGGGTTATAATATTGAAATATCCCTTTGAGTAAAGAAAGCCACAGGTAATCAGGATTCCCAGCAGCAGGGCCGAGGCAGCAGTGAAGAAAAGCCTGCGCCTGCGTTTCCTTTGTTGTTTCAGCAGAGCCTTTTTTAAATCCTGATTTTCCAGTATATTAATTTCATCCACTGGATTCTGCATGTATGCCAACTGTTTTCTGCATGTTTCGCATTGTTTTATGTGTTGGCCTATCATTTCGTTTGTTGTCTCACTGGTCAATCTGTCTACATATAGAGGAAGCAGATCTTGTATGATATCACATTTTGTCATGTTAATCCTCCCATTCTTTCAGTTGCTTCAGTAGATTTTTCTTTGTCCGGAAAAATGTTACTCTTGCCCAGTTTTCGCTCCGTCCCAGGGCATCTCCGATGTCACGGAAAGGGAGTCCGTTGATCCTCATAAAGAATACCTGGCGGGTTTCTGTAGACAGTTGTTCTGCCAGTTTCAGTACAGAACGGAGCTGCTCACTGAGGATTACCTGATCTTCAAAAGATGAAGTACTGATGTGGTCTGCTTCGGTAAGGCTCGCATGACGGCGTGTCCTTTTCTGCTCATTAAAGTAAAGATTTTTTGCAATAGTACAAAGCCATGTGGATGGTTTACATGTGCCATCATACGAGTTTATCTTCTGGAGGGCTTTGAAAAAAGTCTCGGCAGCCAGCTCCTCGGAGAGTGAAGGGTTTCCACATAAGGAGAGCAGGTATCCATATACAATATGAAAATTTTCCAGATATAACTGTTCAATGGTCATCAGCCCGCCCCTTTCCTTTTCTGGTCATTAAACAACGCAGACCACGTTTTGTTACAATAATATTGTAAAATAATTTTAATTTTGTTACAATAGCAAGAAGAAAAAGACTGTCACCTGTGTGGTTGGATGATCCCATGAATAATCGCAATCACACAGGTGGAGAGATTATAGGAGGGCATCATGGAAAAGAAGATTGAGACAAGTAAGAATTTTTTGGCTTTACTATCCTGGACAGTCACAATATGTATTTTATGCATGGCATACATAATAGAAGTAATAAAGGGAACACGTACCCTGCCCTATGTATGCATCGTTCTGGCCATCGGGGTATTGCCGGTGATCGCAGGAATCATTATGTATCGTATGAAACCTGACGCAAGGGCCCTGCGTCTCGTGATGGCGGTGTCTTACCAGATCTTCTATCTGGTAAACATGATCCAGAGTCCTTATGCGGTGACTGTGATCTATATCATTCCGATCTTTGCCGTAGTCGCCGTCTATGGACGGGCTGTCTTCTGCGGCATCGTCTGCAGCACCTCGGTGCTCATTGTAGTGATCCGGATCATTTATTTTGCGGTTATGGGGAATACCAGTCCAACAGATATTACCCAGTATGAGGTGCAGTTTTTTGGTGTCCTGCTCAGTGGTGTCTTTCTGACACTGGCAGTGCGTCAGATCCAGAAAGTAAATACCATTCGCCAGGATATGCTGGCTGAGAGTATGGAAGAGTCAAAGAATGTGGCAGATAAGATCCTTTCAGCCGGGGAAAATGTGAAAGGGAATATACTTGAGATTGAGCAGAGTATGAATTCACAGGTAGAAAGTGCTGTTCAGATGTCAGATGCCATGGGGGAGATGTCTTCCGCAGTAAACCAGGTGGCAGTTAAACTGGAGAACCAGAGTGATGTGACACGCCGGATCCAGAAATCTGTGGGAATGATCAGTGATGCAGCAGACCATATGGCAAAGACCTCTGCCAAAGCCATCGAACTGGCGGAAACAGGAAACCGCATGGTATCTGATACGAAAGGCAAGTCAGATATGATCCAGAAGACTTCCAGATCCATTGCAGAAAATCTTACCCGGCTCAAGAAAGACGCAGATGATATGCAAGAGATCATCATTGTGATCCAAAATATCACAGAAAATACCAATCTTCTCTCGCTGAATGCCTCCATTGAGGCAGCAAGGGCCGGTGAGGCAGGGAAGGGATTTGCTGTTGTTGCCGGGGAGATCCATAAACTGGCAGAGGATACACAGAATTCTGCTGTTGAGATCACCGATCTTCTGCAGAATTTCCATCATATTTCAGATGAAGTTCGTTTTCGTGTCAATGGTATGCTGGATGACATTGAAGAACAGAATGTTAATATTGATAAAACTTATTCCGAATTTGACATTATGCAGAAAGAATTGACAGAACTGGATAAAGAGGCTTCCAATATCCGAGATGAGATGCGGGAATTGAAAAGGTCTAATCAGGTTATCGTAGATGCCATCACAGAGATGTCTGCTGTTTCGGAGGAGATGGCGGCAAGTGCAAGAAGTGTGGAGGAGATCAGTGTTGTGAACCGTGATGCCGGAGAGAAGACTGGGCAGCAGGTGGAGGCGATCGCTGACGAAATCCAGAATCTGATGTCTGTTAAATAGCTGAGTGGTGCCAATTTGAACCCATTTCAAATTGGCACCACCCAGTTAACTGATACAACAGCGGTTTTTAGCCGCTGTCGGTTATTTGACTCTCTGGTAGCATCGAAATAAGCAGAGCCATTGGATATAAAGGATCTCACCACTTGGACTGAGTGGCGGGAGCTTTTCCCGTTTTAAGGCTGTGTGGACCTGTCTCTTAGTAAGGAGGCTTTTTTTGCCGTATAGTCCGTATTTCAGGGAATGTGTAACAAATCTCTGGAACTCACGAAACTCCCTTTTTTCTATATCAGGTTTTACTTTCTTTGAAAGGTGGAGCAGGACAGAGTCTACAGAAGGCATGGGATGAAAGTCGCTTCGCCTGAAATGGTACAGGATTTCCATATCCCAGCCTGTCTTGAGGGATAGTGACTGGATGGATTCTCCTGGCACACCTGTAAATCTCTTAGCTGCCCCTTTTTCAACCACAAGCCATATATCACAGGGGGGATTGGAGGCATCTGTTAGTTTATGGATGATCTGTGTTGTGATGGAATAAGGGATATTGGCAAATACTTTGTATTTTTTCTTTGCGGGCAGCCGGTATTTGAGAAAGTCCCCATGGATCAGTTTCAGGTTTTGACAGCCGGATAATTTTTCTCTGGCTTGTTCATATAATCTCTGGTCGATTTCGATCGAGTACAGAAAACCACATTTTTTACAGAGAATTTGTGTCAGGTGTCCTTTTCCTGTGCCGATTTCGACAACTGTGTCCTGTTTGGTTATGCTGCTCAGGTTTATGATGCGTCCGATAAGTTTTTTGTTTGTTAAAAAGTTTTGGGATATTGATATTTTTTTAGACATATTGCCCTCCATTTTAAGTATTTTAAATGAAATGGCAATAAAAAATGCTGCCTGTGCGCTGGATAGAAATTCATGGTAAAACCGCCCTGGCAGTTCAATACAGATGTATAGAAAGACCGGTTTCCAAGTACTGTGTAACGGATTCGCAAATTGCACAACAAAAAGACCCACTCAGCCAGAGTGGTGCATTTTTTATTGCCTGTATTACCTCATGCGAATAAATGTCCACATATACGAGAAACCTCCTTTTATAAATTAATTCAGATAGAATTAGTATATCATGATATATAATGTAAGTCAAATATCTGGAGGCGGTCGTAGGGCAATCGCTTAAAAATTTGTTTCAAAGCGGGCGGATTCCATACTGACTCCTGTCCTTATATCACAGCCCGAAAAATGATTGTTTCTTCCGGCTGCAAAATACGCCGCCCGGGCATTGTCTGAGGTGTCTGCTGTCTTTTGGCATGGATTTTCACAGCACGTTTGCACTAAAGCCGCCACGCAGCGGTACTAATGCACCACCATGGAAGATTCCGGGTATACTGCGGGCAGATGCAGGGCATCTGTATCGAAAAGAGGGAGACTCAAAAACAAATATATTTATTTTTGCCGTCTCCCTCTTTTCGATACACGCACCTTCGGTGCTGCCCGCAGCAACCGGCAACAGGTGGTGCATAAGGACCGGCGGGCGGCAATGCTGTAAAATCCATGCCAAAGGGCAGCAGACAGCGAGTTATGCGAAGGGCGGCGTATTATTTTTGTGGCCGGGAGAAACAATGCATTTTTCGTGTGCTGTGATATGTCGGACAGGAGACGGAATGGAATCCGCCGCTTTGAATCCCACAAATTTTTAAGCGATTGCCCTAGCTCAACGGCGCCAATTTGAACCCACCAGATGACAACTGCCTTGTCAGTTATGGACTTTTATGGTATAGTTATCCCTAAAGATGGACAGAGAAAGGAATAAAGCTAATGAGTGATTTACAAAACCGTATTCAACAACTGAAGAAAGAGAAAAATGCGGTTATTCTGGCACATTATTATGTGCATGATGAAGTGCAGGAGGCAGCCGACTATGTCGGGGATTCCTTTTATCTGAGCAGGCTGGCTGCCACAACAGATGCAGACACCATTGTGTTCTGTGGAGTGTCGTTTATGGGAGAGAGTGCGAAGCTCCTCAGCCCAGGGAAGACAGTTTTGATGCCGGATGAGACTGCAGACTGCCCTATGGCACATATGGCAGACATTGACCGGATCGAGAGGCTGAGGGAAGAGTATGAAGACCTTGCTGTGGTATGCTATATCAATTCTACGGCGGAACTGAAATGTCACGCTGATGTATGTGTCACTTCCTCGAATGCCCTGAAAATTGTGAAAAATCTGCCCAATCACAATATTTTCTTTATTCCGGATGAACATCTGGGGCGCTATGTGGCAGCTCAGGTGCCAGAGAAGAATTTTATCTTTAATGATGGGTTCTGCCATGTTCATGCAGCAGTTTCGCCGGAACAGGTAAGGGCGGCAAAACGGTCCCATCCTGAGGCGAAATTTCTCGTGCATCCGGAGTGTAAGGCGGATGTGCTGGAATTGGCGGATTTTATTGGAAGTACTTCTGAGATCATTGACTATGCTTCTTCCTGTGAGGCAGAGGAGTATATTATTGGCACAGAGCTGGGTGTACTCTATGAGCTGAAGGAGAGAAACCCTGACAAGACATTTTATTCAGCAGGGGCGGCGCTATGCTGCCCGAATATGAAGAAGATAACTCTTGAAAAGATTGTGCACGTCCTGGAAACTGGGGAAAATGCGGTACAGGTTACAGAAGAAATGCGGACAAGGGCAAATGCCCCACTGAACCGGATGCTGGAACTGGCGGCAAAGGAATCATGATCTGTTACATAGATGAATGGAGAACACTATGAACATACATACCGATATTGCTATTGTGGGAAGCGGGGCAGCAGGACTGTTCTGTGCACTGAAGCTTCCGGAGGATAAGCAGGTCACGGTAATAACAAAAGAAGAGGCAGACCGGAGTGATTCCTTTCTGGCGCAGGGGGGGATCTGTGTTCTGAAGGATGAGTCCGATTATGACAGCTATTTTGAGGATACGATGAAGGCTGGCCACTATGAGAACCGGAGAGAGTCGGTGGAGATCATGATCCGCTCTTCGGCAGATATCATAGATGAGCTCACAGCGTTAGGCGTTGAATTTGAACGGGATGGCGGTTCCCTGTGTTATACAAGGGAAGGAGGCCACTCCGATTCACGCATTCTGTTCCATGAAGATGCGACCGGCAAAGAGATTACAGGGAAACTTCTTGACCAGGTAAGGGAGCGGGCTAATATCCGGATCATAGAACATTGTACCATGATAGATATCTTAGAAGAGGATAAGGTCTGTCATGGACTGGTGGTGCAGTTTCCGGACGGTACATCAGGAATTGTAACAGCAGATTATACTGTGCTTGCCTGTGGAGGGCTGGGCGGTTTATATGAACATTCTACCAACTTCCGCCATATTACAGGTGATGCACTGGCGGTCGCCCTGAAGCATGGTATCCGGCTTGAAAATATTGACTATATACAGATACACCCCACAACCTTGTATTCAAAGGAACCCGGACGGCGTTTCCTGATCTCAGAATCTGTGCGGGGAGAGGGAGCTGTCCTGCTGAACAAGGATAAGGAACGTTTTGTAGATGAGCTGCTGCCGAGAGATCTTCTTACAGAGGAAGTCCACAGGCGGATGGAGAAGGATGGTATGCCATATGTATGGCTTTCCATGGCGGCAATTCCGAGAGAAACCATTATCAGTCATTTCCCCAATATATACAGACGCTGTCTGGAAGAGGGATATGACTGTACGAAAGAGTGTATCCCGGTTGTGCCGGCACAGCATTACTTTATGGGGGGGATCTGGGTGGACCGGGACAGCCGCACTTCCATGGCACATCTCTATGCGATAGGAGAGACTAGCTGTAATGGGGTGCACGGGAGCAACCGTCTGGCAAGCAATTCCCTCTTGGAGAGCCTGGTGTTTGCAGAGCGTTCGGCAGACCAGATCAGGCAGGACTATGTCCCGCTGGAGAGGCCTGGTATTCTGCCGGATATGGAAGAATATAAAGATGGAACAGTATTGCAGGAGCAGTATCATAAGGCGGTGCTGGAAGCAATAGAGAGAGAAAGGAAACGAAGGGAAAATGAATGATATTACGATGCAGTGTAATGCGGATCACCTGATCCGGCAGGCACTGGCGGAAGATATAACAAGCGAAGACATTACTACGAATGCTGTGATGAGGACGGCTGTACAGGGAGAGGTCCAGCTTATCTGCAAACAGGATGGCATCATAGCAGGATTGCAGGTCTTTGAGCGGGTTTTCACACTTTTGGATGAAACGACTTCCGTGCAGTTTTATTGTAAAGACGGTGATGAGGTAAAGAACGGGCAGCAGATGGGGACAGTCCGGGGTGACATCCGTGTTCTGCTGAGCGGAGAGCGCACGGCACTGAATTATCTGCAGAGAATGAGCGGGATTGCCACCTATACTCATTCCATAGCAGGGCTTCTGGAAGGCTCAAAGACAAAACTTCTTGATACCCGGAAGACGACACCGAATATGCGTATCTTTGAAAAATATGCTGTGAAGGTAGGCGGCGGATATAATCACCGTTATAATCTGTCGGATGGTGTCCTTCTGAAGGATAATCATATCGGGGCAGCAGGAAGTGTGGCAAAAGCGGTACAGATGGCAAGGGAGTATGCGCCATTTGTGCGGAAGATCGAGGTTGAGACGGAAAATCTTGATATGGTGCGGGAAGCCGTGGAAGCAGGTGCTGATATTATCATGCTGGACAACATGACACCAGATGCCATGAGAGAAGCAGTTGCCCTTATTGGCGGACGTGCAGAGACAGAGTGCTCCGGTAATGTGACAAAGGAAAATGTGGCCAGGCTGGTGGATATAGGGGTAGATTATATTTCCAGCGGTGCACTGACGCATTCGGCGCCGATTCTGGATATATCATTAAAAAATCTGCATCCGGTTAAGGAGGAAAGGTAAGATATGTTAGAGACAGGGATCAAAGGGACGCAGGAAGTAGAAGTGGGAGAGGATAATTCTGCGAAAACAATGGGGAGTGGCACGCTGGATGTCTTTGCCACCCCGGCGATGATCGCCTTGATGGAGAAGACAGCATGGACCAGCGTGGCGCCTTATCTTGAGGAAGGGCAGGGAACCGTGGGAACTCATCTTGATGTGACTCATGATGCACCGACTCCTTTAGGCAAGACGGTGACCTGTGACAGTGAACTGGTGGAGATTGATGGACGCCGTCTGGTGTTTGAAGTGACTGCCAGGGATGGCAGCCATGTCATCGGAAAGGGAAGGCATGAGCGTTTTATCATATCAGAAGAAAAATTTCAGGCGAAGGCAAATCAGGCATAGGGATCAAAGATCTTAAAAGGGAAAGGACGGCTAGTAAACCAGCCGCCCTTTTTGAAAGAGGAGTTTTATGAAAAAATATCAAAAATTAGAAATTGGCAATTTTTATCAGGTTTTGGAATTCTCTCTGTCCCTCAACCTATGACCTTAGTATAGTGGTTAAATGTGAAAAGAGTGTGTTCAAAATGCTTATTTTTGTGAACAAATTGTTAAGTTTCAAGGCACTTTCGACAATAATTTACAATTATAGGGATAATTTGTGAATTCTCTTCTTTAATTCTGTTTTTTTGTCGTCAATAAGCAATTCCCTGTTATATTCATAAAATTTATCACACCCATGTTCTAATAGGAACCATGCTGCATGGGGATTCAGTGTCAGCTCTGTGACGAATAGGACCATCTCCTGTCTGTCGGCAAAAACCCTTTCCAGAAAGAGAAAGCAGTTGGTTAGGGCCTGTCTTGCAGCATCGGCAGAATGGCTGTACTGTTCCACGGCAGCAGCAAAAATTCCCTTTGCCCTGTCAAAGAATGTGTCTGGCATTATTTCCGGATCCTCCAGTAACTGGCCGCGGATGTGGGATAACTGGGACAGCGCCAGCAGGATCTGGCGCTCCCTGTCTTCCGAGAGCTGTCCAGCCGCTTTCTCTGTCCGCCGTGTCTGCTCCATTCGCTCGTATTCTTCCTGAAGGAGGCATTCCGGAGATTTCCGGGAGGTGGTAAGCCATCCCCGGAGCCGCTGCAGTGCTTTGTGGACCAGTGACAGCGCAGCATCTGTCTGGAAGAGGTCATAGAAACGCTCACTCAGTTGTCCCAGAAGCAGTCCCAGGACACTGACTGCTTCATCAAAGGGTGCCTCGCCCAGGTGTGACAAGAGGACAGCAGCATCTTTTCCCTCCGGGCAGTCCTGGTTCAGGGCGGCTCCGGACAGAATGGCGGGGATATTATAATGCTGTCTGTATCGGCAGAACAGTTCATAATAGTTAGCAAAATCCCTAGCGATCTCTTCATGCTGGACATACTGGTGGATCGTTGCTGTACTGATAGGAAGTTTCTGTTTCTCATAAGCAAGGAGACAGCGGGACAGATCTTCCCAGCCCCGGGCCGTCACGAATTCTTCGCCATCAATGGAAGTCTCTGTCTGGTAAAAATGATTTTTTTTGATGTCGAGATAAGAGAGGATGCCGGCATGGACATGGTGGGCATATGCATATTCACGCCATGCCAGATAATCTTCTGTGATGTCAATGCGTTTCAGGCGGTCTAAAGTGGTAATGTCAAAAGGGCGGACTGACTTATTGTATTCTGGAGGGTTGCCTGCCACAATGATGATCCATCCTTCTGGTACCCGGTGTGTGCCAAAAGTTTTGTACTGAAGGAACTGGAGCATGGTAGGAGCCAGTGTCTCGGATACACAGTTGATCTCGTCTAAGAAAAGAATTCCCTCTTTCAACCCGGTCTGTTCCATCTTATCATAGACAGAGGATATGATCTCGCTCATAGTATACTCTGTCACGGAGAAAGATTTTCCATTATATTCCCTCTCCCGTATGACAGGCAGCCCGATGGCACTCTGTCTTGTGTGATGGGTGATGGTGTAGGAGACTAGCGCGATTCCTTCCTCAGCGGCGATCTGCTCCATAATGGCAGTCTTGCCGATGCCGGGAGGCCCCATGAGAAGAACTGGGCGCTGCTTCTCTGCAGGTATCTCATATTGTCCCCATTCATTGCGGGAGAGGTAGATGCGCAGTGTGTGAATGACCTCCTGTTTTGCCTCTTTGATTGACATTTGATACTGACTCATAATATTTTATATCTCCTTTCTTGCAGCTGAACGGCGTCAATTTGAAATGGGATCAAATTGGCGCCATTCAGTGATCTATCTTCAGGCGGATCGCCCAGTCTGGCACAGAATCATAGGCAGGTTCCCTTGCAGGACCATCCTCCTGTTTCAGGAAGTCTGCCAGCAGAAAAGCAACAGGATATGGCGGAGGAGAGGCTGGATATGAACCATATCCATCGGTAAGGATCATCAGTCCCTGTATCATATTACAGGAACCGGATCTCTTCAATTCGTCCACGTATTGAAAGACACAGCGGTAATCGGTCCCTCCGAATCCCTTGACAGCAAAGGATTCTGCCTGTCTGGCAAATTGTTCGAAAGAGGTGATGAACATATCCTCCTGAACCACTGTATCGAACTGCAGAAGACGGATCCGCATATTTTTGAAAAAACGTCTGGAATCAGCCAGGATCGTCATTGTTTCTGTGAGAAAGCGACGGACAGGTGTTCCCCGGACAGAACCAGAGGTGTCAATGGCAATAACCAGATCCCGGATCTTTTTTTCTTCCTTATATTCCAGTGGTTCGATCAGGGGGATGCTGCCATATAGTTCCATGCCGAGTGTATAATAGGCAGTGTCAAATTCTTCATCATTGATCTGGAGACAGTCCTGCCAGACCGTAAATCTCCTCAAAAACTGATCATATTTCATGGGATTCCCATAAGACAGTTTCAGTATTTCAAGAAGGCTGCCGGCATTCGTCCCGGCACGCCGTTCAAAGGTTTCCATATTGGTGCGTGTTTTGTCGCCCAGTTCCTGCCATTTTTCATAATCCTGCTGTTTTTTGTTCTGCTCCTGTTCTTTATTTTCTTCCCCGCAGGGCCAGAACTGATGGCTGTCGATACAGAAGTCCTGTTCCAGCAGAACCATATTCTTCTGATAAAAGACATTGGTTTCAAAGAGATGGTAAAGCCTGCCAGGTGTAAAAAGGGAAATCTTGTGTTCTTTGATATACTGGTAAGTTTCTTCTCGGAGGCTGGATGGTATCTTTCGGAGGCATGGTACATCCAGAGAGTCCAAAATGGACTCTGTACATATATCACAGCACAAGTCCCACAGGTTCCGGTTCTGTCCCGGCTCCATATAAAGATGCGAGAAGAGGCAGTGGAGCAGGTTGTGGAGATAGGCACGGTTTACGAGAACCGGGTTCTCATCAAAAGAACGGAAGAGGTAATGTGGCTGAAAATATAATTTTTCGCCATTGGTTGCCGTCGCCGGAATAAGAGGGCTCATCTCAAAATCCAGTCCGGACAGGGCCGCATCCAAAAAACGAAGGGATAGGTACAGGTCACTGCGGACGGTGGCAAGAATTTCCCTGCCTAGGGCGGTATGGGATGGGGTGTCCATATAGCTCAACCTCCTATAAGTCAAATTTATTTATGCCTGAAGATTTCCCCTGTGTAAGATCGAGAAGAAAGCTTATGACAGAAGGGATCTCAAGGGCCTGAGCAGTTTTTAAAGCCATTGCTGCTTTCTCTTCCTTATTTTTTCCATTTTCGAGAAAATAATGGAGGGACGCTGTGTCCTGCTCCCGGATGTAATAGGCAAGAAATTCCTCTATATGGGTATCCCAATAGGCAAGATATGCCCTTTCTGCTTCCGGGGACAATTCGTGGGGGAACCGCAGGCGGTAGGACAGGATACGTGCCCGTACACTGGTTTCTTCACTGATTCGGGCGCGGCTCCACAGGCCATCATAGCGGCGGTAGTCAATCTTTGCATTATAGAAACACTGCTGGTACAGATATCCTGCTCCATACCCGACTTCCTGAAATACCCTTGCCGGCTCGTTTGCGATATATTCGTATTCATAGCGGGGGAAAAGCAGAAGGGCTTCGCTGCCATCCTCATAGGAGATGGACGCGGTGATCTCCTGATACATATCATAGAGGATATCTTTCAGGCAGGTACAGTCCCCCTCGCCATGAGCCATTACAATATGGGTAAGCCTGAGGCAGTTCTTGAAGGCCCCATCTCCGATCTCAATCCCTCCATGGGGCAGATAGAGCGTGTGCAGGGACCTGCAATTGTAGAAGGCATGCCTGCCAATATATTCTGTGCCTTCGGGTATGTGGAATTCTGTCATCTCGCGGTTCTCTGCAAAGGCGTAATCATCAATCTTTTTTTGCATATTTCCTCCTGGATCATAGATGTTGCTTTTCACTATCAAAGAATAGCACTCTATGGACAATTTTACAAGAAAATGATATAATGAATTATATTTGGTTATTTGGCATCTATACAGGCCATGTTGGCAGAGAGTGGGCAGTAACAGCATTTTAGGAGAGAATAAACCGTAACAGAAAGAAGAGGTAGAAATATGTTTTGCCAGAATTGTGGAAAAGAAGTGGGAGAGGGCGACCGTTTTTGCAAGAATTGTGGTGTGTTGATCGGATATACAAGGGAAGAAGGAACACCAGTACAAGAATCGGATACACCCGTGCAGACAGGACAGCAGAACCAGGAAACGCCGGATGTACAGGGACAGCCAGGCGGACAGGAACAACCAACTGGGTGGGGACAGGCGGCTGGTCAGGAACAGACAGGGAATGGGGAAGCGATGGGACAGCAGTTTGTATCTTTCCGTCAGGAGGAACCACAGCCGTCTTCTTCCAGGAAAATGATGACGTGGATCATAGTTGGGGTAGTGTCTTTTCTGGGACTTATCAGTATGGTCATACTTTTTGTCCTCTTTGGTGCTGCAAGGAAAAATGCGGAACCAAAACTGCAGGAGTTCAGGGATCAGATGGAAGAGAGCCAGGATTATGATGACGATGACTACGATTATGATGATTATGACTTTGATGATGGCTACAATTCCTTTTTTGACGATGAGGATGACAGTTATATCCCTGATGATGGGAAACAACCGGGCGGGGAACATTTTTTCTGACTGACAGGTTTTGGGAGTTGTAGAGGCTGGGACCACGGATTGCCACCTGGCCGTACAGATAGCAATTTTTCTAGTGGGGAAGAAAGATATGAAGTATAGAGAAGAAGAGATACAGGAAATGATCTACACCAGACAGCTTGAGGGCATTGGGGAGCGCCTCGAGGAAGATATAGCGGGGATATTAAACCGGACAGGAATGTATTTCCGTATTTTTAACAGAGAAAAAACCCCATTTTCCATTGCACAGAAACTCAGCAAGGAAGGCTACGGATTTGGTGAAGATGAAAAGAAATTACAGGATCTGATCGGACTGCGTGTAGTAGTCTACTATCAGGATGATATGAATATTATACGGACGATTCTGGAACGGACATTCCGACGTGTGGGAGATTGGTCGGAGACGGAAAACACAGATGAGGAATTTAAGGCATCTAAGCTGAATGGTGTGTTCCGCATTCCGGATGAGTATCAGCGTATTTACAGCGGGAACTTCAGTGAACTTCCCATAGACAGGACATTTGAAGTGCAGCTTCGGACGGTTTCTTTTGAGGGCTGGCATGAGATTGAGCACGATATGCGCTATAAATCACCCCATGGAGACGAGTTCTGGCGCAATAATGAAGATCTGTCCCGCACACTGAACTGTGTACTGGCAAATCTGGAATTGTGCGACTGGTCGACCCTCAGTGTGTTTGATAAGTTGTCTTATTATCATTATGAAGAGGGCAACTGGGAGATGATGATGAAAGGCAAGTTCCGCCTGCGGTTTGCGGCACAGCCGCTGTCCCCGGAACTGATCGCTTTTCTGGATGATAATCCGGTGGTGGCGTACTGTCTGTATCGGTGTGACCGTGCGAAAGTGATCTTTGCACTGATGCAGGAACGCCATGAGAATATTACCTATGACCTGGTGGTGAAGGCGGCGAATGAATCGGTGGCTTCTTATGAAACAAAGACGCAGAGACGGCTGACTAAGTTATGCCATCAGGTGATCGGCAGGGACCGGCCGGCAAAGGTGGAACGCCTGGACCTGCGGCCGCTGGATATCACGCCATCCTTTCAGTTGAATGTCACATTGATGCATAATCCCCTGAAGGATGTACATCAGGAATTTATGGAGGCGGTGCAGCTTATCGGTGCATGGGCGCAGGGACGTTTCCGCAATATAGCCAGTGACATACCAACTACTCCGGTGGACTATGAGCTTCATGTGCCAGGATTTAATATAAAGATACTGGGGAATCTGTCCCTTGGATTTTATAGAATGTCTATGGACCATGTGGATACGACACGGAAGGGGGTTGTTTGGCGGACGAATGTCAGCCTGGAACTCAGTGAGCGGATCCGGATGAATGTATCCTGTGATTACTGCCATACGCCGGACCGGCTTGTGAGAGACAGTTTTACGAAACCCCGGTTTGTAGATGAGATATTTCGTAAGATTGGTTACGAAGATGTGATTCCTATGTCTTTGAAACCGAGAAAGATTAAGACGATGAGAGAATTGGAGGAGATCAGCGCTTTTACTGCTGACCACAGCAGGAACCTTCCTGTGATCCTGGCAGTGGAGGAAGAAGATGCTGACCGACAGATCAATGTCAACCGGCTGGCAGAGACCATTGGCACATATGCCCATGTGTTTATCCTGGATAAGAAGGCAATTCCGATCCTGATGGAAATGTCGGATTACACGAAGGAGGAACTGATGGGAGCTGTCTGGGTGACATTCCAGGGGGGCGAGGACAAATTTTATACAAGGGATATGATCGCAGACAGCCGTTTTGATTTCAATAAATATGCTTTTGACCAGGGAAATGTGTATGAAAAAGCTTTCCGCCATAAACTGGTAAGGCTGATTAAAGAAAAAAATTGTTGACAGATCTGTAAAAAATTCCTATACTGAATACGTAACTGTTATTTTTCATAATCGTGCGCAGGAAATATGCGCGAATGGAGGAAAAAAATGAAAAAGAGTATTAAAATGTTACTTATGGTATTTGCTGTAGCATTTGGCGTACTGCTTGTGTCGGGGAGCACAAGTAAGGCAGCAGCAACATGGAATGCTGATATCAAACAGACAAATCAAGACAAAAGCCGGGTGGCGATATCCTGGAGCCCGTATATGGGAGCAGAAGAATTTAGATATTATCATATTTATATCGGAGATTCTGCGAATAATGTCGTCTCTCCTAAGGACCGGGTTTACTATAGTCAGACAACAACAACGATCAGCGGCCTGGCAGCAGGCAAGGTCTATTATGTCCGTATAGAAGCTGTAGACTCTGACGGGGATGTTGTTGCTGCCAGTGATCCGGCGGCTGCTATTGTAACTGTGCCGGATGTAGCGAAAGTATCTGGCCTGAAACAGACAGATGCTTCCACCAATTCGATATCCATGTCATGGAATGCTGTGGCTGGTGCTACCAGTTATGATGTATACCGTTACAATGGCTACAATGATTTTACAAAGGTAGGTTCGGATATCCAGGCTACATCGTTTAAGGATACGACCGGACTTCAGACAAATATGGAGATCCGTTACTTTGTCCTTGCCAAACAGGCAGTAGCAGGTACTTCCATTGTAGGACAGAGTGAGATGCCCAGCTATACTTCTGAACTGGCTACTATGCGTACCATGTCTGCAAAGGTACCTTTGCTTGCTATTACAAATTACTGGAGTTCATTAAATGAGGCAGTCTATGGCTGGTCTCAGATGAATGCTGTATCCGGGTATCAGTTTGAACTGAGATATGGCAAGAAAAAACTGACAAAGGAAGTGACATCTACTTCTATCAGTTTAAAACCATTTCCGAAAAGTGTATTTGTCAAAGCGCGTGTAAGGGCTTACATTACAGTGGATGGCAAAAAGAAGTATGGGGCATGGTCCAGTTACAAATATGATGCCGCTACAAAGAAGCTTACCGTAACACGTTCTGCCAATAAAAAGAAGATCACTGTAAAATGGAAGAAAGTCACGGGAGCCACCGGATATAAGGTGTCGATCGCAACGAAGTCAAATGGATCATATAAGAAAGTAAAAACTCTCAGCAAGAAGAAGAGTTCCATTACTATTACGAAATATGGCAAGAAGAAGCTGAAGAAAAATAAAAGATATTATGTTAAAGTAGAATATCTTACGAAATCAGGGAAAAAGACAGTTACCAGCCAGATTTCGACAGGTAATATAAATGGAATTTAATGGATAATAAAGAATTGAATGCGAAGGCCGCTGCTTTTTTGGCAGCGACCTTTTCTTTTGTGGAAGATTGTGGTAGAATGGAGACAATCTTATGGTCCGTATGCCCGGATCAATCTATAGAAAAGGAAGTGTTTGTAATGAAAGCCGGAATATTTTATCACAAAAGAACAGGTGAGCCTGTACAGATCATTGCACGCGCACAGACAAAACCCACTTTTCAGGAGGTTATCTGCTATCAGGAATTGACGATGCCCTATGACCATTATGTAATGGAGAAGACACAGTTTTTTGCAGAGTATGTCAAGAAGTTTGAGGAATTGCCTCTGGTAGGGAGAAAGCAGCTTGATAAGCGGGATGACCTGCCGGATAAACGCCCCCTGATTTCGAAAGGTGAGATCAGCGGTCAGGAAGAAGAAATCCAGGGACAGGATAAGGAAGCTGATCCAAGGATAAGGAAGCTGGTTGCTTTTTTTGATGCAGACACATATAAAGAGAAGATTAAGTTATTGGAAGACATGAAGGATGAACTGGATGACTTTATGTTGAATAACATAGCTGTGAGCCTGGACCTATCCATTGAGGACGGTGTAGACGGTTTTGGATTTATTATGTCTGAACTGCGCATTCGCAGCCGTTATGAGAGCAGCAGGGGAGAAAGGCTTTGAAAAATTACCGGATGAAGATACAATATGATGGAACGCGGTACCGGGGCTGGCAGCGGCAGTCTGGCAGAGATGATACCATTCAGGGGAAGATCGAGACTGTGCTGACGCGTCTGCATGGTGCACCTGTGGGCATTGATGGTGCCGGGCGCACGGATGCTGGTGTGCATGCCAGATGCCAGGTGGCGAATGTGCATATGGATGAAATGTGGACGCCGGAGGAGTTGAAGGGAAAACTGAATGAATATTTACCCGAAGACATACGGATACTGGATATAGCAGAGGCGGGAGGGCGGTTTCACAGCCGGCTGAATGCTACTGCCAAGGTATATGAGTACCATTTGCTGAAGAAGGACTGTTTTGATGTGTTTGCCAGAAAGTATAGCTGGCAGATGGCCAGGGCGTTGGATGTACAGCGTATGAGAACGGCGGCAGCTCATCTGATGGGGCAGCACGATTTCAGAGGTTTCTGTACAAAAGTACCGAAGAAAAAGTCCACCATTAGAAGGATTGACCATGTGGATATCCGGGAGACAGAGAATAGCATTTTTCTTCGCTTTGAGGGAAATGGATTTTTGTATAATATGGTCCGGATTCTGACTGGAACATTGGTGGAGATCGGTGCCGGAGAACGGGATACAGACAATATCTGCGAGATACTTGAGAAAGGCAGCCGTGCCCTGGCGGGTGAGACTGCCCCGGCACAGGGACTGACATTGTTAGAGGTCAGATATGACTAGTGTATTGGCAGAGGGAGGGGCAGCATGCGTCAGATGGAATTTAAAATGGAGCGGGAAAATCTTGTGAGTGAGGGAGATGAGGTCACTATCACAGAAGGGATCCTGCCCAGTGCATATTATTACACGATCAATCCTGCTGTGGCGATGTCTGGGAATTATGTGTTCCGGGAGAGGCTGAAATCGGATCATGGCATTGTCCGGGAGATCAAGCACAATGATAAGGGGTATTATGTCGTTGTGGAATTTGATGAGTGACCTGGTTATAAAATCTCGCCATGTGCGGAGCAAGAACCGCTATAACGAATTGATTCGCTTTGCGGTTCTTAGAGGGCTGCGGTTCTCAGCCAGCCCTTTTTAAAAGGATAGAAAAGAAAGGAAACCAGATATGGAACGCAAAAATGTATGGAAAGAGTATACCAAAAAAGAATTGAAAGAGCTGGAGAAACTCAATAAGGATTATCGGGGATTTTTGGACGCCGGTAAGACAGAGAGGGAATGTGCCCTGCAGTCGGTGGAGATGGCAGAAAAATCCGGATATCGCAATCTAAAAGAGATTATAGCTGGTGGTGAAGCTTTGAAAGCTGGCGATAAAGTATATGCGGTAAATATGAAAAAGACAGTTGTCCTTTTCCAGATCGGAAGACAGCCTCTGGAGAAGGGGATGGCGATCTTGGGTGCGCATATTGATTCACCCCGTATGGATATAAAGCAGAATCCGCTATATGAAGATACAGAGCTTGCCTATCTCGATACCCATTATTACGGCGGTATCAAGAAATACCAGTGGGTGACGCTGCCGCTGGCAATCCATGGGGTATTTGCCAGGAAAAACGGCGAGGTGACAGAGGTCTGTATTGGAGAGGATGAGAAAGACCCTGTGTTCTGTGTGACGGATCTGCTGATCCATCTCGCCCATGAGAGGATGGAGAAAAAGGCAGATAAGGTCATTGAGGGGGAGGCGTTGGATATCCTCTTTGGCAGCCAGCCGCTGAAAGGGGCGGAAAAGGATGCCGTTATGGCAAATGTACTTCAGATACTGAAGGATAAATATGAGATCGAGGAAGAGGATTTCCTTTCTGCTGAGCTGGAAGTCGTACCAGCGGGGAAGGCAAGGGAATCTGGAATTGATACCAGCATGATTATGGCATATGGGCAGGACGACCGGGTATGTGCTTATACTTCGCTGGCAGCCATGCTGGAGGTGGAAGATACCGAGTACACCACCTGTTGTCTTCTGGTGGACAAGGAAGAGATCGGCAGCGTGGGGGCAACTGGCATGAGGTCGAATTTCTTTGAAAATATGGTGGCAGAAGTGATGGACCGATTGGGACAGTATTCGGATCTTGCGCTGCGCCGCTGTCTTATGAATTCAAAGATGCTTTCTTCTGATGTCAGCGCAGCCTTCGATCCTACCTATGCCGCTGCTTATGAAAAGAAGAATGCTGCTTATTTTGGGCGGGGCATGGTATTTAATAAATTTACCGGATCCCGGGGGAAATCCGGCAGCAATGATGCAAATGCCGAATTTATGGCACAGATCCGTGGTATCCTTGATAATGCAGGAGTGGCATACCAGACTGCCGAGCTGGGCAAAGTGGATATTGGCGGCGGCGGGACTATCGCCTATATCATGGCATTATATGGCATGGATGTTATTGATTGTGGCGTAGCAGTACTGAATATGCATGCCCCCTGGGAGATCACCAGTAAGGCAGATGTGTATGAAGTAAAGAAAGGGTATGTTGTATTTCTCCAAAAGATCTTTGGGTAGCTCAACAGCATTAATTTGAACCCGCCGTTGAGCTAGCTCAATGGCACTAATCTTATGGTCATTCGGACGTCATCAGATTGAGAAAAGAGATGAGTAGATAAATGCACAGTAAGGTACAAAAGTATAAAAGCACAAGATCCTGGAAAATCATGGTGGGAATCTGTCTGCTGGCGGGAATCTCCCCTCTGCAGGCAGGGATTTCTTCTGCTGCAGCAGGAAGTAAAACATCATCATTAGACCAGTTGGAAAAAGCGATGGTGTCATCCACCACAAAGAAGATCCAGTACCGTGTGGGGAAAGTGAACTCTGTGGGGAGACATTTTTGGCGCAGTGCGAAGAAGATATCCCGGTCAGCTTCCAAATTGAAGATTGGAAAGAAGGGAACCTATACTTTCCGGATCACAAAGACTTCCGGAAAGTATAAATTTTTTACGCTCCGCCTAAAGAAGAAAACCTACGGCATTACTGTTAATACATCTGTTAAACAGAAAAAAGGAAATTATCTCCTTGTTCCAAAGAGCAGCCAGGCCAATGCACTTGGCACAAGAGAATCCTCACTACTGAGAGGAAGTGAGATTGTACTGCAGTCCAGGGGACAGAATGCGGCGGGGTTCTGGCAGCTAGAACCGGCGGGCGGCAGCAAATTCCGCCTGAAAAATACAAACAGTGGACTGTACCTGACAGGGAAGAAAACGAGACAGAAAACCATGGTAACACAGAAGAAGATGAACTCATCGGACCAGGGTCAGTTATACCGATGCTATTCAGCAGGTGGTGCATGGTATTACATAAAAAATGTACTAACAAAGGAATATCTGAATATTGAAGGGGGAGTCCTCAGCGGAGGTTCCCGTCATAATGATAAGGCGTGGAAATTCCGGTTTGTGGAGGCAGCACAGCCGAAATCGCAGATTCGTGTGACAGGGGAAACTTACCCAGTTTCACTTGTGTGTGGCAGCGCCTTTTCCCTGAGAGGAACCGTTACATCGGTTTATACGATGAGGAGCCTGACTGCCCAGATCGTGGACAGCCAGGGCAGGGTCTGTATCCAGAAAACAGTCGTCCCCATGGCATGCCAGTATGATCTGGCAGGCGTAGATGCAGCGATGACATTTGGAAAGCTGGCCGCCGGCAGTTATATTTATCAGGTGTTGGTCCAGGATGCTGCGGGAAGGTCAGCAGTGGCGGTGAACCGGATTTTTGTGGTCTATGTGCCAGGAGGGGCCATTGCCAAAACGCTGATCTATAATGCGGATGCCGTGGCGGCCTGCGGCCACCAGTCCACAGGGAACGACCTGGAGAAAAAGGCATGTGCTTCTTATGCATTGGCATACTGCAATGCGATCCTCACTGGTGTGGCAGTGAACCCGCATATATATTGGAGCAGCAGTACAAATGTGGACTGTGTGTGGAGTAAGGGCGGCTATATTACCAGTGCATATGGATCAGAACAGGAAGTGCTGCAGGCAGCATATGGCCAGCTTCTGGCAGAAAAACCATGTATCCTTCATGTTACAGGAAAGTCTGGGAACCAGCATTGGCTAACACTGATCGGTTACAGAAATGTTACAGCAGGAACGGCTCTGACGGCGGCAAACTTTGTCGCCATTGATCCCTGGAGCGGGGAGAACGTCATTGTTTCAGAAAGCTATCAGGTCAGGGGCACATACCGCCTTGCATATAAAAATTCTTAAATGTGCGCTGGGCGGGAGCGAAAAGAAACCCACAGCGTATTACGCCGAAAAATCCGTCTGAACAACAATGGACAGCCGGATTTTTCTTATGTATAATTGAATTATGATTGAAAATGTTGTTGACAACAGGAAAAAAATAGTATACTATAGATGCATACAGAACACTCGTTCGACACAGGAGGATATGAGAATGGAAAAGGATCAGAATAAATTAAAGGCGCTGGAATCTGCCATTGCACAGATTGAGAAAGCATATGGGCAGGGCTCTATCATGAAACTGGGCGACACCACAAGGATGAAAGTGGAGAGTGTGCCTACAGGCTCCCTGAGCCTGGATATTGCACTGGGAGTAGGGGGGATTCCGAAAGGACGTATTATAGAAGTATATGGACCGGAATCCAGTGGTAAGACGACAGTGGCGTTACATATGGTAGCAGAGGTACAGAAGCGGGGAGGGATTGCCGGGTTTATTGATGCAGAACATGCATTGGATCCCGTTTATGCCAAAAATATCGGTGTTAATATTGATGAATTGTATATTTCCCAGCCAGACAGCGGGGAGCAGGCAATGGAGATCACAGAGACAATGGTGCGTTCTGGAGCAGTTGATATCGTTATTGTGGATTCTGTAGCGGCGTTGGTGCCAAAGGCAGAGATTGATGGTGATATGGGGGATTCCCATGTGGGACTGCAGGCACGTCTCATGAGCCAGGCACTGAGGAAGCTGACTTCGGTGATCAATAAATCAAACTGTACTGTTATTTTTATCAACCAGCTCAGGGAGAAGATTGGTGTTATGTTTGGAAATCCGGAGACGACTACTGGTGGGCGCGCCCTAAAGTTCTATGCCTCTGTCCGGCTTGATGTCAGGAGGGTAGAAACTTTATCCCAGGCGGGGGAGAAGGTCGGCAACCATGTCCGTGTTAAAGTAGTAAAGAATAAAGTGGCACCGCCATTTCAGGAGGCTGAGTTTGATATTATGTTCGGAAAGGGGATCTCGCGTGAAGGGGATGTGCTGGATCTTGCCGCCAAAAATGATATTATAAAGAAAAGTGGTGCATGGTATTCCTACAAAGGAGAGCGTATCGGACAAGGGCGTGAGAATGTTAAAACATATCTGGCAGAACATCCGGCGATTTTTGATGAAGTGGATCAGGCTGTCCGTGCCAAACTGATGGCTGGAGATGAGGAAAAAGAAGAGACGGCAGAGAAGGAGCCGGCAGAACAGGCAGTTCCGGAATCAAAGGGGAAAAAAGCGCCAGCAAAGAAGGCGGCAAAGAGTGAATCAGAGGGGAAATAGGATGTGAAGGCTGAGATGGAAATACTATGAGTGAAGACAGATATATATTATCATGGCGGAATCCAGAGGATTCCGCCGATTTCTTCAAAACAGAAAAAGATGAGGAATATAGAAAAGCCGCGGAGAAGGCAATGAGTCTTTTGCTGCAGCAGGACAGAACAAAAAAGAATCTGCAGGACCGGCTATACCGTGCCGGATTCTCAGAAAAGGCTTCTGCATATGCACTTCAGTATGTGATGCATTTTGGATATGTGGATGATCTGCGTTATGCACAGAATTATATATCATATCATAAGGGAGAACGCAGCCGGAAAGAATTGCGGTATAAACTGATGGAAAGAGGAGTTCCGCCGGAGATTATAGCCGAAGCGTTTTCTGGGTATGAGGAGGAAGCGGAATATGAGGCGTTGAAAAAGATGCTGGGGAAAAAGCTTAAGGGAAAAAGCCTTTCCGAGCTAGATTATCCGGCAAGAGAAAAAGCAGCAGCATATCTTGCCCGCAAAGGATACGCGCTGCCGGCGATTCGTTCTGTAATGCGGGAATGGGATGAAAAGTAATGGCATTACGTTACTTTCCCCAGCCAGGGCGGCGGATTCTGTACTGTCTGCTGTCCTTATATCACACTCCGAAAAATATTGTTTTCTTCGGCTGCAAAAAGGCAGGAAAATGCCAGCAGACAGCGAGTTTTGCGAAAGGCAGCGTAATGCTTTTGCAGCCGGGAAAACAAGATATTTTTCGCGGGGTGTGATGTACTAGGCAGCAGACAGTACAAAACCGCTGCTCTGGCTTACAGTATGAAAAGTAACGCCAAAACACGATTCTGCAAAAAAAAGTTGCCTTTTCTATTGCTCTTGTGTATAATGTAGTACATATGGAGTTTTGGGCAGAGTATGTCCATGGGAGATTGTTTGCCGGTTTTGCCGGTGGATAGGAGAATAGTGTGAAAAATAAATTTTTCACACGGCAATTTGTGTCCGCGCGCTGCTTGACACAAAGTTGCTTCATGCGCAAAAAAGCAGCGCAGAAATGGGGATTATTATGAAGTACTTTGGGACGGATGGTTTCCGCGGTGAAGCGAATGTATCGCTGACAGTGGAGCATGCTTACAAAGTGGGACGGTTTCTGGGATGGTATTTTCAGAAAGAGGATCATAATGTCCGGATTGTAATAGGAAAGGATACGAGATTGTCTGGTTATATGTTCGAGACAGCTCTTGTTTCCGGGATTACAGCCAGCGGGGCGGATGTCTATGAACTGCATGTGACAACAACCCCCAGTGTCTCATATCTCATTAGGAAAGAGAAGTTTGACTGTGGTATTATGATCAGTGCCAGCCATAATCCATATTTTGATAATGGAATCAAAGTGATCAATGGTGAAGGGCATAAACTTGAACCAGATGTGGAAGAACAGATAGAGAGATACATTGATGGAGAGGCAGAGGAGATTCCGCTGGCAAAGAGGGAAAAGATAGGCCGCTGCTTTGATTATGTAAAGGGAAGAGATCAGTATACCCAGTATCTCAAGGATCTTGTGAAACGGCGTTTTGAGGGAAAGACGGTCGCACTGGATCTTGCGAATGGAGCTGCCTCTTCTATTGCAAAAGATATATTTGAAGATATGGGGGCACAGGTGATCGTCCGCCATGATCAGCCGAATGGGACGAACATCAACAGAGAGTGTGGTTCAACGCATATTGAGGCATTGCAGGGACTGGTATATGATACTGGCGCAGATGTGGGATTTGCCTATGATGGAGATGCTGACCGGTGCCTTGCTGTGGATGATGATGGCAAAGTGGTGGATGGTGACCATATTCTGTATCTGTGTGGAAAGTATTTGAAAGAACAGGGAAAACTCCATGAGGACACAGTTGTGACAACGGTTATGTCCAATATGGGTTTATATAAAGCTTTTGACAAACTGGGAATCCGCTATGAACAAACGGCAGTAGGGGACAAATATGTCTGCGAGAATATGATGCAGCATGGCTATTCCCTTGGTGGAGAGCAGTCCGGACACATTATCTTCAGGGAACACGCTGTGACAGGAGATGGCATCCTGACGTCCCTGATGATCATGGAAGCATATCTGAACTATGGCAAGCCATTGTCTATGCTGACGAAAGATCTGGTGATTTATCCGCAGCTTCTGGTAAATGTGAAGGTGAAGGATAAAATAGCTGCCAGAGAGGATGAAGATGTAAAGAGGGCTGAAAAGGAAACGGCAGAGGCTCTTGGAGATGCCGGGCGCCTGCTTTTGAGGGAAAGCGGTACAGAACCGCTGATCCGTGTTATGGTAGAGGCGGAGAGCGACGAATTATGTAGGAAAAATGTGGATCATATCGTTCAGGTGCTGAAGGATAAAGGACACGTTGCAGAATAAGGAGGATAACATGAGTTACACAGTTGAGAATTTAGAGAAAAGTATGGCAAAGATCACGATTACCGTCAGTGCAGAGGATTTTGAGGCGGCTATGGTGAAAGCTTACAATAAGAATAAGAAGAGTATCAGCATCCAGGGATTTCGCCGTGGTAAGGCACCGCGCAAAATGATCGAGAAGATGTATGGACCAGAGATTTTCTATGAAGATGCAGCGAATTTTGCAATTCCAGATGCATATGAAGAGGTGGCCAAAGAGTGTGAACTGGAAATCGTGTCAAGACCAGAGATTGATGTGGTAGACATTGAAAGTGGCAAAGAGTTTGTGTTTACAGCTACCGTAGCGGTAAGGCCGGAGGTAACGCTGGGTGATTACAAGGGCCTGGAAGTCGACAAAAAAGAAGTTAAGGTCATGGCGGCAGATGTCAATGCAGAGCTGGAACGTGTCCGCGAGCAGAACAGCCGTATGGTGACCATTGAGGACCGGGGAATTCAGCAGGACGATACAGCAGTCATTGACTTTGAGGGATTTGTGGATGGCGAGCCATTCCAGGGAGGAAAGGGAGACGACTATTCACTGGTGATTGGCAGCCACTCATTTATTGACAATTTCGAGGATCAGCTGGTGGGCAAAAATACAGGTGATGAGGTAGAGGTGAATGTAACTTTCCCAGAAGATTATCATCAGGAATCCTTACAGGGTAAACCCGCACTGTTCAAAGTCAGGATAAAAGCAATTAAAGTAAAGGAGCTGCCGGATCTGGATGATGAATTTGCCAGCGAGGTGTCTGAATTTGAGACACTGAAAGATTATAAGGCAAGTGTGAAGAAAAACCTCACAGAGAGAAGAAAAGAAGAGGCAAAGAAAGAGAAAGAAGCGGCAGTTGTAGAGAAGGCTGTGGAAAATGTTACAATAGAGATCCCGGAACCAATGATAGACGAGCATGTGCGCCAGATGGTTCAGGATTTTGCCGGGCGTATTCAGCAGCAGGGAATGAATTTTGAGCAGTATATGCAGATGACAGGCATGACTCCAGATACTTTGATGGCACAGATGAGGCCGGAGGCAGAGAAACGCATTAAGACAAGGCTTACATTGGAGGAGATCGTAAAGGCAGAGAACATTAAAGCAACAGAGAAGGATATTGAAGACGAGATTGAAAACATCGCATCTATGTATGGGATGGAAGTGGATAAACTCAAAGATGCCATGGGCGATGATGAGAGAGAACAGGTAGCAGAGGATATGGCTGTCCAGAAGGCAGTGGAGTTCCTTGCTGAAAATGCAGTAGAGGTAGAAACAGCAGAAGAAGAGGCAGCAGAAGAATAGTGAAAAAAGTGGATTTTGAGATGTGGAGGCGTGACAGATGGCATTAGTACCTTACGTCGTTGAGCAGACCAGCCGTGGCGGCGAGCGCTCATACGACATTTATTCAAGATTATTAAAGGAGCGTATCATTTTTCTCTCAGACGAGGTCAATGATCAGACAGCGAGCCTTGTTGTGGCTCAGCTTTTGTTCCTTGAATCAGAAGATCCCAATAAGGACATCCAGTTGTATATCAACAGTCCCGGCGGCTCCGTGACTGCGGGTATGGCGATCTATGATACGATGAATTATGTAAAATGTGATGTGTCCACAATCTGTATCGGACTGGCAGCCAGTATGGGAGCGTTTCTCCTCTCCAGTGGTGCTAAGGGCAAGCGTTATGCCCTGCCGAATGCGGAAGTGATGATCCATCAGCCTTCCGGCGGTGCTAAGGGACAGGCTACCGAGATCCAGATCGTGGCAGAGAATATTTTGAAGACAAAGAAAAAGCTGAATGAGATTCTGGCAGCAAATACGGGGCAGACGGTAGAGAAGATCGCACAGGATACAGAGCGTGATAACTTCATGAGCGCAGAGGAGGCAAAGGAATATGGGCTTGTGGATGATATCGTATTGAACCGTAAAGATACAAGTGAAGAGAAGACAGAGGCATAATGCCAGATGTCTTGTGATATGGGGGAATGGTGCCGGAATGTACTGGTACCATTTTGCCATATGTTCATATAAGATGATGAATTGAGACAGGAGGCTGACATGGCAGGAAAAAATAGTGATAACATGCCGCGGCTGCGCTGTTCTTTCTGCGGCAGGACAGAGCAGCAGGTGCGCAAGCTCATTGCGGGACCAAGTGGTGTTTATATATGTGATGAGTGTGTGGATCTGTGTGATGAGATTCTGGAAGAAGAGTATCAGGAAAATTATGAGGATAAAGATGAGGAAGAGATCAATCTCCTGAAACCAAGGGAGATCAAACAGTTCCTGGATGAATATGTAGTGGGACAGGAGGACGCAAAACGTGCCCTTTCAGTGGCAGTCTATAACCATTATAAGAGGATACAGGCGGGACGGGATATGAATGTGGAGCTGCAGAAGAGTAATATCCTTATGGTGGGGCCTACTGGTTCCGGCAAGACCTATCTTGCCCAGACACTTGCAAAAATACTGAATGTTCCTTTTGCCATAGCAGATGCTACTACCCTGACAGAAGCTGGTTATGTTGGGGAGGATGTAGAGAATATCCTGCTGAAGATCATTCAGGCAGCCGATTATGATATTGCCCGTGCAGAGAGGGGGATCATTTATCTGGATGAGATTGATAAGATTACGAAGAAAGCAGAAAATGTATCCATTACCAGGGATGTGTCTGGTGAGGGAGTGCAGCAGGCGCTTTTGAAGATATTGGAGGGAACAGAGGCGAGTGTTCCGCCACAGGGCGGAAGAAAACATCCACAGCAGGAATTTTTCCACATTGATACCACTAATATCTTGTTTATCTGTGGTGGTGCGTTTGATGGCCTGGATAAGATTATCAGCTCCCGCATTGACAAAAAATCCATTGGATTTGGCGCCGATATTTCAGATCCGACACAGCAGAATGTGGGGGAACTTTTTAAACAGGCGCTGCCGCAGGATTTTGTGAAATTTGGATTGATACCGGAATTCATTGGACGTGTGCCGGTGACAGTATCCCTGGATCTTCTGGATGAGGAGGCGCTGAAGGAGATCCTGGTGCGTCCGAAAAATGCTATAACAAAACAGTACCAGAAATTACTGGAACTGGATGGCGTGAAACTATCCTTTGAGGAGGATGCCCTGGGGGCAGTGGCACGTCTCTCTACAGAGAGAAAGACCGGGGCCCGTGGATTGCGGGCAATCCTGGAGAGCAGTATGATGGACTATATGTTTGACCTGCCATCACGGGATGATGTGACAGAATGTGTAATAACGAAAGGCGTTATCGAGGGGGATGGAGTGCCCCGCCTCAGTGGACCGGGTGGCGTTGTTCTTCTGGAGGATCCTAAGATGCATCCGGCAGGGGCAGAAACTTCAGAAGAAAGTGCATAAGTATTGAGACAAAATGGAGGATGACATGAGTGAACAGCAAATGAAAACGATGCCAATTCTTGCTCTGCGTGGTATGGCGGTATTACCGGGAATGCTGGTTCATTTAGATATAAGCAGGGAGATCACCAAGCGGGCAATTGAGGAAGCGATGAAAATGGATGGTATGCTGTTTCTTACCGTTCAGCGCGATGAGTCCGTGGAGGCGCCATCATTTTATGATCTGCACGAGATCGGTGTCATTGCAAAAGTCCGCCAGGAAGTGAAACTAAAGGATAATATTGTGCGCGTCATGATCTCTACCCGTGAGCGCGGTAATCTGCTGAGCCTGAATCAGACAAAACCTTTTCTCGTAGGAGATGTCGTTCCCTACAGTTGGGATGAGGCGGAGGACTTTATCGGCGAGAGTGAGAAAGCGGCCATGTGCCGGAACTTGAAAGAGATATATAATATTTACCTGAATGAGAATCCAAGGGCGGGACGCAGCGCCCTGGATAAAATCCAGAAATCAGATAATCTGTCCAAATTGACAGATCTTATTGCGATGCATATCAATATGGGGTATGAGAAACGTCAGGAGATACTGGAGTGCCTGGATCTGGAGCGGAGATACGAACTCGTATCTGCCGTGTTGATGGAAGAGGTCAATATTTCACGGATCCGTGAGGCATACCGGAATAAAGTAAAAGAGGAAGTGGATAAGAACCAGAAAGAATACTTCCTGCGTGAGCAGATGAAGGTTATCCGCAATGAACTGGGTGACGAAGGTGATTCAGAGGATTATGCGGAGAAGTATACAGCGGAATTGGAAAAGCTGCAGTGTGGAGAAGAGGTGAGGGAGAGCATTGCTGGTGAGATCCGCCGTCTCCAGCATATTCCGGTGAGTTCTTCCGAACATGTGGTGGCGAGGGACTATATCGAGAATGTACTTGCCCTTCCCTGGGATAAGATGTCGGAAGATAATAACGATATTAAAAATGCAGAGAAGATACTGAATGAAGATCATTATGGCCTTGCAAAAGTGAAAGACAGGATACTTGAATTTCTTGCGGTGCGTTCCCTTACGGACAAGGGGGAATCCCCCATTATCTGCCTGGTGGGACCGCCGGGAACTGGTAAGACTTCCATTGCCAGATCCGTGGCAAGGGCGCTGGATAAGAAATATATCCGTATCTGTCTTGGCGGGGTACGGGATGAAGCAGAGATCCGTGGACATAGGAGGACTTATGTCGGTGCCATGCCGGGACGGTTTATCGATGGCCTGAAAAAAGCAGGGGTGAAAAATCCCTTGATCCTGCTGGATGAGATTGACAAGGTGAGCAGTGATTACCGGGGGGATACCTCTTCCGCGCTTCTGGAAGTACTTGATCCGGAGCAGAACAGGAATTTTGTGGATCATTATGTGGAGATGCCGGTGGATCTGTCAGAAGCTTTGTTTATCTGTACGGCGAACGCCACAGATACGATTCCACGTCCGCTCTTAGACCGGATGGAACTGATCTCCATTGCCGGCTATACCGAGAATGAGAGATTTCATATCGGAAAGGATTACCTGATTCCGAAGCAGCTTAAGAAGAATGGGCTGAAGAAAAAACAGGTAGCCATCGGCGATGCCGGGCTGCGCACCATTATTTCCCATTATACGAAAGAGGCGGGTGTCCGGGAACTGGAACGCCAGATTGGAAGGATCTGCCGGAAAAGTGCCAGAAAGATACTGGAGGGTGAAGAAGGTGCTATCCGTATCAATTCCCGGAATGTGGAGGAGTTTCTGGGCAAGCGGAAATACCGTGTCAATGAGGCAAATAAAAAAGATGATGTCGGCATCGTAAGGGGTCTTGCCTGGACAGAGGTCGGTGGTGATACATTGGAGATCGAAGTTAACACCATGCCGGGAGAGGGAAATCTCAATCTTACCGGACAGCTTGGTGATGTTATGAAAGAATCAGCACAGATCGCATTAAGCCTGGTGCGCTCTCTTCTGCCGAAGAAGCAAGACTTCTTCAAGGAAAATGATTTTCATCTCCATGTGCCGGAAGGGGCAGTGCCAAAGGACGGTCCATCTGCCGGGGTGGCGATGACCACAGCACTTTATTCTGCTGTCACAGGACAGAAGGTTGCCAGTAAGGTGGCGATGACGGGTGAGATTACATTGAGGGGGCGTGTGCTGCCCATCGGCGGGCTGAAAGAAAAACTTCTGGCTGCCCGCATTGCAGGGATAGGGACAGTGCTCGTTCCGATTGAAAATAAGCCAGATGTAGAAGAACTGGAAGAAGAGATTACAGAGGGCATGTCGGTTGTATTTGCTGAGAAGATACAGGATGTGCTGAAGACAGCACTGGTGTAAAGAGGTGGATCATAATGGTGATCAGATCATTAGAGTTGGAGACCGTGTGTGGCATTACCAGTAAACTGCCGCAGCATGACAAGATTGAGATGGCATTCTGGGGACGCTCCAATGTGGGGAAATCCTCACTGTTGAATACTTTGTGGAACCGCAGATCCATGGCCAGGATATCAGCACAGCCGGGAAAGACACAGACCATCAATTATTATAATGTAAATGATATTTGTTATATGGTTGATTTGCCAGGTTATGGCTATGCGAAGGTGTCCAGGGAGCTGGCGGGGAAATGGATGAAGATGATCGAAAGATATCTGGACACGTCAAAGGCGCTGCGGGTGGTATTTCTGCTGGTCGACAGCCGCCATGAACCATCAAAGCAGGATGTGGAGATGTACCATATGCTGTATGGAAAGGGGTTTAATCCTCTGATCATTGCTACAAAGACAGATAAGTTGAGCAAGAATGAGAAGAAACGGAAATTGTCTGGTATCAGCAAGGCACTTGGTGCTGATCCGGACACTCCCATACTTCCTTTCTCTGCCTTGAATAAAGAGGGAAAGGAAGAGATATGGGAATATATTGACTATTTTGTGCAGGAGATTACATTGGAGGAAATATGACAAAGAAGCAGCGGGCAGCAGAGATCATCGCATTGCTGGAACAGGAGTATCCGCTGGCAGACTGCACCCTGGACTATGACGAGGCATGGAAACTGCTCGTCAGTGTGAGGCTGGCAGCACAATGTACAGATGCCAGGGTCAATGTGGTAGTGAAAGAGCTCTATGAAAAATATCCTTCCCCGGCAGCACTGGCAGCGGCCTCTGTGGAGGAGATCGAAGAAATTGTAAAGCCCTGTGGGCTGGGACACAGCAAGGCGAGGGATATACATAAATGTATGAATGTCCTGGTAGAACAATACGATGGCAGGGTGCCAGAGGATTTTGATGCCTTGTTAGCACTTCCCGGAGTAGGAAGAAAGAGTGCAAACCTGATTATGGGGGATGTTTTTGGCAAACCTGCTATTGTGACAGATACCCATTGCATTCGTCTGGTGAACCGGATGGGGCTGGTAGATGGCATAAAGGAACCTAAAAAAGTGGAAATGGCACTGTGGAAGATCATACCAGGAGACAAAGGCAGTGATTTCTGCCACCGCCTGGTGCATCATGGCAGGGAAGTCTGCACGGCAAGGAAGGCATACTGTGAGAAGTGTGTTCTCAAAGATATCTGCAAGGGGGTAATCAAGTGAAGAACTTTTTTGAAAATTTTTGGGCAAACAGTTCCCTTATCGTCCAGAGGCTCTGCAGCCTGGTATGGGGAGTGGCCGGGCTGGGATGCCTGTTCGCGGCATATCAGTTGTGGAGATCTTTATCATCTCTCCAGGTATATCTGCCTCTGGTGGAAGGTGCAGAAACACTGGTCATAGTGGTTATGGCAGTTATACTTTTGTTTGGCATACTATTTCTGCTCTATGCTGTGGTACAGTTTACAAGGAAAAAGGAGAATGGCCTGGCGCGGTTTTTTCAGAAAAAGGCGCCGAATGTAATTCTGGTCATAGTTGACTATGCTATCCTTATCTTTTTGCTCTGCTTTTTCACTGTGGGGGAGATAACCCTAAGACCCCAATATGCCACACCACTTCTGATCGTGGGAACGATACTGCTGGTCCTCGACCTGTGTACGAATCTCGGACTCTTCCCAGATCAGTGGGAAAGATCGCCGGTGGTCCGTTGGATCATACGCCGCAGCAGAAAAAAATGAAACGGATGATACTGACAAGGAGTTAGCTTTCCTTTGTCAGTATTTTTTCGTATAAGAGCCCCACAAGAAACCACAGGGGGGCATAATCAAAACGGACAATGCCCTTGTAGTTGCTTTTGGCATCACTGTAGTCCCATGGGCAGCAGTCCTTCCTTTTCAGGAGGCTTCCGGTCCCGAATTCGGTCAGAAAGATAAAGAATGTATAGATGGAGCCCCGCAGCATAATATTTTTTCCCTCCAGCTTGTGGCAGAGTGGGGACATAATGGATGCCATGCCATAGATGGGAAACATCCAGATGGAAGTGGCGCATTCCATTTTTTTATTTTTCTCAAAACAGACGGAGCCGAGTCCTGTCCAGAAACATTCCAGCCCCCAGCCTGTCAGTCCGCATTTCATAAACTGTTCTGCCTGTTTTTTCAGTTTGTGTTTCATACTGATAATCCTGCCTTTCTTAGGGCAACCGCTTATTGACCTGTGGCAATGTGGCGGTATCACACTGTCCTCTGTCCGGCATATCACACCCGACGAAAAATAAATTGTTTCCTTTGTCTGCAAAAGCATTACGCCGCCCTTCACAAAACTCAATGTTGGCGTGTCGTTTTCCCCGCCTTTTACAGCATAGCCGCTCGCCGGTCCTTATGCACCGCCTCTTGTGAATTATCACTGCGGGTAGCACCGAAGGTGCGGATTCAGGGAGGGAGGATGCCAGAAAATAAATATATTTATTTTCTGGCATCTTTCCCCCCTGAACAGATGCTTCGCATCTGTCCGCAGTAGAATCAGACATTGTCCGGGTGGTGCATTAGTACCGCTGCGTGGCGGCTTCTAGTGCAAACGTGCTGTAGAAAGGTGGGAAAACGGACAGCCAACATCTCGGACAATGCTTGGGCGGCGTATTTGCAACCAAAGGAAACAATGATTTTTCAGGGTGTGATACAAGGACAGGGGACAGTGTGATATCTGCTGCCTTGAATGCCACAGATCAATAAGCGGTTGCCCTATGCCTTTCTTTTTGTGAAGGTAGTATACCCAAATCATTGCTAAGTAATTCCAAATCTGTTATACTAAAAACATATTTATAACTTTATGAGCAAACGATGAAGGGAATGGAGGATATTATGGCAACGATCAGACCGTTTCGGTGTGTGCGCCCGACAGCAGATGTGGCGGGCAGGGTGGCAGCATTACCCTATGATGTTTACAATAGGCAGGAGGCAAAAGCAGAGGTGCAGAAAGAACCTTTGTCTTTTCTGAAGATTGACCGTGCAGAGACAGGATTTCCGGATTCTGTTGATCCTTATGCACCGGAAGTTTATCAGAGGGCAAGGGAACTTCTGCAGAAAGAGATTGCGGATGGCATCTACACCAGAGATGAGGATTCTGCTTATTATGTATATGAGCTGACGATGGATGGACGCGCCCAGACAGGGCTGGCGGCATGCGCTGCAGTAGATGATTACTTAAATAATGTGATAAAGAAGCATGAAAATACAAGGGAGGACAAGGAACAGGACCGTATCACCCATGTGGATACCTGTAATGCCCAGACAGGTCCGATCTTTCTTGCCTACCGTTCCAACGAAATAGTAAACAGAGTAGTAGGACAGGTGAAACAGGAGGAACCGTTATATGATTTTACGGCATCGGATGGGATTGGGCACAGGGTATGGAAGATAAGTGACTCTGCGAAAGTGGAAGCGGTACAGCAGGCATTTGCGCAGATTGAGCAGATCTATATCGCAGACGGGCACCACAGGGCGGCATCCGCCGTGAAGGTAGGTGTGAAACGGAGAGAGGAACATATTGGATATGATGGAACAGAAGAGTTTAATTATTTTCTCTCTGTATTGTTTCCCCATGACCAGTTGATGATCATGGATTACAACCGCACGGTGAAGGATCTGAATGGACTGACGAAGGAAGAGTTTTTCCAGAAAGTATCCGAACATTTTCATATGGAAAAGAGTATGAAACCGGTAAGGCCAGGGAGGAAGGGAACTTTTGGCATGTATCTGGAAGGACAGTGGTATTGCCTGACAGCACAGGATGCCCTCTTTGAGGGAAAAGATGCCGTAGGATCTCTGGATGTATCCGTATTACAGGATTATCTTCTTGCGCCGGTTCTTGGCATCGGTGATCCAAGGACAGATACAAGGATTGATTTTGTCGGAGGGATCCGGGGGCTGGAGGAACTGGAGCGAAGGGCAGAGGAAGATATGAAAGTATCTTTTTCCCTGTATCCGACTTCTATTACGGAACTTTTTGATGTGGCAGACCAGAAACTTTTAATGCCGCCGAAGTCGACCTGGTTTGAACCAAAACTTCGCAGCGGGTTGTTTATACATGAAATATGATGATGCCAAGGTCAAAAGGTATAAATTGTGCTCGTGCTTGCACGAAAGCGCAATTTTACCTGAGGACCGTTAAAACATGAGCATGTAGCGATTTTCTTCGAAAATCAGCGAAATGCGAATGTTTTTAGCACGACGGGAATTGCGAAGCAATGTAGTTGTGCGTATGGCATCAGTTGGGGTCAAAATTCTTTTTGACCTCAACATTATATAATAAAGCACAGAGAATGTGTATAGAGGAGGTTAATTATGGCTTTACGAGTGGAAGATTACATGCAGTGGCCAGAGATTGAGGCACTGGAGTATGCAGAATGCGGCAGCCCGGAGACAGTACTGGGACCGAGGATGATCGGGCGCAGCCATGTATTGGTGACAGCTCTTTTAAGAGATGCCGATTCCGTGAAAGTGAAGGTTTCTGACACGGAGAAAGAGTATAAGATGGAGAAAATGGATGAGATCGGATATTATGCAGTACTTATACCGGCAAAGAAAATTCCGGATTACCATTTTGTCGTGAAAAAGGGAAAGAAACAGGAAGAGATCCCCGATCCTTATGCCATTGAACATCAGATAGATGGTCTGGATATGAATCGGTTCAATAATGGGATTCATGATACCATTTACCGGAAGCTGGGAGCACATCCCATGGCAGTGGGAGGGGTGAAGGGAACATACTTTGCTGTATGGGCTCCCAATGCCAGGGCAGTCAGCGTTGTGGGAGATTTCAATGCGTGGGATGCTGTCTCACATCCTATGCGCTTTCTGCCAGATGCAGGCATCTATGAACTATTTGTTCCAGGTGTCGGCAGAGGGGAGATCTATAAGTTTCGGATACTGGACAGTACAGGTAAAGAGGTGCTGAAAGCAGATCCTTTTGCCAGTTATGCCGAATTTCGTCCCAGGACAGCAAGTATTGTCTGGGACAGTGATTATAAATGGGATGATAAGAAATGGATGGAAGCCCGTAAGAAATGGAAAGTGAAGAAGGAGGCAATGCTCATCTATGAAGTATCCCTGGCGGGATTCTGTAAACCTAAGGATACAGATGTGGAAGAGAAGGAGGCATTCTGCAACTACCGGGATATTGCCCCGGCACTGTCCAAGTACTGTGAAGAGATGGGGTATACCCATGTGGAGCTCATGCCAGTGATGGAATATCCTTTTGATGGCTCATGGGGCTATCAGGTAACAGGATATTATGCCCCTACGTCACGTTATGGGACCCCGGATGATTTCCGTTATTTTGTGGATCATATGCACCGTCATGGGATTGGCGTCATTTTAGACTGGGTGCCGGCACATTTTCCAAAGGATGAACATGGACTGGCCAGATTCGATGGCACCTGCCTTTTCGAACATTTTGACCCAAGACAGGGAGAGCATCCGCACTGGGGGACGCTGATCTATAATTATGGCAGGCCGCAGGTGGTGAATTTCCTCGTTGCCAATGCCCTCTACTGGCTGGAGGAATTCCATGCAGACGGACTCCGCATGGACGCAGTGGCTTCTATGCTATATTTGGATTATGGCAAAAATGACGGTGAATGGATTGCGAATATATATGGGGGCAATGAGAATCTGGAGGCAATCTCATTTATACAGAGAGTCAATGATAAGATCCATGCAAGGAAGGATGGAACTCTTTCCATTGCGGAGGAATCTACGGCGTGGCCGCAGGTCACAGGCCGCACATCGGATGAGGGACTTGGTTTTGACCTGAAATGGAATATGGGCTGGATGAACGATTATCTTGAATATATCCGTACGGATCCGTTATTCCGCAAGGGAAGGCATGGTATGCTGACCTTCAGTATGGTATATCAGTATTCAGAAGAATTTGTCCTTGTCCTGAGCCATGATGAAGTCGTTCATATGAAAGGTTCCATGTACACGAAGATGCCAGGGGACAGAAAGGATAAATTTGCCAGCCTGCGCCTGACATATGGTTATATGGCAGCACATCCGGGAAAGCAGCTTCTGTTTATGGGGCAGGAGTTTGGGCAGGAACGGGAGTGGAGCGAAGAGAGGGAATTGGATTGGAACCTTCTGGAGCCTGTGGATGGCGAGATGTCAGATAATGAACGGCTGAGGCAGTATGTGAGCATACTGAATTCCTTTTACATGGCGCACCCTGCCATGTATGTGGATGATTCGCGTCCTGCCGGCTTTGACTGGATCAGTACATTGGATGCCGACCGGAGCGTGATCGCATTTGTGAGGAAGTGTAAGGCGGAGACACTTCTTGTCCTCTGCAATTTTACACCTGTTTCTTATGAGGACTTCTGTGTGGGAGTTCCATTTGCAGGAAAATACAAAGAAATATTCAATAGCGATGCTGTGGAATATGGCGGTACTGGTTTTGTAAATCCGAGAGTGAAGCAGTCAAAGAAGGTGAAATGTGATGGAAGGCCAAATTCACTGGAGTGTAAACTGGCACCATTGTCTATTCAGATTTTCAACTGTACGAAGACACCACAGAAAAGCAGTAAAAAAAGCGCCGGCTGAGATACGCGCCGCTTGAAAAACCGCAATGCGGTTTTGCTCCGCATGAACCAGATTTGAGTAAATTAGAATCATTGGGGGGATAATCAATGACGCACAAGGAGAAGGCAAAACAACTGTTAAGCCAGCAGTATCATTGTACGCAGGCTCTGTTTGGGGCATATGCGAAGGATTTTGGGCTGGATCTGAAGACAGCATTTAAGATCAGTACCTGTTTTGGCGGGGGAATGCGTCAGGGGGGGACCTGCGGCTGTATTACAGCCGCACTGCTTGTGCTGGGAATGGCTCTTGGATTTTATGACAGTCAGGACCGGGAGCAGGAGGTATATGGCAATATAAAGACAGAAGAGTTTATACGGCGTTTTACGAAAGAGATGGATGGTGTTATAAATTGCCGTGATATTCTGGGCCAGGATATATCTATGCCGGATGGAATGGCAGAGATCCGCAAAGAGGGGCTGATCATGAAGAAATGCCCGAAGGCCATCGAGATCAGTATTGATATTTTGGACGACATGCTGGCAGATCATTTCAGGCATATTACGGATACCACCATCAAACCAGAGGACCTGCCGGAAAATGATGAGATACAGGTTCTTATGAAAGGGCTTGCCAGAAACCGCAGGTTTCGGAGAAATGTCAATAATCTTCTGTTTTCCTCAGACAAAAACATTGCATTTATCCAGTTTGATATCCGTAAATTTAAGATCATTAATGACCTGTATGGTGAGAAATTTGGGGATGAGGTTCTGGCATTTGTCAAGAGGCAGTTGGTGGAATGCTGCCGCGAGGATCAGTATTTTCTGAATTTGCGCAGCGATGTGTATATGGTAGTCACTGAATATGACAGCGAAGAGGAGCTGCTGGAGCTGATTCATGACTTAGATGCCAGGGTCAGCACATACCGGGATGTGAAGCTTCAGATGACATATGGCGTATATCCGGTGGAGGATAAGAGGATGGAAATGCGGCAGATGGAGGATCGGGCAGCTATGGCGCGCAAGGCGGCCAAAAACAATATACTCTCGAATATTCTGTTTTACCGGGAGCAGTTCAAGGAGTCTTTATATAACCGCAAGTTTATTGAAGAAAATATGCAGGCTGCCGTAGCAGAAAGACAGTTTATGATGTATCTGCAGCCCAAATACAGTATTGCAAAGAACGAGATCATCGGGGCGGAGGCGTTGGTGCGGTGGCGTCATCCGCAGCGTGGCATGATCTATCCGGATCAGTTTATTCCTATTATTGAAGAGAATGGGTTTGTAAAGAAAGTGGATTATTATATATGGGGAGAAGCATGCCGTTTTATCAGGAAATGCCAAGATGCCGGAATCCCGCCCTGCCCTATTTCTGTCAATGTATCCCGGGTTCATCTGGGAGATAACGAATGTATCCGGGTGCTTTCAGAACTGATCAGGGATTGTAATATTGACAGAAAACTGCTGGAGCTGGAGATTACAGAGACAGCGGGTGACCAGCAGGTGAGCATGAAAGCTATGGAGCTGAAGGAGGAAGGATACACACTGCTGATGGATGACTTCGGAAGTGGTTATTCCTCGCTGAATATCCTTCTGGAGACACCATTTGATGTCATCAAACTGGACAAGAAATTTATGGAGAATATGATGGTATCGGATAAGGGGCGGCTGATCCTGGAACAGGTGGTATCCATGGCGAATAAGCTGGATCTGGGCCTGCTTGCCGAAGGGGTGGAGACAAAAGAGCAGGTAGAGCTGCTGCAGAGCATTGGATGTGACCAGGTACAGGGATATTATTATGCCAAACCGATGCCGGAAGAGGAGTTTTTTGAACTGCTTGGAGGAAAGAAGGCATGAGGGGGAAGATCATAACTTTTCTGAATATGGTTTTTGTTATTCTCAGCATTGTTCTGGTAGTGTACAACCTTCTTTTTGCCCCACAGCCAAACTGGAAGCATGTGGCAAGAATCATGGGTGTTCTGCTGGTCTGGCTATTATCCACTACCAGCGCACTGCATAAGCAGAAAGCGTCTGCGGAGCAGATTTATAAGGATGCTTATGGCCATATACTGGGGGATATATTTGCGGACAGACCAAATCAGTACAGGAAACTGATGAAGGGAATTGATCTGTATAATACAGATCATCTGAATTCCGCCATCCGCAGGCTCTCTGCCCTGCTGGACGACTGTGAGACTGTGAAAGAGCGTGCTGTCGTCCGGTATTTTGTTGCCTGCAGCGCCATGGATGCCGGGTTGTATAATGATGCGGCGGAGGTATTGGAGACCACCCTGAAGGAGAACCCGGCTCTGGCAGATGCCAGAAATAATCTGGGAGTCTGCTATAAGATGAAGGGTGATCTGGAGAGAGCGATTCACACATTTGAAGATGTTCTGGTCTATGATCCAAAGTGTGCCATGGCATATGTCAATCTTGGGCAGTGTTATGAGACACAGGCGGATTGGGAGCGTTCTCTTTATTATGCCCAGGCGGCTCTGAAACTGGATGCTAACAGCCTGGAGGCTATGGCGATGGGACATCTTGCTTGTGAGCGGCTGGGAGACAGTCGGAATGCGGAGCGTTATCATGAGATGTTTATCGTAAATGGAGGAACTGAAGAAGAGCTGAAGGACTGGAAGGGTGATTTTGTGGTGAAGACATCATGACAGAGATTCAGTGGATGATAAATGATATTCCTATCTTTCTCACCAGAAAGAAGATAAAGAACCTGTATATCAGGATTAAGGCACCAGAAGCGAAAGTGATGGTGTCTGTTCCTGTTTCCATGCCAGATGCTTATGTAAAGGAATTTATTTCAAAGCAATGGGACTGGATCAGAAAGAAACGAAAGGAGATCCTTGATACAGAGAGAACGGAAAACAGAGCAGGAGGGAGACAATATATATCAGGTGAAGTTCATGATCTATGGGGTATGCCATATGAACTTACTGTGGAGCGTTCCCTTAAAAAGCCATTGACTGAAATGCGGGAGGATAAGATCTATATGCGTGTTACTGCCCATTCTACACGGGAGGAGCGTCGCAGACAATTAGATAAGTGGTATCAGGAACAGATTGCGGGGGTGCTGCCGGGACTTGTAGGAAAATATGAGCAGATAGTGGGACAGCATGCATCTGAGTGGCATTTCCGACGCATGAAGACAAGGTGGGGAAGCTGTAATATACAGAAAAAACGGATCTGCCTGAATATTCAGCTCGCCCAGATGCCAGTGGAATGCCTGGAGTATGTCATTGTGCATGAACTGACACATCTGCATGAAGCTGGGCATAATAAGCGGTTCTGGGGATTGGTGGATGAGTTTTATCCAAAATGGCGTGAGGTGAAGAGAAGTATGAATCATGCATAGGGACAATATGAGAAAAGGAAAGTGTGGAATGGAGGGAGAGTGCAATGGCAAGGACAGTATCAATCGGTGCGCAGGATTTTGAAGAACTGATTAGTAAAAATTGTTTTTATATTGATAAAACGTTTTTTATTAAAGAATGGTGGGAGAGCGAGGATAAGGTTACCCTGATCACAAGGCCGCGCCGTTTTGGCAAGACGCTGAACATGAATATGCTGGAGCGGTTTTTCAGTGTGGACTATAAAGGACAGGGAGAGGTTTTTGAGGGGCTAAAGATCTGGGAAGAAAAATCCCCTAACGGGGAAAAATTCCCAGGTGGGAATTATAAATACAGGGAACTGCAGGGGACATATCCTGTGATCTTTCTTTCCTTTGCCAGCCTCAAGGAAACCAATTATGAGTCGGCAGTATACCGGATGTGCCAATTGATAAAGATGCTGTATAAGAAATATTTATTTCTGACAGAATCGGAGGTGCTGACAGAAGAAGAGAAGAAAGAATACAGGACAATGACAGCAGAAATGCCAGAACGGTATGCTCCAATGGCACTGCATGTATTGACAGATTATCTGTACCGATATTATGGCAGAAAGGTAATTATCCTGCTGGATGAATATGATACTCCCCTGCAGGAGGCATTTTTAAGCGGGTACTGGGATGAGATCGTTGGTTTTACAAGATCTTTATTTAATGCCACTTTTAAAACCAATCCTTATCTGGAACGGGCTGTTATGACTGGGATTACGAGGGTTAGCAAAGAGTCCATGTTCTCTGATATGAATAACCTGAATGTTGTGACTATGACATCAAATGAGTATGCATCCTGTTTTGGCTTTACTGAGAGGGAAGTGTTTACAGCATTGGATGAGTTTCAGATAACAGATAAAGGTGAGGTTAAACAGTGGTATGATGGTTTCACAATAGGGGATCTGAAGGATATCTATAACCCGTGGTCGGTTATCTGTTTTTTGGATAAAAAGCAGTTAAAGCCATACTGGGCGAACACAAGCTCCAACGGACTGGTGAGCCGCCTGATCCGGGAGGGGAACCGGGATATTAAGATGCAGTTTGAACTCCTTCTGGCAGGCAAAACGATCCGGGCCAGGATCCATGAAGAAATGGTATTTAACCAGCTCTCAGGAAGTGAAAAGGCTGTCTGGAGCCTGCTGGTGGCAGCGGGATACCTGAAAATAACAGGAATTCGGGGAAAAGAATACGAACTTGCCCTGACTAATTATGAGGTGAGGCTGACATTTGAAGATATGGTACGGGATTGGTTTGATGAGAGTGCCGGCGATTACAATGATTTTATTAAGGCCCTCCTAAGAGGCGACCGAAAGGAGATGAACGCCTATATGAATAGAATCTCACTGTCCATGTTCAGTTCTTTTGATGGAGGAAAACATCCCTCAGAATATACAATGCCGGAGAAATTCTATCATGGGTTTGTATTGGGGCTGTTAGTCGAACTTGCCGGGAGGTATGAGGTTACTTCCAACAGGGAGAGTGGGTTTGGAAGATATGATGTGATGCTGAGACCGCTGCGGCAGGGGGAAGATGGCATTATATTGGAGTTTAAGGTACATGACCCCAAAGAAGAATCCTCACTGGAGGAAACCGTACAGGCAGCACTGGACCAGATCGAGGAAAAGAAATATGAACAGGTACTTCTTTCCCAGGGGATTGGGGAAGAACAGATCCGTAAATATGGCTTTGCTTTCCGTGGAAAAGAAGTGCTGATCGGGTAACTTACCTTTTTGCAGCATAGCTCAACGGCGTCAATTTGAATCCGCCGTTGAGCTAATTTTTTTGTACTCTTGACATAAAATAGAAACTTGCTATAATGAGTATATTGAGTATATCCTATCAGAATTATAGGAAATGGAGGTTGCATTCATGAGTGAGTTTATATATCTGGATAATGCCGCTACAACGGCTATGAAACCAGAAGTGGCAGAAGCAATGATGCCATATTTTACTGAGATTTACAGTAATCCATCCAGTGTGTACAGTTTTGCCGGGAAGGCAAAGAAAGCCATGGAAGATGCCAGAGAACAGATCGCTGGGACTGTGGGCGCCAAAGCGGCAGAGATCTACTTTACCGGCGGCGGAAGTGAGTCGGATAATTGGGCGATCAAGGCAGTGGCGGAGAGTTATAAAGAGAAAGGAAAGCATATTATCACATCAAAGATTGAGCACCATGCGGTTCTTCATACCTGTGAATGGCTGGAGAAAAATGGATATGAAGTGACCTGGCTCGATGTAGATGAAAATGGCTTTGTTTCTCTTGATGAACTGGAGAAGGCGATTCGCCCCGATACTATTCTGATCACCATTATGTTCGCAAATAATGAGATTGGTACGATAGAGCCGGTAAAGGAGATCGGTGAGATTGCCAGGAAACATGGTGTACTGTTCCATACGGATGCAGTACAGGCATTTGCCCATGTGCCGATCAATGTGGAGGAAATGAATATTGATCTGTTCAGTGCCAGTGGACATAAATTCTATGGTCCGAAGGGCATCGGATTTCTATATATTAAAAATGGACTTAAGATCGGTCCTCTGATCCATGGCGGTGCACAGGAGCGTTCCCGCCGTGCCGGTACCCATAATGTACCTGGGATCGTTGGTATGGCAAAGGCAGCGGAACTTGCTATTGCCGGAATGGAAGAGAAGGTAAAGAAAGAGACAGAGATCAGGGATCATCTTATCGACCGGATTGAGAAAGAGATTCCCTTTGTCCGGGTGAATGGTGACAGAGAGAAAAGACTTCCGAACAATGTCAATGTATGTTTCCGTTTTGTAGAAGGTGAGTCCCTCTTGATCATGCTGGACCAGAAAGGAATCTGTGCTTCCAGTGGTTCTGCCTGCACATCGGGTTCCCTGGATCCGTCCCATGTACTTCTTGCTATCGGGCTGCCACATGAGATCGCTCATGGTTCAGTCAGGCTCACATTGTCTGATACAACGACGATGGAAGAAGCGGACTATGTAGTGGATAATCTGAAATTGACCGTGGAGCGGATGCGCAGCATGTCTCCGCTTTATGATGATTATATGAAAAGAAAGGAAGATTGACAATGGAATATAGTGAAAAGGTGATGGATCATTTCTCCAATCCGAGAAATGTTGGAGAGATTGATGATGCCAGTGGTGTTGGAACAGTGGGAAATGCCAAGTGTGGCGATATTATGAGGATGTATCTGGATATTGATGAAGAGACAAAGATTATAAAAGACTGTAAGTTCAAGACATTTGGCTGTGGTGCTGCGGTAGCGACAAGCAGTATGGCGACAGAGCTTGTTATAGGAAAGACGATTTATGAGGCACTGCAGGTGACGAACAAGGCTGTGATGGAGGCATTGGATGGATTGCCGCCGGTAAAAGTACACTGTTCCCTGCTGGCAGAAGAGGCGATCCATGCGGCTCTCTGGGACTATGCAGAGAAGAATGGTATTGTCATTGAGGGGCTGGAGAAACCTAAGGCGGATATTAATGATGAAGAATAAGACCGTTGTGGTAGGCATGTCAGGCGGGGTAGATTCCTCGGTGGCTGCCTGCCTTTTAAAATCACAGGGATATGATGTCATTGGAGTTACGATGCAGATCTGGCAGGAAGAAGATCCCTCCCACACTGAGCTGGACGGGGGCTGCTGTGGACTCAGCGCCGTAAATGATGCCAGAAGGGTGGCGCATCAGTTGGACATTCCGTATTATGTTATGAATTTCAGGGGTGAATTCCAGAAGGCTGTGATTGATTATTTTGTCCGGGAATACAGGGAGGGAAGAACCCCGAATCCGTGTATTGCCTGTAACCGTTATGTCAAATGGGAGTCTCTTTTGCGAAAAAGCCTGGCCATCGGTGCAGACTATATTGCCACGGGACATTATGCGAAGATCCGGCGGCTGGCAAATGGGCGTTATACCATCTGCCGTTCCGATTCGCTCTGCAAGGACCAGAGTTATGCCCTCTACAATCTCACCCAGGAACAGCTTGCCCGTACACTGTTTCCACTGGGAGAATATGAAAAGGCAAAAGTCCGGGAGATGGCAGAGCAGGCTGGCCTGCAGGTGGCACATAAGCCGGACAGCCAGGAGATCTGCTTTGTGCCAGATGGGGATTATGCCTCTTTTATTGAGAGGGAGACAGGAGAGCCGGAGCAGCCGGGAAATTTTATTGATCTGGACGGCAGGGTACTGGGACAGCATAAAGGAATCAGCCATTATACTGTGGGACAGCGCAAGGGGCTTGGCATCGCTTTTGGGGAGCCTGTGTTTGTAGTAAGGGTCTGTCCGGATACCAATGAGGTTGTCCTGGGGAAAGGAACCGATGTATACACGGACCATCTGAGGGCGCATATGGTAAATTATATGGCAGCAGGCCACTTTGAGGAGGGACAGGAAGTGACTGCGAAGATCCGGTATAACCATGGGGGAGCGTCAGCGGTGATCCGGTCTGTGGGGAAGGATTTCTTTGAACTCTTCTTTAAAGAACCAGTGAGGGCGGTGACACCGGGGCAGGCAGTGGTGCTCTATGATGAGGAAAATGTGCTGGGTGGGGGGACGATAGTAAGCTGATGTACTTTTCAAGAAAGGCATCTGCAGGAGCAGATGCCTTTTAAACGGATCGTATCCTATTCAGTTATCCAATTAATAACAATATTCTTATTAATTTTCTGTGAAAAATCAAAGTTCCATTTACCCTTGGATTCCGGGCTCAGTTTAGGCTCAGAAGCAGTATGTCCATCTTTTACGGTCTGTACGCCAAAAGTCGTTCCCTTATATTTAAATGTAACCGTATATGTTTTATTTTCTTTTTTATCGGCCTCCTGCCCGGAAGGAGTTTTCTTCGGGGAGTCCTGTCCGGAAGGTGTATCGTTATCCGGGGATTGCTGGCCGGAATCCGAATCCGATTCGTTATCCGTGGATTCAGGATTCGATGAATCCGGATCTGGTGTGCTGTCCTGTCCGGCTGGTTCCCTATCTTCAGAACTGGCTTGTGGGTCAGAATTGGCCTGCGGGGCTGAACTGGATTGCGGATCCGAATTGGTTTCGTTCTTGTTTTCTGATTCCCGGATCAGTTTCTGCAGGTCGTCCAGTGAGAGGCAGGTGATGGGAGCGCCGTTTTCCAGAAGGTCCTGCAGGAAATGAAGTGCCTGGAGTGGAAGTTCTGAAAATGAGATATCAGAGGGCTCTTTCAGATACTGGATGCCATCGGATGTACTTTGGAGCACAGCTTCTTTTCCTGCCTCAATTAGGACCTCTTCCTGTTTTGTACCATCTGGTGCGATGGGTTGAAATCCTACTGTACCGTTAAAGGTGGATATTTTTGTTTGTTTCACTCCGTTCTGATCTATGTACCCCTCTGCCCGGAAGATCGTTCCGCGGACTGCCATAATGGAATTGGGACTGTTTACTTCATAGGCAGACTGTTCCGTCAGTTTATTTTGTATCTCGTTGGTGATGGCTCCCTGTTCAAGGTTAATGGTTGTTTTGGAGTCCTGATCTGAGCCTTCTGCCTGAATGGAGAGAACCGAATTTTCCTCTACCATGATATACTTGTCATCATCCAGCCTGAGACGCATGGAACTGCCGCTGTCCAGCCTGACTTTGTCCCCGGATTCAAGATAAAGATTATTGGCGGCAGTAATGGTTCCGGCACCTTCCCGTTCAATTTCTGCTTTTCCTTCTAACTGGTAGATCAGAATGGAACGGTAGGAGTCTGTCTTTTTGGAGAGAAAGTGGACCGTCAGGAAGATTCCTGCCGCAAGGACTATAATTCCGGTCAGGATGATCGCTATTTTTTTCTGCATACTGAACCTCCTTTATTGTTTCTGAAAGTCAAAGTTACCGTTTTCGGAAACATAGATTGTACGATTGCCTTCATATATGGTGCTGTCACCAGCTACTTTCCATTTTCCTGAGCATAATTTATAGGAATTGTCCGGACTTAGCGGATACAGTCCGTTACTGGATATTCCATCCCGCAGCCAGGTCTCATTTACATAAAATCTGTAAGAAACAGGATTCCCTGCCCGGTCAGCCGCATCAACGGTATGGAGTTTGTTGTCCGCCTGGATGGTAAAGGTATAAGCATTGCTGGCTGGTTTTATTGTCTTTCCATCTACTGTTACTGTTTCCAGATAGTCATCCCTGACCGTAAAGGATGAATCTCCATAATAGGTCTTTCCATTTTCCATATGGTCAATATAAGGTGCCGTTGTGTCAATGATGATACCTGTCGTGCTGGCATAGGATACATTGCCATTATTGTCCTCTGCCTTTGCATACAATACATATGTGTTGCCACCAGGCAGCACGATGGGGTCTCTGTACTCTGTCCAGGAAGGGATCTTTTCTTCGATCTCCTGGGAAGGATAGACTTTATTTTCAGCAAAAAGATCCTGATCGGTCAGATAATATTTTATTGATTGTTCCCTGACACCGCTTTCTGAATCAGATACGGAGATTGTCAGCTTTTTATTTTCCCTGAAAAATGTACCGAAGGTGATCCGATGCATAAAATCTTTCCAGAAATTATTTTCATCAAGGGTAATGGTAATTTCCGGCGGATTTTCATCTTTCACATCAGATACGTCTTTCTTCTTTACGCCGTTTACTTTAACGGTCTGGTCTTTTGTGATGTGGTAAAGGGTATATGTATATTTATTGCCCTCGCTGTTTGTCGGTGCCAGCACAATGTCATTGGCTGTGACAGAAAAATCTTCCGATGCCTCGTAACCATCGTCCAATGTTATGGTGAAAGTGTGATCGGTGCCGTATTCTATGGTAGATGGCTGTTGTGCTGCAGCCGTATATCCGGTTCCCGATGGCAGTGTGATATGACAGGATGGCCTCCGGAATGTTATATGAACCTCAACCGGATAGTCTGGCATAATAAAACTGTGATCGGTAACGGTAATCTTTGTACTGCTGTCGTCCTTCTTGGTAACCGTGATGGCATCCAGTTCATAAGTATCGGCCGGCTCTGGTTTTACCGTGACTTTTTGACCGGGGGCAGCAGAGGAGATTTCCCTCCCGTCGACCTGAATACGGCAGTTTCCATTTCCAGCGGAAGAAGTGGTAATGTCATAACCGGGAACCTCCAGCGGATCGCTGGCCACAGTACTGCCATCGGCAAAAGATGCGACACAGATATAGGTTCCAGGTGATCCGGTAAAGGTATCTGAATTTTGGGTGGTAACCCTGTCAACCGGCATTTGCCTGGTAATTTCAACCCGTGCCCAGAAAGAGCGGTTATCTGTTTCTGCCACACGGATAGAAAGTTTGCCATCTGCCGTTATTTTTTTTGTATATGTTCCGTTTCCCTCATTGGTAAAAGGGTTTTCGGATGCATCTTTTACCGTACCGGAGAAATCAGGGCAGGGAGTTATTGTGATGAGGTCGTCTTTCTTTACTATGACGTCAATCTCAAGTTTACTGTTCGGGGCTTCCCATCCTTCTATCGTTTTGTTATAGGAGTTTTCAGTTGTAGATGCTTCGATCTGATTCTCCTGGTTCTTTTCTGGCACTACCTGACAGAGTGTCGGTTCTGCCTCGTACCATGCAAAGGTGGCGCCTTCCTTGCTGAGCTTTACATAGGGTTCCTTTGCAGTCGGCTGATGGGTGATATGGGATTCCTGCGCCGCATTTCCCTCTGCCTGTACTGGTACTGTCTGTAGGACAGAAACAATTATGAGCATAAATGCGAGCCATAAGGCAAGGTTACTTTTTTTCCTTTTTTCCATTGAAATTCCCTCCTTATTTTATATATGTAAAACCTTTTCAGGCTATTTTGATGTCTTTCATTCTTCCTGTGATTCTAATGCCTCAGCAAGCCATTCTACCAGCTGGCGGTCAATTTTTCCTTCCTCTGCCATACTTCTCAGGATGTCCAGTGCCTTTTCTTTTGGAACTGGTTTTTTGTAAGGGCGGTCGGTAGCAGTCAGGGCATCATAGATATCGGCAACCGTTAATATCCTGGTCTCAAGATCCAGCGATTCCTCAGTCAGATGTCTGGGATATCCGCTTCCATCTAAGAATTCATGATGGGAAGATGCCCATTTCATTATAATTCTGTAGTTTTTATTGAAACGGACCTTGTGGAGTATTTTATCTGTCATTACCACATGGTTCTCCATCTCTTTTCTCTCCTCCAGGGAAAGAGTTCCCCTTCGGATACTCAGATGTTCGGCTTCCTGTTCTGTGAGGTACTTTGTTACTGTACCATCCTCTTTCTGGTGGTATTTCCTGGCAAGGCGGCATACATGTTCATAATTTTCATCATTCAGAAATGGTGCGCCATCGATCTTATGGATAAATGCCAGTTCAGAATCCAGTTCTTCCTGCAGCCTTTCATATTCCTTCTGGGAGATCCGTCCCCGAAGCATATCCGTCTCATACAGGGACTTCAGAAGCTCAAACCGCATATCCACCATACAGATATCGCGGTCCAGCCGTGTTGCCCGGTTCATCACGCCGCGGGGAATAGTTATCTTGCCAATATCATGAAGAAGTGCTGCCAACTGTAATTTCTCCTTCCGGTCCTGATCAAAGAACTCAGTGCTTTTCCCTTCCTCATACATTTTGGAAATATGATCGGCGAGAAGACCGGCATATTTTTCTACATGTTCCGTATGGGAGGCGTTATAGGGAGTTCTCTCATCCAGTGCCATGGTCAGCGCCTCCACGAAAGAGTATAGCTGTGCCTTCATTTCTTCCATATGCAGCAGGTTGGTAAGCTCGATGGCCGCCATGGAACCAAGGGAACGGATGATAATATCATATTGTTCATCAAATGGGATGACGGTTCCATCCAGATCCATGGCATTGATGAGCTGCAGTACACCGATCAATTCATTTTCATTGTTCTCAAGTGGTATGACAAGCTGGGACCGGGTATGGTATCCGGTCAGGGCATCATATCTTTTTGGCCCTGAGAAATCAAACCGGCCGCTGTTGTCTACATCCGGCACATTTACGATCTCCCGGTGGATCGCCGCATAGGAACATATGTTCTGTTCATCCATTGGCACTGGCGGCATATCATCAATAAATTCCCCATCTGTACCCCGGCTGACTCCCATGGAAAGGGTTTTCATGATCTTAAAATTCAGACAGTTATTTTCATATAAATATAGTGTGCTTGCATCGCAATTCGTAATTTCCATTGCATTTTCAAGAATTGCGGTCAAAAGCCGGTTCTGGTTTTTTTCTGTTGTCAGCCCGATGCCGATATTCAGTATCTTTTTAAAGTCGTTATATGTAAAACACATGCCTATCTCCTTATTCACAGTTTTTCACAGGGTAGATTCCGTGCTGCACCATATAGGTAAGGGATCTTTTCTGTGCCTCATAGCCATTTACCTCGATGAGGACACTGGCATCCACTTCATGCCTACAGAGCAGATGGTTAAAATCGTTCCAGTCAATCTGCCCTTCCCCCAGAGGGAGATGCAGGTCATTCTTCAGATCATTATCATTAATATGTATATGGCGGATATAGCCAGCCAGCGCGTCCACCCATTCCTTTCCCGGACAACTGGTAAGTGCTGCGTGGGCATAATCCAGGCAGACTCCGAAATTTCTGACATCGTTCAATTCCTCTGCCAGTCTGGCGAGAACGTCGGGGGCTTCATCAAACATGTTTTCCATATAGATCTGCTGTTCCGGGTATTCTTCTGATAGTTTCCGGAAAAAGGCAGCATTCTGTTCTTTCCATTGTGTTAAATAATAGTCTACCCGGAAACCTGCCAGCCGTCCCGTATGAAATACGACGCCTCTCAGTCCGAGTTTTTTTGCGATCTCCATAGACTGGCGTATCCGCAGCATAGAAATCTCCCGTATCCGGGAATCACTGCTGTGTATGGTCACATCCAGAAAAGCGCCATGCATAGTATCTTTAGAAAAGTCACTGCGGTATTTCCGGTAATGTGCGATTATCTCTTCCTGTTTCTCCGGGGCATCCAGAACTGCAGGGGAATAGAAGTCATTATATTCAAATGCACAGCCATACTCCTCTGCAAGCCGGACAGAATGTTCTGTATCCTGGATGTCCGGAACTAAATATAATTGGTTCATTTATTTCATCACCTTATCTAACTGATATACAAAAACCCCATTGCTCTTTCCCTTAAGCGGGATCTCGCCAATAGGTGTTACTTCGGTGCGGTCTTTTACTGCCTCATATACCTGCTCGCTGATCAGGATCTGTCCGCGCTCCGCATTGCTCTCCAAACGCGCGGCGGTGTTCACTGTATCTCCAATGGCTGTATAGTCCATACGGAAATCACAGCCGATATTTCCAACGACGGCTTCGCCACAGTTGATACCGATTCCGAAGGCAACGCGTTTCCCAAACCGTTTCTCGAATTGATCGGCGATGGCGTCTGCCCCGGCTTTCATATCCCAGGCGGTACAGACGGCGCGGAAAATATAGTCGTCCAGATCAAATGGTGCGTTAAATACTGCCATAGTGGCATCCCCCACAAATTTATCCAAGGTTCCCCCATTATCAAAGATAGATTTGGTAGTAAGGCTCAGATATTCATTGAGGATCTCCACTACTTCATCTGGGCGGAGACTTTCTGACATGGTAGTAAAGCCCCGGATATCCACAAACAGTACGGCGACATGACGGGTCTCCCCGCCCAGTACAAGTTTAAAATCCCTGTCTTTGCTGATCTTATCCACTACCTGGGGCGCCACATATTGTTTAAATACATTGAGTACATGCCGCCGGCGGTGTATCTCCACAAGATACCCCTGTATCAGCCGGACAAGATAGATGAGGGCAAGGACCACAGGCAGCAGTATCACAGGAGTGACTATACCTCTGGTATAAAATACTTTTGCCAGGATTAGATCCAGAATGACGAAAGCAGCAAGCAGGAGGGAAGAGATCACAATCTTTGCCTTTCTCACCAGCAGAAAGAATATTCCGCAGATCAGTCCTGCTGCAATGGCATAAAGGAGAGGGGAGACGGGGAGCTGTGTCTTCCCTTCCAGCAATGCCTCTATGATATTGGCATGGATCTCGACTCCATACATCTGGCTGTTATGGCTCACGGCAGGAGGATAGGCATCCTGCATTCCTACAGCATAAGCACCCACCAGCACAATGGCATCCTGAAAGATTCCTGCATCTACAGTTCCATCCAGTACATCTGCCATGGAGACAAGGTTATACCCACCGGGTTTGCCGGAATAGGAAAAATAGAAGCTGTTGTTCCTTCCATATGTTTCAGGAAGTTCTGCTTCTTTCCCCTGGCTTTTCCGATATTTTTTGTAGCACTGGAAGGACAGGCTGTATACAGGCTCCCCATTGTGGTCAACGTATGCCATTGCCTGGCGCACACACCCATCCGCATCAATGGTAGTATTGGCAAATCCGCAGTCCACACTATCCCTGAGGCTCTTGTAGGGTGTGATCACATCCTCTACATGATATGGGTTGTAAATAACCGTTCCATCTTCCTCCGTTTCAGGCTGTTCTTTAAAGGAAAAACTCATGGCAGCCACCACATTCCCAGCCTTTTGGCAGGCTTTGGCAAAATGGTTATCGGCTGTTTCATCCACATTTTCGCTGTAGATCACATCGAAACCGATCACTGCCGGATGTGTCTTACCGTCGGCATTCAGTAGTTCTACTAATCTTGCAGGGATCTCCCTGCTCCAGGTATTTACAGGACCGTATTTTTCAAGAGTCTTATCATCAATTCCAATTATGTATATTTTCTTATCTGTGACTGTCTCTTTTTGGTTCAGCCAGTCCGAAATCCTGACATCCCATGATCCTGCCGCTCCCAGAAAATGAAAGCCTATGGATGCTATCATAATAAATATCGTAATAATTGTAGTTTTTATGTAGTCCTTTTTCCTCATTTCTTCCTCCTGTTGTAGGTTTTTACGAACCATCAATTTCCTTCACACTTTCCAACCGCCATCTACACCAATGATCTGTCCGGTGAGATACGCAGGCGCTTTGGCAAGAAGTGACACAGTATCTGCGATCTCTTCTGGTGTTCCCATATGTCCGGCGGGAATCTCTTCACAGATATCTGCGATCTCTTCCTTTGTAAAGCAGGCGTTCATAGGAGTATTGACCATACCACAGGCAATGGCATTGACAGCGATGCCGCTGGGTGCCAGTTCTTTGGCAAGGGCTTTCGTCAGGGCATGGATGCCGCCCTTCGTGGCAGAGTAGGCAGTTTCGCAGGAGGCTCCCACACTCCCCCAGACAGACGAGATATTCAGGATATGCCCTTGTTTTGCCTGAACCATAGATGGGATCACATAACGGCACATGGTAAATGCAGAAGTGAGGTTAATATTTATGATCCGAAGCCATTCTTCTGTACTCATATCCTGCAGAAGCCCGATGTGGGAGACTCCGGCACAGTTCACAAGAAGCTGGGCTTCCCTGCAGGAGGCAGTCCGGTTATCCGCACTGGAACCACAGGGGCCAGTGTGGCCAGCCAGGATCTGTTCTGCTTTATGGGGATCTGAAAAGTCGATCTGCAGGCCGGCTGCGGAGACTCCCTCCCGGCGGCAGAGGGAGCAGGTTTCCGATAATCTCTCTGCCTGCCTGCCGCCTATGAGCAGGAGATCATAGCCTTCTTTTGCAAGCTTCATGGCGATGGCACCTCCGATGCTGCCAGAGGCGCCTGTAACAATAGCATATTGGTTCATGTGGCACTCTCCTTTGAAATGACCACTGCTTCAACTTCAGAATTTTCCAGTTTTATGACGATTACCAGATCTTCCCGGCAGCATACAATGCGCTCTGACTGCCAGTCTTCCGGGAAGATTGTCTGGATCTTATATAATCTGGAGGGATCTATGTCATATTTTCCAAACAAGTCTGTGGCATTCTCCAGAGTGTTGTATTCATAGTCCTCAAATCTCCAGCCATAGTATTCCAATATGTTTCGTGCTGTGTTATAAAAGGTGCCAAGAAGGACATCACTGATCACATACAATAGATAGTCTGACACACTTTTGAAAAGCATATTCCATTGTGTGAGAGGATCGGCTTCATGTTGTAGATACACAGGTGGGTTTTCGGTGTCCAGATCTTTTGCCTGGATCCCATAAGATACAACACCTGCAGCATAATCGCTGCCTATGTTCAGATAGTCAGGAGTCAGTTCGCCCCATTTTTCCCTTGGGGTTTTGGCAAATATATGAAAATCACTTTCTTCATTTTCCAAATATTCTTCCCGGTCTTCATCTAGCATCTCCTGGATCTCCTCATATAGGGAAAACCATTTCGGTCCCTCCTCCTGTACCCAGACATCCGATGTCTCCAGGAGAGGATTCATGTATGCTGCAGCCATAAACTCTTTCAGGCGGGCAGGTATGGTAATATTATGTTCTTTTTCATAGTCTTTCAGATATTGTTCCACATTTGGAGGTTCATACATCCCATTTTCTGTCAGCAGATGGATCAGTTCCACAGGTGTTACATCATATTTCATCCTTAATTCCCCCTTATAAATAATCTGTTTTGATTCCATCATACCATAAAATGAAAAAAAGTTGTATATTTTTTCCTTATCTGATATAATAACAAGAACGTTTGTAAAAATCCATCGTTGTAATCTGATTTAAGGGAGAATTATTAATGAAGAAAAAAAGCGTAGCAGGCATTATTGCCTTAAATTTTTTTAAGACAATAGGGATCATCTTACTGCTGGCCGCCGTGGGGGTACTGAGCTATTATCTTACGATGCTCTATTTTGACCAGACAGGAAGGACGGAGAGGAGTACGACGTATAAGCATGTGATAACCGTTAATACTGGTAATGAGTCCAGCAATCTGATATACAGCTATGATCCAAAATCAAAGAAGATAAAGGCCATGGTCCTTGAATTATTTGATTCTGTTTCCGGGAATATGAATTACATTACCATACCTGTAGACACACAGATTACCATTTCGGCTGACACCTATTCAGACCTGATTCAGGTCAGCCAGAAACTGCCCCAGCTTTCCAAAATGTCAGATATCAATGATTATTTCAGCGGGGATGTGGCATACGAGTATGGGATTCTCATCCTTCAGGAGGATTTAAAGGCAGATATTGGCTACTTTACGGCAATCTCTTCAGATAAATTTGACACATATTTTGAAAATGCCGGATCAAAGAAAAAACCGAAATACAAGCCGGCAAAGGCTCTGCTGGACCGTGCTGCGGCATGTTCTTCTGGTGGGGAGATGGAGGACCTTATTGAGGATGAATGGGATAATCTGATCACGGATATAACACTTTCACAGAAACAGGGGTATGCCGAACCCCTGACAAAGGTTAAACAGGAGAATATCCGCCTGTACCATGCATATGGTGCAAAGAACGGAAATGTCTATCTTTTGGATAAAACAAAAAATAAGAAACTGGTGAACCGCATATGGGAGTCCGAGAGCTATACGGGTTCACAGAAAAGCAGTAGCAGCACTGACTCATCAGCAGCGGCCAGCGGCCATACCATCCAGATCACAAATGGCAGCGGGATTGATGGACTGGCGGCTGCTTACAAGACAAAACTGGAGGCGGAAAGCCTGAAGATAAAAGGATTGGGTAATTATACCGGGCAGAAGAGAAGCAGTACAGTCATATATGCAAAGAAGAAAAAGTGGGGCCAGGAGCTGAAAAAATATTTTCCGTCAGCAAGTATCGTGGAGAGGGAAGACCTGACGAATGGTGCCGATATAGAAATTCTCCTTGGAACAGATGCCAAACTGTCATAGACCGATCTTTTGCCAATGATGGCAGGGAATGAATAGAAATACCGATTCAGAAGAGAGAAGGAGGTTGAATATACATGGGAACCAGGATACGGATCATGGATCTGGAAGTGGATCTGTTGTCCGAAGAGAGCCTTCAGAGAGAGATGGCAGGATATCTTGAAAATGATTATACCAATGTAGTTCATATGATCTCTCTTGACTATATTGACACGTATGACAAAAATGAACTGGTGCAGCAGGTTCTGGACCGGGCGGATATGGTCCTGCCGGGAGAGAAGGCGATCCTGTCAGCACATCATGTAGATGTTCTTGAGACGGGGGGCATGGTGGTTGATTATCACTGCCTGCTGAATCTGGTAAAACCACTGAATCTGGCAGAACGGACTTTTTATCTGGTACTCCGCAACGAGAAAGAGGCAAAGGCAATGTACCGTTATCTGACAAAGTATTTTCCAAAGGATAATATACTTGGTGTCTATGTCTCAGATGGGAATGTGTCAGAGGAGACATTGGTAAATGATATAAATATAAAACTTCCAGACATTCTCCTGCTGTCCATGGACAGCACAGGGCAGGAGGAGTGGCTGGAGAAAAATAAGGGAAAGGTAAATACCAAATTATGTGTTGTGGGGGGCAGTATCCTTCCGCTCATTATCCGGGACAATGTTTATATCCCCGTCTGGATCCGCCGGCTTCATCTGAGCGGTATCTTTCAATGGATCGTCCGGATCCCCTATTCGCATTTCTTCCGCAGACGTATATTTAACCGTAAAATGGACGATTATAATACTAAAAAGAAATTGCGGGGAAATCAAAAATGATAACTTCATCCAGAAAGACGATAGGTTCCTACGCGCTGATCACGCTGGGAACTTTTTTTATGGCTCTGGGAACCAATATGGTTTATGAGCCTTTATCAATGGTGACAGGCGGCTTTGCCGGTATCGGCATTATTTTACGGCACTTTGTCCCTGTTCCCCTGTGGACTGTGAACATCGCACTGAATATTCCATTGTTCATCATCGCAGCAAAGAAGTTTGGAATGGGATTTGTAGGCAAGACATGTTATGCAACGCTGTGCTTCACTTTGGCGCTGGCCGTGGTACCGCAGTTGCCGGTGGCACATGAGGATTATCTTATGGCGGCCCTGCTCGGAGGCACACTGAACGGAACCGGGCTTGCTCTGGTATTTGGAAGGCGGGCATCTACAGGAGGTACCGACCTGCTCAGTACGCTTGTGAAAGAATATGTTCCTTCTGCCAGTACAGCAAGGATACTGGGAGTCGTGGACGGGCTGATTGTAGTGGCAGGGATGCTTGTCTTTGGCATGCGCATCGGTCTGTATTCCATTGTGGCAGTATTTGTGACTTCACGGGTTATGGACCGGATCTTAGAGGGCCTGAAATTCGCAAAGCTTTTGTATATCATATCGGAAGTGCCAGAGACAATCGCCGGATCCGTGATGCAGGAACTAGAGAGGGGGGTAACAGCCCTGGATGGCAGGGGAATGTACTCTGGAAATAGTAAAAATGTACTGATGTGCGCTGTTTCCAGGAAAGAGACAGTAAGTGTCCTGAGGCTGGTGAAAGAACTTGATCCGGCTGCTTTTGTCATTGTATCGGATGTCAGGGAGGTGAGAGGCGAGGGGTTTGACTCGGTACAGTTGTAAAATAAGTCTAAAGTGGTTTATGCAATTTACACAAATCTTTTTTTTTATTTTATGAATATTAGATATAGTGTTTTGAATCAAAATAGTGTATAGTTATTTTTAGATGTTTATGACAATAATATCTTTAGGAGGAATAGAAATGGCAAGTTTATCTTTAAAGAACATCAACAAGGTTTACCCCAATGGTTTTCATGCTGTTCGGGACTTTAACTTAGAGATTGAGGACAAAGAATTTATCATCTTTGTAGGTCCTTCCGGATGTGGTAAGTCCACAACACTCCGTATGGTTGCAGGTCTTGAGGAAATTTCCAGTGGTGAGTTATGGATCGGTGACAAGCTGGTCAATGATGTAGAGCCGAAAGACAGGGATATTGCGATGGTATTCCAGAACTACGCTCTGTACCCACATATGTCAGTATATGACAATATGGCATTTGGCCTGAAACTGAGAAAGACACCGAAAGACCAGATTGACCGCCTTGTACATGAGGCAGCTAAGATCCTGGATATTGAGCACCTTCTTGACCGTAAGCCGAAGGCGCTGTCCGGTGGTCAGAGACAGCGTGTGGCGATGGGACGTGCCATCGTGCGTAACCCTAAAGTATTCCTGATGGATGAGCCGCTTTCCAACCTGGATGCCAAGCTTCGCGTACAGATGCGTGTTGAGATCTCCAAACTTCATCAGAGACTGGAGACCACGATTATCTATGTAACACATGACCAGACCGAGGCGCTGACACTTGGTACCCGTATCGTAGTTATGAAAGATGGTATTGTACAGCAGGTATCCTCCCCGCTTGATCTGTATATGAGGCCAAACAATCAGTTCGTTGCCGGATTTATTGGTTCTCCGCAGATGAACTTTATTGATGCAAAAGTTGTTGTATCTGGTTCTGACGTAATGCTCATGTTCGGTTCCAATTCTGTAAAACTGCCAGAGAATAAGGCAAAGATCCTTCTGGATGGCGGTTATCAGGATAAGACAGTTACTTTCGGTATCCGTCCAGAGGATATTAAAGATGAAGAGTCATTTATCAACAGTTCCCCAGACACAGCATTCGAAGCAACCGTGAAGGTTTATGAGATGCTCGGTGCCGAAGTATTCCTGTATTTCACAGTGGATACATTTGATATCACAGTACGTGTAAATCCTCGCACGACAGCCCGTCCTGGTGATACCATCAAGATGGCGATGGATGGAACAAAGATCCACCTGTTTGACAAAGAGACACAGGAGACGATCTGTAACTGATCTGAAAGGTTTTGAAATTGTTCTATACATAATGAAGAACTGCTGCATGAGTTTTCTGCTCTGGCAGCAGTTTTTTTGAATGTATCTAATCGTTGCATTAGAGTTTGATACAGAGCAAAGTGCAGTTATAATGCCGCGACATCATTCAGATTTTAATTTTCCGCAGAAAGCTGTAATGCTTTTTATGGAGCCTGAAATAGATGAATTTGCAGCCTGTAATAAATGTGAAGTAATCGGAAAATTTGTCAGTGTGACAAAAAAGCATGGACAACATACGGCTTTTACCGTAGATTTCCTGGCAAATGTTGAAGCATATGATATTAAGAAATTGGGGAAATAGTTTCTATGCGGGCGTCCGATAGATGATACTTAATGTACTCGGCGTTTCAAGACAGCCGTCTGGTCTTAAACATACAAAATGAGACTTATTTTGTGTGATGAAAAATATTGTTGAGAAGTGTCAAAAGATATGTTATAATCTCAAAAGAGCAATCGTGTTACGGGGTGCGTTGACCTCATTCTAAAGAGAATGGGGGTGATGCTTATGAAAAAGAGAAAACGTAAGAATAATAGTTCTCTTATGGAATTGCTGACATTTGGCATATTCCTTCTGGCATTACTTACATTCGTGTTTACGTTCTGTAGGTAACCTTACATAGCAAAAGCCACCCTTGTACTTTGGTCAGGTTAGGGTGGCATTGCTATCTTATCAATCGGTCAACCCCTTGTGGGCGGTTGCTTTTTATTTGTATCTATACTATAGCATACCTTGGGTTTGATTGCAAGAGCCTTATTTATCTGGTTTGCAGAATGCAGTGAGCTAAAAAATAAATCCAGAATTGCCATTCTGGGCTTTTTTTGACAACACACCCAAAAGATGTTACAATAACCATCAAAGCACAATATCAGGAAGAGAGGAGGCATAGCGATGATTTCAAATCAGATTTTGCAGAATACCATTGAGGGGATAAAGGGGATCACAAAGATTGAATTATATGTTATGGATACGGATGGAAATGTTTTGGCAGAGACCTCGGCAGATGCCATACGGTATGGGGATTCCATTCAGTCTTTCGTGGATTCTCCGGCTGACAGCCAGGTTTTACAGGGGTATCAGTTCTTCAAGATCTATGATGAGGGCCAGCTTGAGTATATTGTGGTAGCAAAAGGAGATTCAGAGGAAGTATACACGGTTGGCAAGATCGTTGCTTTCCAGATACAGACTCTGTTAGTGGCTTACAAAGAACGCTATGACAAGGATAATTTCATCAAAAACCTTCTTCTTGACAACCTCCTTCTTGTCGATATATTTAACCGGTCTAAGAAACTTCACATAGAGATGGTGGCGCGGAGGGTTGTTTACATCATTGAGACCAGTAAAGAAAAGGATACCGGGGCACTGGAGACAGTCCGCGGCATGTTTGCCGGGGGTGGCAATAAGGATTTTATCACAGCAGTGGATGAGAAAAATATCATTCTGGTGAAGGAACTGACACAGAATGAGGATTATGATGATCTGGAGAAGACGGCACAGGTCATTGTAGACATGCTGAATACTGAGGCGATGGCGCGTGTGCATGTGGCATATGGGACCATTATAGATGATATCAAAGAAGTTTCACGTTCTTATAAAGAGGCAAAAATGGCGCTGGATGTAGGAAAGATCTTTTACAATGACCGCAATGTTATGGCATACAGCAATCTGGGAATCGGGCGTCTGATCTACCAGCTTCCCATGCAGCTGTGCAAAATGTTCATTAGTGAGATATTCGGGGACAATCCACCAGATCATTTTGATGAAGAGACGCTGAGTACGATCTACAAATTTTTCGAGAATAACCTGAATGTTTCGGAAACTTCCCGGCAACTCTATATACACCGCAATACGCTGGTGTACCGTCTCGATAAGCTGCAGAAAAGCACAGGGCTGGATATTCGGACATTTGATGATGCCATCACATTCCATATCTCACTTATGGTAGTCAAATATATGAATTATCTGGAATCAACAGATTATTAAGGCAGAGACGTGCAGAGGCAGGCGAGGTGTTAGAGAGATGCAGGAGGTAAAGCGTAAGATTCCGATCATTGCATTGGAACATATATCAAAACAATACTCTACGGGGGTGGATGCGCTGCAGGACATCAGCCTTCGCATTGATAAGGGTGAGTTTGTATTTGTCGTAGGTAAAAGTGGATCGGGAAAATCCACTTTTATTAAATTGTTATTAAAGGAACTGGATCCCACAGAGGGCAGGCTTTTTGTCGGGGGGCGGCAGGTCACCAGGCTGAAACGCAAACAGGTTTCTCTCTACCGGCGCCAGATCGGTGTGGTCTTTCAGGATTTCCGGCTGCTGAAGAATAAAACGGTATTTGAGAATATTGCTTTTGCCCAGCAGATCATTGGGATGTCCCGCCGTGAGACAGAAAGGAATGTGGCGATCATTATGGATATGGTGGGACTGGCGGGCAAGGAAAAAGTATATCCCAATGAACTGTCTGGCGGTGAGCAGCAGCGTGTGGCGATCGCAAGGGCGCTGATCAACCGGCCGACGATACTGCTGGCAGATGAGCCCACGGGAAATCTGGACCCGCAGACGGCATGGGATATCATGATGCTCCTGCAGGAGGTCAGTCAGACAGGGACTACCGTCGTTGTTGTGACACACAATAATGATATCGTGGATGTGATGCAGAAGAGAGTCATCACACTGGACCAGGGGATTCTGGTTCATGATGAGAAAAAGGGCGGTTATCTTTATGAGGGAATTTAATGTTGTACGATACAGCCTGAAACAGGGACTTCAGAATCTAAAGAGAAATCGTATGTTCACACTGGCATCGGTGGGAACGGTGACAGCCTGTCTGTTCTTGTTTGGGATATTTTATTTTGCATTGGGGAATTTCAGGAATATAATACGGTCAGCGGAAAGTTCTGTGGGAGTGTCCGTGTTTTTTGAGCAGGGGATCAGCCAGGAGGCGGTTCAGGGCATTGGTGATGTGATCCGGCAGCGTCCCGAAGTGGATCATGTGGAATATGTCTCAGCCGAGACGGCGTGGGAACAGTTCAAAGAGGAGAATTTCAAGGACTCCCCGGAACTGGTGGAGAGTTTCAGTGAAGATAATCCATTGGAAGACTCTGCCTCATATGAGGTGTACCTCAAAGAGATCGAGAGTCAGGACGCGCTTGTAGAATATCTGGAGACGGTGGAGGGAGTAAGGGATGTAAAACGCTCTGCCGAGGTGGCAGAGAGTCTTTCCAATGTGGGAAATCTGGTGGGTATCGCTTCCGTGGTGTTGATCCTGGTACTGGTTCTCGTATCCATTTTTCTGATTCATTCCACCATCGCCACAGGTATCACAGTGCGGAAACCTGAGATCGCACTGATGCGTCTTATGGGGGCATCGGATTATTTTATCTGGTCGCCTTTTATCGTGGAAGGCATTGTGATCGGCCTCACTGGTTCTGCGGTTCCGCTGATCATTCTCTCTGTATTGTATGGCAGGATCATTGATTATGTGGAACACCGTTTTGCCATATTTGCCCATAGCCTGTCGTTCCTTTCCACCGGACAGGTGTTCGCAGTTCTGATCCCGGCATCGCTTTTGATTGGGGTAGGTATTGGACTGGTGGGAAGCTATATCAATGTGCGCAGAAATTTGTATATATAAGGGGTGCTGGAATGGTTCAGAAAAAATATTATTTCTATCTTTTATTTTCCCTGTGTGCGGTCATTTTTGTTCTGGCGGGGGAACAAAGCTGGGCAGAGGAATCGGATGCTGTCAGGAAATATGACCAACAGATATCAGATGCAAAACAGGAGCAGAAAAGCCTTGCAAAGAAGACAAAAGAGCTTCAGAAAGAGATGGAAGAGATTGAGAAGAGCAAAGATGAGACACTTGTCTATATCGAGAAACTGGACAAAAAGAGCGCTGCACTGGAAGAGAGCTTAGAGGACCTGAAAGGGCAGATCCAGACTGCCACGAAAGGGCTGGATACGGCAAATAAGGAGCTGAAAGAGGCGGAGGCCACGGAACAAAAGCAGTACACTACCATGAAGAAGCGCATAAAATATATGTATGAGAATGGGTCGCAGGATTATCTGGAAATATTATTCAGTTCAAAAGATATCAGTGACCTTTTAAACCGCACTGAATATATTGAGAAGATAAGTTCCTATGACCAGGGCATATTTGAAAAATATAAAGAGACAAAGCGGCAGATCTCGCAGAAGAAGGGTGAGATTGAGGTACAGTTGTCTGAACTGAAGGATATGCAGGCAGAGGAGACTGCAGAGAAAGAGACGCTTACGGATCTGAGAGAGAAGAAAAAGGAAGAATTGAAGAGATATAACGAGCAGATGGATATTTCACAGGAAAAAGCGGATGAATATGCCAGACAGGCGGCTGAGGCAGAAGCAGAGGTGGAAAAACTGCTGCAGGAGAGGCAGAAGGAGATTGACCGGCAAAATGCAGTGGGATATGGTAATTCCGGGGAAGGGGATGGTTCCCTTCGTTGGCCGTTAATGATATCAGGCCGGATCTCTTCAGGGTTTGGCAGACGAAAAAGCCCTACAGCAGGAGCCAGCACATATCACAAAGGACTTGATATCGCAGCGCCATCAGGAACTCCCATTGTTGCGGCGGCAGAAGGAAAAGTCGTTACTGCTGCATACAGTTCCAGTGCGGGCAACTATGTTATGATCGCACATGGCAACAGCCTGTATACGGTTTATATGCACTGCTCCCGCCTTGCCGTGAAAGAAGGCGATAATGTGAATGCCGGGCAGGTTATTGCCTATGTGGGATCCACCGGGATTTCCACTGGTGCGCACCTTCACTTCGGTGTATCAAAGAATGGTTCTTATGTAGATCCAAAGATATATGTCAGTCAGAAATAAGTTAAATTAGGGAGGTCAGAATGGATCATAGTAATAACAGTAACAGAGAAATGAAACATATCTATATCTCAGGCATCATCTCAGGAATCTTTCTGTGCCTGATCGTAATCTTGCTTCTCCAGATCTTTGGGGTGATACCGAAATGGTGGAATACAGATTTTGTGAAAGATGTATCTGAGCGTGCTGGTGTCGTGCAGCAATATGTTGACAAATATTATTGGAAAGATGATGTGTCAGAGCAGGAAATGTCAGAATATGCTGCCAAGGGTATGATATCAGCACTGGGGGACAAATATTCCGCCTATTATACGGAAAGCGAATACAATGATACCATGAACAGCGTGGAAGGCGAGTATCCTGGAATTGGTGCCTCTATCCGGATGGACACAGAGACAAAGCGGAAATATATTGATTCAGTGCAGGAGGGAAAACCGGCGGCCCGGGCAGGGGTAAAGGCAGGGGATGAACTGCTGAAAGTAGATGGGCAGGAGACCACGGATAAAACGTTGTCAGAACTGGTGCAGATGATCCAGAAGAAAGAAGGAGAGACCGTTGTACTGACCATCAGCCGGACAGAGAACGGTACAGTGGTACAGAAGGATATTTCCATAAAGATTGAAACCATCGTCAGCCAGTCAGTGAACAGCCGGATGCTGGAGGGAGAGCTTGGTTATATTCAGATTGAGCGGTTTGAGAAGGTGACGGCAGATCAGTTTAAAAGCGCTCTGGCTTCCCTGGAGAAACAGGGGCAGAAAGGGCTCATCGTGGATGTCCGGGACAATGGCGGCGGTTCCCTGGAATCCTGTGTGGCGATCCTTGACCAGATACTTCCGGAAGGAAAGCTGATCACGGAAAAATCAAAGGGATCCGGGGATAAGGTGTATACCTCTACAGACAAAGAACATTTTGACAAACCCATTGTCGTATTGATCAATGGGAACAGTGCAAGTGCGTCAGAGGTGTTTGCAGGTACCTTGCAGGATCGTGGGGCGGCTGTCATTACAGGGGTAAAAAGCTTCGGTAAGGGAATCGTACAGACGATCTATTCCCTGGAGAATTCCTGTGGCGGCGGGATTAAGCTGACAACAGGAGAATATCTGCTTCCCAGTGGGCGTTCCATTCATGAAGTAGGGCTGACTCCGGATGTGGAAGTGGAATATGAAGGGACGACAAAGAAATTGGGAGCAGAAGACGATAACCAGATGACGAAGGCACAGGAGATATTGAAGGCGCAGATCGAGGGATGACCGATGCGCCTTCTAGTGCCTGTTTTCCAGAAAATGAATGAAATCATTTTCTGGCAGCGGTTTTGAGAAATAGTATCCCTGTATGTAGCTGATCTCAAGATCCTCCATAGTCTGGTACTGTTCTGCCGTTTCAATCCCTTCTGACACGATCTGCAGGTTCATCCCATGGATCATATGTATTGCGGCATCCATAACATATTTTGCCTTTTGGTTCTCAAAGTAAGCATTTGTCATGCTTCTGTCAAATTTAACAAGTTCCACAGGCATATCTACGATATAATTCAGATTGGACTGACCGGTTCCAAAATCATCAAGAGAAAAATGTACCCCATATTTTATAAGAGTTTCCATATTGTCTAGAAGTGTCCTTTTTGCATTTGTGGATGCGGACTCGGTGATCTCCAGATTGATGTACCGGGGATCGATGCTGTGTTTCTCCATAATGCTGATATAGTCCTGGGCAAGATGCTCATAGGCACATTGTACCACAGAGAGGTTTACCTCTATATAGTGTAATCCATATTGTTCCGGGGGATGTTTCTGGATAAAGAGGCATACCTTTTCAAATACGATCTCGCCAAACCGCAAGATCATGCCGTTCTCTTCGGCAATATCGATAAATACGCCGGGAGGTATGATATTTCCCTCCTTGTCCCGAATGCGGGTCAGTGCCTCCGCAGATGTGAAACGCTGCTCACAGGTGGAGAAGATTGGCTGGTAATATACCTCAACACGGTTATTTTCCATTGCCTCCAGGATCAATTGCTCGGTTTCTCTTTCCTGATTCATCTGGGCGACACTGTCTTCTCCGATGGATAGGAAATCACTGTCAGAAAACTCTTTACTGCCCTGGCGGTGATATCGGACCAGATACAGCAGGTCTTCTGCCTGATCTACTACATTGGAATGGGGCAGATACAGCCAGCAGGGCTGGACAAGACAGGTGCTGCCTTCTCCCCATCCGGACTGAAATCTTTTTCGGATCTCACTTGTTTTTTCTTCTGCCGACCTGGTATCAGGAAAGAGGATAAAAAACTCATCTTCGGCAGCTTTAAAGGTGAGGGTATCTGGCAGTTTCAACAGGTATTCAGCGATCTCCATTCGTATCCTGTCCCTTTTTTTCAGAGGGACATTCTGATAGGCATTATTTTCAAACAGGATCACCAGTGTAGAGAAATCTTCGTCCATGGCATAAAGCTGGCGTGTATACTGATATAGTGCGCCACTGTTGAACAGTCCGGTACTCCTATCAAGATTCGTCTCAGGGTTTTCTAATTTCAGATAGAGAACCATGATCCCTATGGAACCGGCATATCCCACGATCAGGATTTCGGTATACATAAACTGGATCTGTGAGGAGGCGATCCAGACCAGGAGCCAGATACATACTGCTTCTCTTCGTCTGGGATTAATCTTTGCTTTTTCTTTTTTCAGAAGATAGAATATAGTGACAAAAAATACCAGCGCCATTCCGTAGGTCACATAGAGGCTGGGTCCATGGGTGTACATCACGCTTTTCCCATCTTCAGCATAGTGGAAATGAATTGGCACGGCATAGGTACCAAGTACTGCGATCCCTGCCAATATCAGATATTTTCTCATTTTCTGCCGATGAATATCTTCCCGGGTATAGATATCCACATACATATAGGCAAGTGCACTGAGTGCCACGCCGAGAAGAGTTACCAGATAACTTTTCGCTGCGAATTTTACAAATAATTCCGGGAAAATATGTTGGTATTTAATGGTTTCAATGGAGAGTATGTCAACAGCAATGCAAATAAAGGTTGCCCAGAACACACTTAAAAAGGCCTTTTGGGTATTTAGGGAGATCCGTTTCTGACGCATATAGAAATAAAAAAGTACCAGCATCAGGACGATACCGCAACACTGTATCTGTATATGCATATATAGTATCCTTCCTTTCATAGACGGCCGGATGATGCCAGTCAGAACCTGTCTGTCTGGCATATATGGCTCTGTATCTATATCTTATCATAAATCCGGCGATATGAAAATAGGAAGCTTAATGCTGCTGCCGCTGGAGGAAACAAGTTATTTTTTCTTAGCGTGTCCACAAAGAAAGGAAACAAATGCAAATATCAACAATAGAAAGACAGACAGCATATCCCATATATCAAAAACAGGCTCATCTATGATTTTTGATAATATTACATTAACAATTAATAAAAATGGAATGGATAACAAAAAAGTTATTCCTAACGCAATTAATTTTCTTTCTTTTCCCATGCGGATAAAAACTGCGGCTATTATCCACAAGAATACGATTGAAACCAACGCCATCCCTGCGCCAATTGAAAATACCTCTTTCACTTTTACTAAACTGCCCAATAAGAACAAATAGGGAAGGATAAAAACGCTGAATGATATGAAACTTACAATAATCCCCCTTTTTCCCAATATAATACTTGGAAAAGATATTACCCATGCAAAAACAATAGAGCTGGCAGGAATTAGTGACCATGTTAGATTGCCGGATATTGCGATATTGCAAATAAGGCATACCATAATTCCTGTCAAAAGTGTTACTGAAAAAGCAATTGCAATAATGGCATTCTTTGTCATATTATTTTCATCTTTCCTTTTCAAAGCAGCCAAATTTTCATCAGCCCTTTTTTCAGAACTCTCTATGTCGATTTCCTCCCCGCTTAACAACTCGTTTACTGTGATCCCCAGTATTTCGCAAAGTTCTAACAGTATAGATGAATCGGGCATGCTTTTTCCTGTTTCCCATTTGGATACAGCTCTATCGGTAATGTTCAGTTTTTCTGCCAACTGCGCCTGAGTAAGTTTTTTCTCTCTACGGCATTTGGCAATAAATTTTCCAATCTCTGTCTGGTTCATTTTTTTTTCTCCTTCCGCCTTGAATGATATACTTGATAATATGTTTTTTACATGAACCAACGGTTGGATTGGGGTGATTCAACCATTGGTTGAGAAGTGTTTTTGTCACTTTCCGTATCATTTTAGCATATAGCTGTAAATTTTTCTATTTTTTGCTTCTTTATATCCTGGCTAGTAGTGTTCCAGTAATTGTTCACAAAAAAATCACAGACTTATAAATGACATATTCATGGCTGCGTGGTATAATGAATCAGCAACGTTGAGCTAGCTCAACGGCACCAATTTGAACCCGCCGTGGACGGCGTATTTTGGCGAACTACTGTGTTTTTCGTCCTTGTCTTGCGTCAGCAAGACTGCGTCCTCCAGCCTTGTATTTCGCCAAAATCCACCATCCACGGTCGGAGATTTCTAAACTGTTATTTTGCGAATGCGAAGGCAGTTGAATGAGTCGTAGCGGTGGCTACGGCGATTGAAACTAACGCACGCATTCACAAAATAGCAGTGATAGAAACGGGTTCAAATTGGCGCCATTGAGCTAAACAGAATAAAATCTGTGTAGTGATACAGAGTCAAATCCCCCGCAGCAGGCGGATAGGGAATGAAGGAGGGATTCTTTCGTGTTATCAAAATATAGTGTGAGACGGCCGCTTACTGTATTGGTGGCAGTTGTAATTGTCCTGGTATTAGGATTTCTGTCATTCCGGAATATGAGTACGGATCTGCTTCCCAGTATGGAACTGCCATATGCTATCGTTATGACTACATATGCAGGAGCCAGTCCGGAGGAAGTGGAGCGGGCGGTGTCAGAACCTGTGGAACAGGCAATGGCAAGGATCAATAATGTAAAAGAGATACAGTCTATGTCTATCAACAACATGTCTATCGTCATGATGGAATTTAATGATGGTACAGATATGGCTTCTACAACTGTAGATATGCGGGAAAGCCTGGATATGGTTACTGCACAGTGGGCAGATGGGATAGGCAGCCCTACGATCATGAAGCTGAATCCGGATATGATGCCCATCATGGTGGCAGCTCTTGATTATAAGGACAAAGACACTGCTGAAGTGACCAAACTGGTGGAGCAGAATATTATACCAGAGCTTGAGAGTGTAAATGGTGTGGCATCGGTAAATGAATCTGGTGCTGTTGCCAATCAGATCGATGTCATCATCCAGCAGGATAAGATTGATAAAGTCAACAAAAAGGTAAAGGATGCCATTGATGGCAAGCTGGAAGATGCCGAAGAGAAGCTGGATAAGAATAAGAAAAAGATTGAAGACGGCAAGAGTGAACTGGACTCCCAGAAGAATAAGGCGGCGGACCAGATCGCAAAGGGAGAGACCAAGCTGAACAATGCGTCTGAGAAGATCAAGGATGGCATCAAGGCCATTGATGAGCAGATCACAAAAGTGAAGGAGCAGCAGAAGACGCTGAATACTTCTGCGAAACAGGTGAAGAGCGGTCTTGCTACGATTGCTGCCAATAAGACGAAACTGGAGGCTGCCATCAAGACGCTGACCAGCACAAAGTCTCAGCTTGTCACATTACAGGATTCGCTGGATAAGCTGAACAAACAGATTGCCGCATTACAGGGGCAGATCGATGCACTTGGCAGCAATGCGCCGGATGCCTTGAAAACTTCTTTGGCGGCACTCCAGACACAGAAGCAGGTTCTTCTTGGAACGCTGAAGGAGCAGGGGATTACAGAGGAAAATCTGGCAGTGAAGGTGAAAGAAGTAAATGATGGGCTTACGTCTGCACAGGCTGGCCTGGCTGAACTGCAGAAACAGGAGAAGGCATTAAAGGAAAACCAAAAAAAGGTAACAGATGCGCAGAAGAAGATCGAAGATGGGTTGAAGAAATTAAATTCTTCTAAGAAGCAGCTACAGGATGGAAAGATCTCCACAGAAGAAGGGCTGGAGCAGTTAAATAAGCAGAAGATCTTGTCTGGTATCCAGTTGAGCGTGGCAGAGGCGCAGCTGAACAGTGGTTCAGAGAAGATCAGTGAAGCAGAGAGCCAGATGGAGGAGACAAAGAAGACAACGAAAGAGAATGCGGATCTGAACAAAATCATCACGAAGGAAATGGTGGAGAACATATTGAAGGCAGAGAACTTTGATATGCCTTCCGGTTATGTGACAGAGGAAGATGCCTCCTATCTGATCCGTGTTGGTGACAAAGTGGAATCTGCAGAGGACATTCGGGATCTTGTGATCTGTGATATGGATCTGGATGGGCTGGAGCCCATCACACTGGGGGATGTGGCAGATGTGGCACAGACCAGCAATGAAGAAGATATCTATACGGTTGTGGATGGAAATCCTGCGGTACTTGTTACTTTGCAGAAACAGTCTGGATTTTCTACCGGCGATGTGACAGGAGATCTGGAGGAACGGCTGGAGGAACTGGAAGCGCACAATGAAGGTTTTCATTCTGCGATCCTGATGAATCAGGGGGTCTATATCGATCTGGTAGTGGATGCCGTGATCCAGAACCTTCTGGTAGGTGGGGCATTGGCGATTATTATCCTGTTCCTGTTCTTATGGGATATCCGCCCGACGGTCATCGTGGCATGTTCCATTCCACTTAGTGTTGTGGCTGCGATCGTGGCGATGTATTTCAGTGGTGTGACCCTCAATATTATTTCCCTGTCAGGGCTGGCGCTTGGCGTCGGTATGCTGGTGGATAACTCAGTTGTTGTTATTGAGAATATTTTCCGTATGCGGCAGCATGGTTATTCCACAAAGAAAGCTGCAGTAGAAGGGGCAAGGCAGGTTGGCGGCGCCATCATTGCTTCCACCCTTACCACAGTCTGCGTATTTGCGCCTATTATTTTTACAGAGGGTATTACAAAAGAACTTTTTGTGGATCTTGCCCTGACACTGGCCTATACTCTTGGTGCCAGCCTGATCATTGCCCTGACCCTTGTGCCGGCGATGGCAGCAGGCATGATCCGTAAGACGAAGACGAAACAGGCACGCTTCAGTGATGCCATGCAGCGTGTGTATGGTAAACTGCTGGCGGTTGCTCTTCGCTGGAAACCAATTGTTCTTCTTGCATCTGTGGGATTTCTCATATTATTTGCTGCCCTTGCAGTGCGGAATGGTATGTCCATGATGCCAGAGATGGAGAGCACACAGATGACAGTGAGCCTGACTACGGATGAGGAAAAGGATCTGGCACAGACCAAAGAGATATCGAATGCGGCAATGGGCAAGATACTGGAGATCTCCGATGTAGAGACAGTGGGAGCTTATACCGGTTCCGGTTCATCTATGTCTATGCTGACAGGAGGAAGCGGTGGAAACAGTGTGACAATGTATGTCCTGTTGAAGGAAGAGGACAGGGAACTAACAAATGCAGAGGTAGGGGAACGCATTAAGGAGAGCACAAAGGATCTTGACTGTGAACTGAGTGTCAATTCTTCTGCCATGGATATGAGTGCCCTGATGGGATCGGGAGTCCGGATGAACATTAAAGGAAAAGATCTGGATACGCTTCAGAGTGTATCTGAGGATATAATGAAGAAGCTTGGGTCCGTGGACGGGCTGGAGAATATATCCAATGGCCTCGAGGATGCCGGACAGGAATACCGCATTTCTATCAATAAGGCAAAGGCAATGAAATATTCTCTGACTGTGGCACAGGTATATCAGCAGATTTCCGGGAAACTGTCAGAGGCATCTTCCGTATCTACGGTATCCACGGACACCGATGATCTGGGTGTGTATGTTACTTCTTCTGCGGATAAGGAAATGACCCGTAAGGATATTAAGAACATGAAGATTGAATACACCGATCAGAATACACAGAAGACAAAGAAGGTGAAACTCAGTAAGATCGCAGAGTTTGCGACGGCAGATTCACCGAATACGATCTCACGGGATGGCCAGATGAGGTTTGTCACAGTGGCAGCAGGCATCAAAGACGGATATATTGTGAGCGATGTCAGCGCCAATGTGAAGAAAACCATGGAGGACTATAAAATGCCGGATGGCTATACTTTGGAGTATGATGGTGAAGACGATTCTACTTCTGAGGCAATGGGGCAGGTACTTCTTATGATGTTGCTTGGTGTTGTCCTGATGTATCTGATCATGGTAGCGCAGTTCCAGTCACTTCTGTCGCCCTTTATCATTCTGTTTACTGTGCCGCTGGCATTCACAGGTGGTTTTCTGGGACTGTGGGTCACAGGAAGCGATGTCAGTGTCATCGCCATGATCGGCTTTGTTATGCTGGCAGGTATCATAGTGAACAATGGTATCGTGCTGGTGGATTATACCAACCAGCTCCGCCGTGCCGGAACAGAGAAGAAGGAGGCCATCATAGAAGCCGGGATGACCCGTCTGCGCCCGATCCTTATGACAGCAGTGACTACAGTCCTTGGTCTGGTGCCCATGGCAGTGGGAACCAGCATGGGTACAGAGATGACACGCCCTATGGCGATCGTAACCATCGGCGGACTAATTTATGGTACACTTCTGACCTTATTTGTGGTACCATGTATCTATGATATATTGAACCGCAAAAAAGATATCACAGAGAGGTCAATGGATGATGAGTAATGATTTATACGGCAGCAGGAAAAATTTACCCATTGGGTTTATGGATTCGGGTCTTGGCGGGCTGAGCGTGCTCCGCGAAGCGGTCCGGATCATGCCGGCGGAGGATTTCATCTATTTTGGTGATTCACTGCATGCGCCATATGGGACAAAGGAGCAGAGTGTGATCCGGGAATTGACATTTGCTGTCGTCGAAAATCTTTTGAAGCAGGGGATCAAGGGACTGGCTGTTGCCTGCAACACAGCAACCAGTGCCGCGGTGCGCCTGCTTCGTGGCATGTATCCGGATCTTCCCATCGTGGGGATCGAACCTGCCATAAAGCCGGCAGTCACATCCAGCCATGGAGGCAGGATCCTTGTGATGGCAACACCTATGACTATTCAACAGGAAAAATACCAGGCCCTTCTGGAACAATACCGTGACCAGGCAGATATTGTTTCTGTTCCCTGTGGCGGGCTGATGGAGTTTGTGGAACAGGGAAGATTTGGAGGAGAGCAGTTGGATGCCTACTTTCGGAAACATCTGATGCCCTTTATTACAGAGGATACAGAGACTATTGTTCTCGGATGTACCCACTATCCCTTTCTCCGTCCCCATCTGCAGGAATTTCTGGGAGAAAGGCCGATCCAGCTTATTGATGGGAGCTATGGCACCTCAATGGAACTGAAACGGCGTCTGAAAGTGAAAGGGCTTCTCAGGAAAGAGGACAGGAAAGGAATTGTCACAATACAGAATTCATCCGGAAGCCAGGCAATGATAGACCGGAGCTATGAACTGCTGGAAATGCCTTATTAGATTTGGATGCCAGGAATCGCCATCCAACCACACAGGTGGTTATTTTTTAACGAATCTGTGCATACCCTTTTTTGGAGGGATTTTTATGCACATTCACAAAAAAACGATCTTATATACAATCCTGTGTACAATATTATTTCTCAGTGTAGGGATTCTGTCCGGTTTTATAAATGAATTCCTGAACGTAAGAAATCTGCCAGAATTATCTTCAGATGAGGGAAGGGAAAAGTTCCGGCAGTTTGACGTGGCAGCAGAATATTTGGCAGGACAGGAAAATTATGGGCAGTTGGCAGAGGATTATCTTTATCATAATGGAAGCCTGAATGGGGACAGCAGCCACTGTCCCCGTTTTTCGTGGCATCATTTTCTTATGACAGAGGAACAGAAAGAGCCATATAAAAAAGCTTTTGAGATGATTCTATCCGATGTGGAATATTTTCCTGTCCCAAAAGACCCAGCAGGGAAAGAAACATTCCATTTTGATGATTCATGGGGGGGACCGCGTTCTTTTGGCGGGGAGAGACATCATGAAGGTACCGATATTATGCCCTCCAATAATGAGAGGGGTTACTTTGCTGTAGTAAGTGCCAGTGACGGCGTGGTGGAGAAGAAGGGCTGGCTGAAGCTGGGTGGATACCGTCTTGGCATCCGGGCGCCACATGGTGCTTATTTTTATTATGCCCATCTGGACCATTATGCGGAAGGGGTAGAAGAGGGGACGGAGATAAAGGCGGGTCAGATCATTGGGTATATGGGGGATACCGGATATGGGGAAGAGGGTACCAGAGGGAAGTTTGCCGTACATCTGCATTTTGGGATCTATCTGACACTAGATGGGAAAGAGATCAGCGTGAACCCGTATCAGGTCCTGAGGTATCTGCAGCGGGGTATTTGACTTATCCCACAAGGTCAATTGCGGATCCTTTAATGATTTTACCGCTCTCTCTGTAATTTTATCATCTTCTGCAATGGTTCCACATAACAGCGGAGAATTTACATCATATTGTTTACTGTTTTGCAGGACGCTTTCGTGGCTGTAATTGGCATAACAATAGGCACAGCCGTTTTTACATGTGTTATATGTACCAACTTCAATGCTTTCCACACAACCACATTCTTTTCGTTGATTCTTATCCTTAACCGCTTGTATCTTACATCCGGTCAATTGCCCCACTAATTCTTTATCTATGCAGCAATTGTGTTCTATTCCGCAGGCTGACAAATCAATCGCCTCTGCACAGGATGCAGCCTTTATATCATTAGCCCCGGCTATCGACGCAAGTTGTGCCGCAAATGCACCCAGTTCCCTTTCCGGTAAAGAATAGGAATTCAGTGCATCCATATTTTTTTTGTTTTTTGCATATAGATCAACAAAACTGATCACACATTTCGATGTATATCCATTCAATTCATGGGCGATTTGTCCAAAAGCCTTTAAATGATATTCCGGGGTATATTTATCAGTAAAAATGATGGGGTCATACCGCCAGATTACCTTTTCCCTGCCAATCCGTCCTGCCAGTTTTTGGAATACAGGAATCATATGCTCCTTCTTGTGTGGGATATTACATTCTATATCCCTTCCAAATCCGGTAAGTGTAAATTGAAAATAATATGTATAGGCATCCAATTCATCTAGTCTTGAAAACATCGGTTCCGGATTCTTGGTCCAGAATACGATACAATCTACTACTTCCGGCGATAGGTTGATTTTACTGATCTGATGTGCATTCATCGGATTACGGACATATAAATAACCGTCCTTTATCCTATTATAAAACCATTCCGAATAATAATTCGGAATATCTGTTCTACGGCTGACACTTAGAATCATAGCATCATCTTCTTTCAATGTTTATTTTTCCCATGATTAATTATAACAGATTGTGGTATGAAATGAAACGGGATGAGACAAATTTTTAAGCGGTTGCCCTAACAAGGTATCCCGCAAAAAAATTTCTTGACATCTTTTCAACTAACTGTTATAGTTAGGACACAAAGTTTCGGAGACAGTAGGTGGCTGATGCAGAAATCCTATTAAGGGAAGCAAAAAGGGGACATTTGGATTCTGGTAAATTCATTTTTTTTGTCGCTAATTTTGAATAAAATGAGTATATTGAGGTATATTATTGATATTAGAACACATGAAGAAAGGCACGGATATGGGAGTTTTCAAAAGGTTTTCGGGATTGGGAAAATCAGCAGTAGGGGATGAGAAGATTATTGAAAAACGGGATTGCTTATATGCGCCTTATGCTGAAAAAAGAAGCAGTTATTTACGAAAAAAGGATGCTTTGAGACCATGTTATGATTTCCCGGAAAAATTGCCAGATGATAAATCAACCTTGAAAATTAGCAAAATCAATTTTTAAAAAAGCTTACAACAAAGTTGTAGGCTTTTTTGTGGTGGAGGTGTCCTAAGGCGATATGAATACATTGAAACGAATAGTTGACTATATCAAAGACAGGAAGGTTTCATGGCAACTGCCGTATTTGCCATCGTTAGATATTCTTTTGCAGAATGAAGATAACATAAATTCTGAATTACTGGATATAGTGTGCAAGAATATACAGAATTTAATCTATGAAGAGCAGACCAATCATTTGTTCGGAATAGGAAGTGTTTTTGAGGATCTGTTGATTTATAATGCGTTTGTATTTTATGTCGAACGCTCGTTAAATACAAAAGATACGCAATATCATTTTATGTTGTTTCCTGCAATGACAGAGGATAGCGGGGTATCTGAAATATATTATCAGGAAGAAGAGCATAAACATGTTTTTATGATGGAACTAAAAGAGACAACGATTCCTGACAGAAAAGATATGTTTATCGTTTTATGTCACGAATTAGCTCATTACGTGGGTAGTGATATAAGGTGCAGAAATTACAGATTAGACAAATTATATAATATTTACAGCAGGCTGACTATAATTGGTATCAAAACATTATTCACACGTATACAGAAAAATGATCGGACTGTAAAAATTTTTGATTTTGAAAATGAGGCATGGGATCAGGTAGAGCAGAATTTATCTCAATGGATAAAATTATATTATGAACGGGAAACGAACCCCAAATTCGTAGAGGAAATATGCATAAATGAATATAATGAGTGTGACGAAGATTTGGTAAAATACAGTAAAAACAATAAGGAGCATATGTTCTTTATTCTCTCAACAATGAAAGATTCTATACGTGATATGATAAAATATAAAAGTGCCGTCATATTTGAACCTATTATTACACAATGTTTTGAAAATTTAGACTATGATAAAAGAGAAAAGCTAATACAAGACTGTACTGAGTTAATACTGATTGATACACACCCAGAGAATAGCATTTTTTCTTTTTCTAGTGCTTTTTCATATATAGAATATATATTGAAAGAATCATATGCTGATTTGGTCAGTGTTTTGGAATTGGAACTGACTCCTGATCAATATTTACACTGCCTTGTATCCCAGAATCCATTGAAAAACCCTAGACGGTATACGGTCAAAATTTGTGCGCGCATTGCTTTGGTGGTTTATACAATGAGTCATGTAGATAATGATTTGCCAACAGGATATAGGTGGGATGATGAAAAATTAATAAAGATATTGTGTACTGATACCGAGGAAGGCAAAGTTTTAAATGCAGTATATGAATTTATATATAACACAATACCCAAGTCCTATTTTGAAAACTCAAATGCAATAAATGAATTATATGATAATGTCTACATGATATTGTTTGATAAAGTTATTTTAAACGAAATTTTTGAGTATTTTTCAATGTGCAGGAAGAAATTTTACACTTCCAAACTAAAAGGTCTAGAAAAAGTAAGAACATTTTTTACGGAAGAAGAACATGAGGGTTATTTGCAAGAATACGAAGACCAATTAAAAGTCACTTAATGACAGGGAGCAGAATATGGCGAAGGATAAAAATTTTGAAACAAAGCAACAATCAATGAAATTATTGACCTCATTTGTGACCTCAATGGTAGAACCGCTTGTACCAGATTATTTGAAAGAAGAACTTAATAAGGTTAAAATATACTGGATAAAAATTAAGATTGAACCTGACAATATAATCAGGTTAAACGAGAAGGTAGTTGCGCCTGATTTACCGGATTCCTATTTAGAGTCCCATGCTGTCAAAAATAGCAGAAAAGATGTTTATGAAAATATTGAAATCTTAAATGACTTTCCGGCAAATTTGAACCCACTTAAGGATTTCTACTTTTTTGTAATTTTTGCATTGTGTTCGTATGATAATGGTCGGTTATCAAAGGGATACATTTCTGATTTAAGTGAAGATTATTTTACAAATGGGATCTTTTATAAACTATTAAACACAAATACACTTACTGCAATGTATGTGAATCATTATCTTGTTTTCAATGCATTTCCAACAGACACTCTTTTTATTGCTTTGTCTGCCGAACAGTATGAAAAAAATGACAGCAATGCTCAAATCATGTTTTTAGATTGTTCCGAATCGTTTGATTTGGTATATGAATTTGACAAGAAATATGAATTTTTCGAGAAAAATCTCCGGACGATTAGAAAGCTGATGGAAATTACAAAAGGATCGGGGTTAACTCTTTTGGCAGTAAAAGATGATGATAATATTTGGTCTATAGTTGGCACTGCTGAAGCAACAAAAGCAAATTCAACCATAAAATTTGAAGGCAAATTGAACTGGTCATTCATGGAGGGCGAAAAAGTAAAGTTTCAGTTTTATAAGGGACGATACATATTGAATTTGGGAGATGGAAAGGAAGAATACGAAACAGAGATTAAAAATGTTCATTCGAAGTATCAAGACATTGTAAGAAAATTGGTGGACATTTTGAAAAAACAGAAACATGGAACAGCCGCAATTATATCAGCGAAAAAACCTCTTGAGAAAGAAATAGAACGATTATGTAACATGAACAAAGGCATTCGCATAAAAGATTATAATTTTCTAAATTCTAAAACAGATCAGAATTATATGTATCAAATAGGGATGACAAATATTGACGGTGCAGTATTCATTGATCAGCATGGGGTTTGCCATGCAATAGGGGTTATTGTTGATGGCAAAACGCTTGTGTAGGGGGATGCCGGAAGAGGTGCCAGATATAATTCTGTTAAAAATTATGTTACCTGGATACATAAGGAAAAAGGTGAATATTTTGTTGGTATTATTATTTCGGAAGATGGCATGATAAATATTGTTACACCAGAATCAGATTGAGCATCTTGCAAAAACTTGCCATGAATCGCAACCGTATAGACGGAAATATTTAATGTTGTTTTCTTAAATGAAAAGTGGTAAAATATTACAAAAGAGGGGTTGACAGGATGAAGAAAGCAGGTGACAATATGTCAGAGCAGAGCAGAGCAGAGCAGAGCAGAGCAGAGCAGAGCAGAGCAGAGCAGAGCAGAG
>CANRWA010000009.1 GCA_947643415.1 uncultured Clostridia bacterium | reverse complement strand
TTGTAAATGCAAGGATTGTGGCACTTATTTATCTAATCAACTGTCAAAGATGAGACTATAAATCAGCGATAAAGACAACATTTTTTGCTGATGTGCCTCATACATTATTAAAAAGCCGTGAAGGACGAACGCATTGAAGAATCATTTAGTAAAAGGGACCCTGATACTGACTGGTGCTGGTATCATTACAAGAATGATCGGTTTTGGTTACCGTATTTTTCTTACCGGCACACTGGGCGAGACAGGACTTGGTGTATACCAGATGATCTTTCCGGTTTATTCTCTGTGTTTTACACTATATGCTGCCGGGATACAGACTGCAGTCTCACAGATGGTCTCACATGAACCTTCGGAATCCCATGCCGGCATCGTGAAAAATGGTATGATCCTGTCCCTGATTACAGCTCTCTGTCTGTCTGGTATTGTGTGGAACCTTTCTGATCATATCAGTGTTTCTTTCCTTGGGGTCCGTGAGACAGCGCCACTTCTTCGCATATTGGCAGTGATCTTTCCTTTCTGCGGCATTACTGCTGTTATCAATGGATATTTTTATGGTATCAGCAATGCCAGGATTCCTGCCATTACACAGATTATTGAACAATTATTCCGCGTCTCCCTTGTGATGGCGTCTGCCTGGTTTATCATCCGTGGAAAAATGACAGCCAGTGTAGCTGTTCTGGGGCTTCTTGCAGGGGAGATCGCTTCTCATATTTATAATGTAAAGCATCTTTTCTCAAACATAAAATTCAGGGCAATATGCAAAAGTAAAGGGAAGTTCCGGCATCTGCTGGCACTTTCCCTTCCTCTTAGCGGCAACAAACTGGTGATCGCCATGCTGGGGAGTCTGGAATCAGTCCTGATCCCCGCTATGCTTGTACGGTATGGATATTCTGGTACTGATGCCCTTGCGATCTTCGGCATTCTCACTGGCGTTGTCCTTCCTTTTATCATGTTTCCCGGCACCCTGACAAACTCCTTATCTGTCCTTCTCCTTCCTGCCATTGCACAGTCAGAAGGCAGGGCACAGTATGATTCAGTCCGCCGGACAACAAATACAGCAATACGCTATTCCATTCTCCTCGGTGTCCTTACCAGCAGCCTGTTCCTGAACTATGGCAGAGAGATCGGAAGTTTTGTCTTCCACAGTGAAAATGCCGGGAAACTCCTGACAGCCCTGGCATTCCTGTGTCCGTTTTTATATGTGACAACAACACTGAGCAGCGTAATCAACGGTCTTGGGAAGACAAGTATCACATTTCTTCATAATGTGATCGGACTGGTTTTAAGGATACTGTTTCTTGTTTTTGTTACACCGGAAGAAGGGATCTATGGTTATCTGCTGGGCCTATTGCTGAGCCAGATCCTCACCTGCCTGTTAAACGCTGTCTATCTGGCAAGGACGCGGGGCGTCCATTATTTCCTGATGAATCAGTTTGTCTGGCCCATGATTTTCTTCTGTTGTCTGTTCTATCTGACGAAACTCGCTGGTGACTGGCTCGTCAGCAGATCCGGACAGCCAGTTCTTAGTTTCATATTTCTTTTGCCTGCTGGTCTCATCGCCTTGCTCTATCTGCATTATTTCCGTCTGTTCCGCTGGAGGGATTTTGCAGGACAGCGCCAGCAGGGGAAATAATTCAATCATAAGAGCGAAATGTCCCTTAGCAGATAAATTATTGCTCCAGCATGGCGAGAAGTTCCTCTTCTGTGATAACTGGTATCTGTAATTCCTTTGCCTTTTTGTTCTTGGAGGACATGGACATAACATCATTATTTACAAGAAAGTTGGTCTTTGAACTCACACTTCCTGCTACCTTCCCACCCAGATCCTCGATTTTCTTTTTGCACTCGTTCCGGTTGGCAAAATGAGTCAAGCTTCCTGTGATCACAAATGTTTTACCTTCCAGGCTCTGTATTTCTTCTCTGGCAGGGTACTGGATCCTGAGAATGTCCTGTAGCTTTCTGACCAGTTCCTGATTCTGTTCACTGGCAAAATACTCCACAAATGAGTTGGCAAGTACTTCGCCGATCCCATCTATAGCGGTGAGTTGTTCTGCCTCCAAGGTATGCATATCGGCAAGAGGATAGGGATATTTCTTTGCGATGAGCCGGGCCATACTGAGTCCGATCCCCTTGATTCCAAGACTATACAGCACATTTGCAATGGGTACATCTTTGGCTTCCTCCACCGACTGGATAAGATTTTCATATGACTTCTCTCCAAAGCCATCCATCTCCACAAGTTCATCCCTGTGGCTACCCAGAAAGAACAGGTCTATGACCGAATGCAGTATCTGCATATTGATGAGTTTTTCCAGGGTGGCATCTGACAGCCCGTCTATATTCAGGGCATCCCTGCTGACGAAATGACTGAAAGATTTTAATTTTTTGGCATAACATTCCGAATTTTGGCACATCAGTACAACGGAACCATTTTCCTGAACCAGTTCAGTACTTCCTCCGCACACCGGACATTTTGATGGAATCTCGCAGTTATTTCCCTTTGTCTTATTTTCGTAGATCTGGGGAATGATCATGTTGGCTTTATATACAGATATCGTATCCCCGATTCCCAGTTTTAATTCTTTCAGTATGCTTACATTATGCACACTGGCGCGGCTCACTGTAGTGCCCTCCAGTTCAACCGGATCAAATATGGCCACTGGATTGATCAGTCCCGTACGTGAAGCGCTCCACTCAATCTCGCGTAATGTAGTATCTGCCAGTTCATCCCGCCATTTAAACGCAATGGAGTCTCTCGGAAATTTCGCCGTCCGTCCCAGTGAGGCACTATAAGCAATATCATCAAATGTCACCACCAGTCCATCACTGGGCAGATCACTGGAAATCACCTCAGAGGAGAATTCCTCCACCCTGGCAGCGATATTTTCCTCTGTTACCTCTTTATATGGGACAATATCAAATCCCATTCCGGCAAGCCATTCAAGTTCCTCTCTTTTCCTTTTAAAGTCTCTGGCCGGTTCCATCTGTATCACATTGTAAACATAGAAATGGACCCGCCGTGCCGCTGTGATCTCATTATTTAACTGACGAACACTTCCACTGCAGAGATTTCTTGGATTTTTGTACTGTTCACTGATATCAACAGTCCGGGCATTCAATTCTTTAAAATCAGAGTAAAGGATCAATGCCTCGCCTCGTATTACCAGTGTTCCATCAAAAGATATCCTGCCAGGTATATTCACAAATGTCTTTGCATTATTTGTGATAACCTCGCCAGTCTCACCATTTCCCCTGGTCAATGCCTTAGTCAGCATTCCATTCTCATAGGTCAATATCACACTGAGTCCATCCAGTTTCAGTGATAACAGGCCTTTCTCATTACCAATCCAGGATTCCAGTTCAGCAACCTCTTTTGTCTTTCCCAAGGAAAGCATAGGGGCAATATGCGGTTCCTTGGGAAGTTCACTGATGGTCTCATATCCAACATGGATAGTAGGGCTGGCAGACATAACGATGCCTGTCCTTTCTTCCAGTTTACCCAGTTCATCATAAAGTTTATCATATTCATAATTGGACATGATCTCATCCTGTCCCTGGTAATATACCCTGGCAGCTTCATTTAATGTCTCTACCAGTTCCTTCATCCTCTTAATGTCCTGTTCATTTTCAGTCTGTTTCATATCTGTCTCACTCCATTCTGATTTCCTTAGCTCAACGGCGCCAATTTGAAACGGGTTTAAATTGGTGCCGTTGAGCTACCCTTTCTGCGGCATTCCTCTTTTAGTTCAGATAACTCTTCGTCTGTGAGATAGCGCCATTTTCCCTCTTCCAGATCGCCCAATTGAATATTCATGATCCGTATCCTTTTCAGGTTTTTCACACGATAACCAAAATATTCACACATGCGTCGGATCTGTCGGTTCAGTCCCTGTGTAATGGTAATATGAAATACTTTCCCCTTCCTGTGCGTGATCCGGCAGGGACGCGTCATTGTATCCAGGATCGGAACTCCCTGCTCCATCGCTTTATATATGGATGGCGTCATTTCACGATCCAGGGTTACGACATACTCCTTTTCATGATAATTACTTCCCCTTAGTATATCATCTGTCATCTGTCCATTATTAGTCAACAGAATAAGCCCTGTAGATTGTTTGTCCAGACGTCCTACCGGATAGATCCGTTCTGGAAAACCAATATATTCTATGATTGTTTCTGCTTTGTCTTTCTTACTGCTGGTACACACGATGCCAGCGGGTTTATGAAATGCGATAACGATCTCTGGCGGGGAATTTCTGACAGGAACCCCCTCTACATAAATACTGTCAGAACTGGTTACCAATGTTCCCTTTGACACAGGGTACCCGTTTACAGTTACGGCCCCGGCATCCAGCATGCGGTCAGCCTCCCTGCGGGAACAGACACCGCACTGGCTGAGATATTTATTGATTCGGATCTTATTATTCTCCATTCTGGTACCTCTCATTTATATATTTCTTTTTCTGGACAGATGATAACCTCCCAGCCAGAAAGAGGTACGTTTGATATCAAACATACCTCTTTATCTCTTTCGTTCCTTATCAAGCTGTCCCTGTAATTTGCTTCAATCAAATACTCTGTCATCACAAAGTTCCTAAAGTGCCGGATCACTGGCAGCACCAGAAACAGAAGCTGCCTGGATCTCCTGATCCATCTGCTGATAGAATTGTTTGAAAGCAGCATCTTTATCAATGGCCTCCTGTAATTCCCTGGCAACCTGTTCCTTTAATTTGATGATCTCACTGTTCTTATCCGCTGAAATAATGAAACTTTCCTGCGCCTCATCTAAAGCACTGAGATAGATAACATATTTATCATCAGAAGTAGGAGTGATATAGAAAGCACTCAGGCATGGTGCCAGTGTCTCTATATTCCTTAATTTCATATCATATTTTACATAGACACGAAAAGCATTTAACTCTTCTCCTTCAATAACATAACAGTTTATATTCTGGTAATCTTCCACATATCCAGCCATCTTAATAAATTTATCCCGGTCAATGCGGTTCGTATCGCTGACAAGACCTGACATCGCTTCCACATCTACTATCTTTTTCGCATCAAAATAGCTTTTTACTAATTGATTGATATCCTCATTATCGTTCAGAGCCAGTTCAGCGTCCTCAGCGTTTTCCGGCGCTGACCCCCCAGTGGGGATCAAGGTAAGGATAAAGAAGCTCAAAGCCAATGTAGCCACAGTGATCAAAATAACCAGTTTTTTATATTTTAATTTCATCTATAATTCCAGCTTTCTCGTCAATTTTATACATTTACGATCATAGTATAACAATTTTTGTCGATTTTGTCTATGCTTTCCTGATTTTTTTCAGATCATCCACAGAAAATTGATAACTGGAATTGCAAAAATGACAGTTCATTTCAATTGATTCCTGTTCTTTAATCATTTGATCAATCTCCCTGCCTCCAAGACTAATCAATGCCTTTTCCATTCGTTCCCTGGAACAGTTACATGTAAAGGAAACAGGAATATGTTCAGAAGAAAATCTAATATCAAAGCCAGCCAGGATCTGTTCCAGCATACTTTCCGGAGTATGTCCCTGTGCCAGCAGGGTTGTCACCGGATCCATATTTCTGAGACGTTCTTCCAGTATATTTATGACCTCATTCTGAGTACCTGGCATCAATTGAATAATATATCCTCCTGCCTGTGCCACAGTATTGTTCCGGTTCATCAGAACACCGAGTGCCACAGAAGACGGCGTCTGCTCTGATGTGGCAAAATAGTAAGTCAGATCTTCCGCAATTTCTCCTGATACAAGCTGTACTTGTCCAGAATATGGTTCTTTCAGGCCAATATCCTTGATCACAGTGAGAACCCCCTGTCCCACTGCCCGTCCTACATCTAATTTCCCTTTGATGCTGGCTGGCAGGGATACCATTGGATTTACAGGATATCCTTTAACATGTCCGAAGGCATCGCTTGTCACAGTAAGTCCCTGAACAGGACCACTACATTGGATCTGAAGAGTCAAAAGGTCTTTCTCTGACTTCATCATAGTACCCATCATGGCCCCTCCTGATAATAACCTCCCCAGAGCAGCCGTGATTACCGGACTGGTGCCATGACGCTGTCTGGCTTCTTCCACCAGCATTTTTGAAGTGATGGCATAACATCGGATCTGACCGGATGCTGCAGTACCCCGTATAACATAATCGCAAGTTTGTATCTGATCCATAAAATTTCCCCTTTACAAATAGTAGGTAAATGATATATAATATATAAGCAATGCACCTGTGGCTCAGTGGATAGAGTAGAGGCTTCCGAAGCCTTTGGTCGGGGGTTCGAATCCCTCCAGGTGCATTTTTTCGTACCAAGGATTAGGGTAGGCATCTCTCAGCCGTGCTTCACTTGTAAGAAAATTTCTTTTTCCTTCTGTCGTAGTAATAAGCTGTATCTGATAAAACTTCTTCCCTGCTCACATGGTTTTTGTTGATATCTTTTACCATATAGGACAACTCTTCTATTGTTCCAACATATCCATCTGGAATTACAATAATCTCATGAACACTACTGGGCAGGATGAACAGATTGGAATCATACTGGCAGGCAAGCCTGTGAATCACTTCCGGATACAGCATGACAGCAGAACCATTCACGCCAGATGTATTGGAGAGGAGGAGCATCGGGAACTGTGCTGACGGATCAGGCAACGTCTCCTCCTTTTGGGCAAGGCCAATATATTGTGTCAGTATTGATGCCAATGAATCTACAGTAAGGGGAAGCAGGCGGGGAGTATTTTCTTCTGCCCGGCGGATCAGTTCTTTTGTACTGGTATTCCACTTATCCATTAATTCATTAGTCACTGTTATAGTCTCCAGGCCATTTTCTGAAATACTGCAGGCCACATGAAAAATAATTGCCAGATTTAAAAAAGGAAGATGAGGTACTGTCTGCAGATATTTCCTGTTCCGTTCACAAGAAATCAGCCTGTAAATAATCCTGTCACAACAATCTTCAAATTCAACAGAAAAATCTTTGTACTGTTCTGCATGATCCTTCACTTTCTCTAATGCCTCCAGGACTTTCTCTGCCACTTCGGGTATTGTTTTTTTCTTTCTCAAAAAATCCTGATAGAAACCGTCCACGTATACTGTTGGTGAGATAAATTCATCCCGTCTCTTCAATACGATACCATGTTTTGTAGTGTCATTATTTTTTATAAACACCCCACAACTGATATCGGCATCCGTCAAAACACACTTCTGGCGGACGCTCTCTGTTACCTGCTCCATAAACTGCTCTTTTGTCATAAAGACTCCCTTCCCATTGCCACAAAGAGCAAAACCATGTATTGAAATTGTAACAAATGCAAATAGGAAATGCAAGGGTTGTTTGACGCTGATTTGGGCGTATTGCGCACAAGGCAGAAAAGGGCTGGCTGAGAACCGCAGCCCTCCAAGAATCGCAAAGCGAATAAATTCGCTATAGCGATTCTTGCTCCGCACAAGGCGAACTATCCTATAAGATGAAAAAACCGCCCCATATGCCAAAGGCAGGCGGGGCGGGAGTTATTATGAAACTTTATACAATTCCCTGTGCGGTCATTGCCTCTGCTACTTTCTCAAAACCGGCAATATTTGCACCGACTACATAATTTTTCTCAAAACCATATTTCTTAGATGCATCATCACAGGCATGGAAGATATTTACCATGATCCCTTTCAGTTTGGAATCAACCTCTTCAAATGTCCAGCTCAGTCTCTCACTGTTCTGAGACATCTCAAGAGCCGATGTAGCAACACCACCTGCATTGGAAGCTTTACCAGGGGCGAACAGAACACCATTCTCCTGAAGATATTCCGTAGCCTCCAGAGTAGTAGGCATATTGGCACCTTCTGCTACTGCAATGACACCATTGGCAACAAGTGCTTTGGCATCATCGATATCCAGTTCATTCTGTGTTGCACATGGAAGTGCGATATCACATTTTACAGTCCATACCCCTCTTCCCTCATGGTACTCAGCACTCGGTCTTGCTGCAGCATATTCAGTAAGACGTGCTCTCTTCACTTCTTTCACTTCTCTCAGAAGTTCAACATCAATTCCCTCTGGATCATAAACCCAGCCGGTGGAATCAGAAACCGTTACCACTTTTGCTCCGAGCTGCTGAGCCTTCTGTGTTGCGTAGATGGCAACATTTCCGGCACCGGAAACAACAACTGTCTTGCCAGCCATATCATGTCCATTACATTTCAGCATTTCTTCTGTATAGTACAGAAGTCCGTATCCAGTAGCTTCTGTACGGGCAAGGGAACCTCCAAAGGTAAGGCCTTTTCCGGTAAGGACACCCTCATATGCATTGCGGATTCTCTTATACTGTCCATACATATATCCGATCTCTCTTCCACCAACACCAATGTCTCCGGCAGGAACATCGGTATCTGGTCCGATATGTCTGTTCAGCTCTGTCATAAAGCTCTGGCAGAATGCCATTACTTCACGATCCGATTTGCCTTTTGGGTCAAAGTCAGAACCACCTTTCCCTCCGCCGATTGGCAGGCCGGTAAGGGAATTCTTGAAAATCTGCTCAAAACCAAGGAATTTAATGATACCAAGGTTTACAGATGGATGGAAACGAAGACCCCCTTTGTAAGGTCCAATAGCACTATTGAACTGTACACGGTAACCGGTATTTACCTGTACCTGTCCTTTGTCATCTACCCATGGCACGCGGAATTTAATCTGTCTTTCCGGATTTACCAGACGCTCCAGCAAAGCATCTTTACGAAACTTTTCTTCATTTTTTTCTACTACAGGACGAAGTGATTCCAGCACTTCTTTTGCTGCCTGGTGAAATTCAGGCTCTGCTGGATTTTTCTCAATCAACTGAGCCAATACCTCATCAACATATGACATAGTCATAACCTCCTTAATTTTTTGTCGTCTACCATTATATAACAGTTTGGGAGAAAAACACAAGATATATTTTGTGTTTTTTGTTTGCGCTGTTTCTCACAAAAACATTGATATCTGTATAAATGATCATTTATCACCATGCAATGCCATATAACTGTTTGAATAGCGGATATCTCCACTGACATCTTTGCCAAACCAGTTCGGCGGAATGAAATTCCGCCCATCTTCAATGGAACTGAATTCCACTTCCGCCAGATAGAATCCATCATAGTCCCCATGGAAAAGATCCAGTTCAATCATATGTTTTCTGAAAGGAATCCGGTACCTTGTCTTTGTAATGCAGACACCATCTGCTTTCCCCTTCAGATGCTCATATGCCTCCTTTGTCAGGGAAGCTTCCATTTCCTGTGCGAGACACAGGGGATTATCCCCATCACCACTGTCTTTGGGGCGGTTTTTATAGGTTAGGATATATTCATTATTTTTTCTTCGTATCCTTATTGCGGGATGTTCACAGAGATAACACTGTTCCAAATCCCATTTGTCATATTGTTCCAGATTATCCGGAACCTGATCTACAAGATACTTTTTTTCTATCTCCAATTTTTCCTCCCTTCATACAGCCAGACTGCCAATACTTTATGGGCATATTCAGTTTCATATACATACTAATGGACTGTGGATATAGAATCAAAAGGATAAAAACGTACCCATGCCTTTCCTTCAATCTGTGATCTCTTTATCAGTCCCACTTCTTCTCTCCGACTGTCCACGCTGGCATTTCGGTTATCACCCAGAACAAAATACTCATCCTCTGCCAGCACAATTTCTTCTTCTGCCAGTCCTGGATCTTCTATTCTTTCTTCTTTTCCGAAACCATCCTCTAGAAGCTCTCCATTGAGATAAACCTCCCCATTCTTGATCTGGATTATCTCTCCTGGCAGTCCAATGATTCTTTTTATATAACTGACATTCTCACTAAAGGGAAATACAATCACATCATAACGCTCCGGGTCATTAAAATAGTAGCTGAGTTTTTCTACAATGAGCTGATCACCATTATTCAGTGTCGCCTCCATGGAACTTCCCTCCACCGAAGTATGGTAAGCCACATATTTGGTAATGACAAGAGACAGGATAAGTGCTATGACAATACAGACTAGTATACCCAGGAGAGTCCTCAGAAAAGGATGGCTCTCTATATATTCTTCCTGCATCTCATCATTATTGGCAGAAACATATACTGGCTTTGCCACAGCTACTTTCTGCACTGGTTTTTCTTTAATGGATCTCTCCTTATCCTTCTTTTTTCTGTCCGTTTTTTCTTTGCGTGTTTTTTTTCTGGCTATCTTTTCAGCAACTGGTTCCGGCACCGGATTCGCTACAGGGACCGAAACGAGACCTTCGCTTTTGGATTCTTCTGTCTGCCCGCCAGCCGGCAGGGCATCCTCTAAAATAGTTGTGTCCTGTTCTGGCACTGATTCCTGTTCTGGTATTTGTTTTTCTTCCAGGGATTCATTTAACACTTTATCGACTTCCCACAATGTCTCATTGTGAAAAAGGTCAGGATTATTGAGCTGGTTCTGCATTGCCAGATCATCTGTGATCCGGAATGACTCTATCTCACGGCATACACGGAGGCTGTCCTCTAACTCATTTTCATCGATCACTGATCTCATCCCTCATTTCTATATACTGTTACTACTCTGGTTTCTCTATGGTGATCCTGCCGATCCGGGCATTCCTGAAATCATCCAACAGTAAAAACGCAGCTTTATCATAGTCTGTTTCATTCCCTTTTGCAATACAGCCACGATTCTTTGCCAGCTGACAGAGCAGTTCTGCGGAATCCGCCGACTCGTCAACATGGTAATACTGTTCCAGGGTTCCTGGATAGGATTCTGTCAGAAATTCAATGAGATCCAGAGCGAGATCCATACTCTGAATCAGTTCATCACGGATCGCACCGACAAAAGCAAGATGCTGCCCCACAACCTGATCTTCAAATTTGGGCCAGAGTATCCCCGGCGTATCCAAAAGTTCTACCTGTTTATTCAGCCGAATCCACTGTTTCCCTTTTGTGACACCTGGCTTATTTCCTGTCTTCGTGCATGCCTTTCCAGCAAAACTATTGATAAAAGTAGATTTACCAACATTAGGTATGCCAACGATCATGGCGCGCACCGGGCGGTTCAGGATCCCTCTTTTTCTGTCCCGCTCCATCTTTTCCCGGCATGCCTCCTGTATCAGGGCATTGACTTTCTTCAGTTCATTTTTCTTCTTTGCATTAATGGCAAGGGCAAGATACCCTTTTCCTGTATAAGTACGGATCCATGGATCAAGAGATGCCGGATCTGCCATATCGCTTTTATTTAAAAGAAGGATGCGGGATTTATTAGCTGCCAGCTGGTCAATATCAGGATTTTTGCTGCTGTGTGGGATTCTGGCATCTACCAGTTCGATTACCACATCGATAAGCCTGATATCTTCCTGCATTGTCCGCTTTGCCTTTGTCATATGTCCCGGATACCATTGGAAATGCATTTTTTCCTCCTTACTGTCCTTCTGCTGCGGTGCCTGTCGATGTCGGTCCTCCTACCATCGAAAACGGATTCAGCCGCAGGATTACTTTTCCTATGATATTACTCTTTCTAACTCTTGTAAATGTTGTATTTCTGCTGTCATCCTGGTCAGCCCTTTTGTCACTCAGTACAAAATACTCATCGTTCTCCAACTTGATCTCATCATTTGCCCGGCCTGCTGAAATGATATTCTCAAACGGATACTCCTCTTCCAGCACTGTGCCGTCTACATAGATCTTACCATCACGGATCTGGATCGTTTCCCCCGGCAGACCGATAATGCGGCGGATCAGGATAGAGGAATCATTCAACTCCTCTGGTTCATTTTCATCCTGCTCCGGGTAGAAGGCGACAACAGCCCCTCTGTGCGGGGATAACATAAGATAAGAGGTCTTATTGATAATAACATCCTCACCATTAAACAAAGTGGGCTCCATGGCACTGCCGATCATCCCAGCCTTCTTCATGGCAAATTGTACAATAAGCCATGCTATAAAGATCACCAGGACAGCAGCAATGAGAAACCAGAATATTTCCTTCAGGACCTGAATACGCCTCTCTTTCTTTGTCTCCTCCTCAAAACGCAGATTCATGACAAAACCTCCCATCTATACAGGAACTGTCCAGAAATATCCCGTAATAATGAGGTGTTTCTGAACAGTCCATGACAGAAAAGGGACAAAACCGATTGTCCCTGGCAAAACAAACTGCCCGACAAACAGCGTCGTCCCTCTGTAAGAATGATTTACTATTTTACCAGCTCTTTTACTTTGGCAGCCTTACCGACACGCCCACGCAGATAATTGAGTTTTGCTCTTCTTACTTTACCGCGGCGTACAACTTCGATCTTTTCCACAATAGGGGAATGAAGCGGCCATGTCTTCTCTACACCGATGCCATTGGAAAATTTGCGGACAGTAAATGTCTCACGGGTGCTTCCTCCCTGTCTCTTCAATACAATACCTTCAAAAACCTGTGTTCTCTCTCTCTGTCCCTCTTTTACCTTGGCATACACTTTCACTGTATCACCAACACAGAACTCCGGTACCTCTGCCTTTAGCTGCTCTTCTTCAATCTTTCTGATAATTTCATTCATCGTTGTTCCTCCTAAATCTTTTTTGATGTTCTTAATGTATACATTCCCATTAGAGGACCATCTACTTTATCACAACATTAAGAATATAACATATCTGGCTATGGACAGTCAAGTTATATTTTATTTTTTCCAGCAACATGCAACGCTCTTACTCTTCGGTAAATACCTCTTTCCCAAACCGCACAGCAATAGAATTAGCATGTGCCGTCAGATGTTCTGCTTTGGCAAAGCGGATAATATCCTCATGGACTTCTTCCAGCGCCTCTTTCGAATAAGAGATCACACTGGATTTTTTAACAAAATCATCCACTGATAATGGAGAGAAAAATTTTGCTGTTCCATTGGTGGGCAATACATGGTTTGGTCCTGCAAAATAATCCCCCAAAGGTTCACTGCTGTACTCACCAAGAAAGATCGCCCCCGCATTTTTTACCCTTGTCATTGTATCAAAGGGATTCCTTGTGAGAATCTCCAGATGCTCAGAGGCAATGGCATTCACAACATCTATGGCACCTTCCATTGTATCGGCAAGCAGGATATATCCATAGTTCTCAATAGAATGGGAAATAATGTCCCTGCGGGACAGGGCAGAAGTAAATTCATCTACCTGGGCAGAGACTTTCTCTGCCAGATCCCGGCTTGTAGTGACAAGGATAGCAGATGCCAGCTCATCATGTTCTGCCTGTGACAAAAGGTCAGCGGCCACATAACGGGGATTTGCCGTCTCGTCCGCGAGTACCATGATCTCACTTGGTCCGGCGACAGAATCTATGCTGACATGTCCATATACAGATTTTTTGGCAAGTGCCACAAAAATATTTCCCGGTCCGGCGATCTTATCTACCTTTGGTATGGATTCTGTCCCATAGGCAAGGGCAGCTACCGCCTGGGCACCTCCCACTTTGCAAACTTCTGTAGCCCCGGCAAGATGTGCGGCGACAAGAGTAGCAGGAGTCACTTTGCCATCTGCTCCTGGCGGTGTCACCATGACAATCCGTCTTACTCCGGCTGTCTTTGCCGGGATGATATTCATCAGCACGCTGGAAGGATAAGCAGCTTTGCCTCCTGGCACATAGACACCAACACTCTCCAGTGGCGTGATGCGCTGTCCTAGGATCACACCATCTTCCCTGGTAGTAAACCAACTGTTGTGTGCCTGCTTCTCATGAAAAGACCGGATATTTTCAATGGATTTTTTCATCACTGTGATGAGTTCCGGATCCACTTTCGTATATGCTTCTTTCATCTCCTCCTCTGTTACATACAGGGTATCTGGTGTCAGCTCTGCCTTATCAAATATCTCTGTATAATAAAATACCGCCTTATCACCATTTTCCTTTACATTACTCAATATCTCATTTACCTTATCCTGATACTCTTCATAATTATTGGGACTTCGTTTCAATAAGTTATCTAAAATATTGCTCTTTGATTCTTCTGTTAATGGAATGATCCGCATAGTCAACCTCTTTTCTGTATCGCTTTATACATTTTGTTCTAAAGCTCCTTTTAAATCTCTCACAAGCTTCGTGATCCTCTCCCTCTGCAGCTTCATGCTTGCCTCATTAACAATAACTCTTGCTGAGAGCGGGCAGATCTTCTCCAGCACTTCAAGCCCATTGGCACGAAGGGTGGATCCTGTCTCAACAATATCTACGATCACTTCAGATAATCCGACGATGGGGGCAAGTTCTACTGAACCATTTAGCTTAATGATCTCAACTGTCTGGTGTTTTTTATTGTAAAAATAATCTTTGGCAATCTTTGGATACTTGGACGCCACCCGGATCACCTGGTTCTTTTTTAAGAGTTCTTTTGCACTGACGGGACCTGCCACGCACATATCACACTGACCCAGTCCAAGATCCAGCACTTCCAATACCTTTCTTCCCTCTTCCATAATGGTATCACTGCCCACGACACCGATATCTGCTGCGCCATACTCTACATAAGTCGGCACATCAGAAGTCTTAGACAGGAAAAACCGTAAGCCGAGTTCCTCATTGACAAAGATCAGCTTTCTCGTTTCTTTATCCTTCATTTCATCGCAGGTTATACCGGTCTGTTCTAACAGCGCCAGTGTCTGTTTTGCCAGACGTCCCTTTGCGAGAGCGATTGTTATATATTTCATATCCTCTGTTCTAACCTCCATTCTGGTCTGTCTTATAGGAAATTTCACTTTGCTAGCCCAAATTCTGTCACTTCACCCGTATCATCAATATAAAGAATTGACTCCACTTCGTTCCGTCTTCCGAATTCTTTATATTCCTCCAGGGATGTCTCTGCGTTCTTGCGCATCAGACGCGCAGACTTATTTTGGGAACGAAGTTCACTGGCAAGTTCGATGGCAGGTTTCCGGTTGGCAGAGCGGTATAAAATAAGAACATCTCCCTCTCTGGCGTCGATCTTTACCTGCTGGCTGTCCAGTGCTTCCATAAGCTGGTCAAGCACAAATACAAGACCAATGGCTGGTGTCTGCTTTCCAAACTGCTCCACCAGATTGTCATATCTGCCACCTGTGACAATGGCATCTCCTGTGCCATAGGTATATGCCTTAAAGATCACTCCGGTATAGTAATCATAGTGGGACAACATACCCAGGTCAAAGGTAATATGGTCTGACAGACCATATGTCTCCAGAATGTGATAGATCTTTTCCAGACGGGAAAGCGCCTCGGCAGCTCCGGTATGGGAAGTTTTCTCCTTGGCATAATTTATTGTCTCAATGCCGCCAAAGAGATCCGGGAGCTGTGTTAGCAGTTCTTTACAATCTGATGGGATCTCTTTCTTCTCCAGCATGTCCTCTACTGCGAAGATATTTTTGTTTTCCAGATAAGTCTTTAGCTGTTGTATCTCCTCCTCCGTCAACTGCGCCTCTTCCACAAGGCCACGGAACAGGGCAGCATGGCCGATATCTACTTTAAATTCTTTCAATCCGGATTTTAGCAGTCCCTCGATAGTCATGGCGATCATCTCGCCGTCTGCATCAGAAGAATCGTCATTCATAAGCTCGGCACCGATCTGTGTAACCTCAGAGAGCTTCCCCTGGTAACTGCTCCTGTGAACAAAAGTATTTCCGGTATAACAGAGACGGATCTGCATGTCCTCCCTATCATAATATTTTGCCACACAGCGGGCAATGGAAGGCGTGATGTCAGGCCGGAGTACAAGGGTATTGTTGTACTGGTCAAAGAATTTAATCATCTCCCGTGAGGTCACTGTCCCTTTTTCATGGCTGAAAATATCAAAAAATTCAAAGGTTGGCGTCTGTATATCCTTAAATCCATATAATTTCATTATGGTGTGAATGGCATTCTGGATCTTATAACGCTTCTCACAGTCTTCCCCATAAATATCACGCACTCCCTCCGGCGTAAACAGCAGTGATTTCTGGTATCGTTTCTCTGGCATGTCTGTTCTCTCCTCCATCCTCTAAATTAGTAAATGCCTGTAGGGCGTTCCTGTCTGGGCGCATAACCTGCCTTCTTGAGATCGTTGATGATAGTCTCTTTATGTTCGCTGCCGAATGCCTCCATAGTGATGGTAAGCTCCACCGCAGCATTCCGATTGATGCTGACAAACTGGTTATGTTCAAGCCGTATAATATTGCCCTGTGACTTTGCGATGACATCGGCCACATGAAGAAGTTCACCAGGACGGTCTGGAAGCTGGACACTGATGGTAAAGATCCGGTCTCTCTGGATCAGTCCATGCTGGACGACAGAAGACATGGTAATGACATCCATATTTCCGCCGCTAAGGATACAGACGATCTTCTTTCCCTTACAGTCAAGCTGTCTCAGTGCTGCCACACTGAGAAGCCCGGAATTTTCCACGATCATTTTATGGTTTTCCACCATATCAAGGAAATTAACGATAAGTTCATGATCGTCCACTGTGACAATGTCATCTACATTTTTCTGGATATAGGGGAAAATATTGCTTCCCGGTGTTTTCACTGCTGTACCGTCTGCAATGGTACTGACATTTGGCAGGGATACCACTTTACCCTGCCTGAGAGATTCCTTCATACAGCAAGCTCCTGCCGGTTCTACTCCAATAATCCTGATATTCGGATTCAGAAGCTTTGCAAGGGTGGATACTCCGCAGGCAAGCCCCCCGCCGCCGATAGGCGCCAGGATCATATCCACTGTGGGAAGCTCCTTGATGATCTCCATGGCGATGGAACCCTGTCCCGTTGCCACTACCTCATCGTCAAAGGGGTGGATGAAGGTATATCCATTCTTCTCCGCCAGTTCTAACGCATGGGCGCAGGCATCATCATAAACATCCCCGTGAAGGACCACCTCTGCACCATAGCTTTTCGTACGGTTTACCTTGATCAGGGGTGTCGTATTCGGCATAACGATAACTGCCTTTGCACCAAACAACTTCGCTGCATAGGCAACTCCCTGCGCATGATTCCCTGCTGATGCCGTGATCAGTCCCCGTTTTCTTTCTTCCAGGGAGAGAGTACTGATCTTATAGTAGGCCCCCCGGACTTTATATGCACCGGTATACTGCATATTCTCCGGTTTCAGATAGATCTTCCCGCCGGTCTGGGCGCTGTAATATTCACTGTAAATGAGATTTGTGGGGAGGATCACATTCTTCACAACCTCACTTGCTTCTTCAAATTTCTCTAATGTCATCATAGTTTGGTACACCTCTCTTCATTCTTTAGGAAATTCCATTCTTTGCGGAGCAAGAATCGCAATGCGGTTCTTGGAGCGTCGCAATCTTCAACCGATGCTTTCTCATATCTGGAACAGGGCATTGACAAACTCTTCCGCATTAAAGCGCTGCAGATCCCCGATCTGTTCTCCGATCCCAATGTATTTTACAGGGATATTCATTTCTGACTGAATCGCAATGGCGATTCCGCCCTTTGCCGTTCCGTCCAGTTTTGTCAGCACAATACCATCCACATCTGCCACCTCACTGAACTCTTTTACCTGGGCAAGGGCATTCTGGCCAGTGGTACCATCTACTACGATCATTGTCTCTAACAGGGCATCTGGATACTCTTTTTCGATAATGGTGTGGATCTTATGAAGTTCTGCCATAAGGTTTTTCTTGTTATGAAGACGTCCCGCCGTATCACAGAGCAGGATATCTACATTCCTCGCCTTCGCTGCCGCTACGGCATCATATACAATGGCGGCGGGGTCTGACCCCTCCTGCCCGGCAATGATATCTACACCGGCGCGGTCTGCCCATTCCTTTAACTGGTCAATAGCACCAGCACGGAATGTATCCGCTGCCGCCAGCATAACCTTCTTACCCATATTTTTAAACTGTCCGGCAAGCTTGCCGACACTGGTTGTCTTTCCGACGCCATTTACCCCGATGAGCAGAAGGACCGACTTTCTGTTTAGAAAATCATAGGCATCCTCATGCACCTGCATCTGGTTTTTAATTGTGTCGATAAGAAGCTGCTTACAGGCACTTGCCTCTTTAATCTTTTGTTCCTTTACCTTTTCTTTCAGGCCGTCGATGATCCTCATTGTCGTATTGATGCCGATGTCACCCATAACAAGGAGCTCTTCCAGTTCTTCATAAAAATCATCATCAATCTCAGAAAATCCATTAAACAGGGAATCCATCCCTGACACAAAGGATTTTCTCGTCTTTGCCAGGCCATTTTTCAATTTTTTGAAAAAACCTATCTTCTCTTTTTCCTTTTCTTTTTCTTCCATAATAACCTCCATTCCGAAACATCAGCGAGGAAAGCACAGGGGCATTGTTTACACCGGCTTCCTAATCGTCTAACTGCTCCTCAATCAATTTCACCGATACAAGAGTGGACACACCTTTTTCCTGCATCGTGATTCCATATAATACATCTGCTGCCTCCATCGTGCCCTTTCTGTGGGTAATCACGATAAACTGAGTATTCTTCGTCAGCTTGTGCAGATATTTAGCATAACGTTTTACATTTGAATCGTCAAGTGCTGCCTCAATCTCATCCAGAAGACAGAAAGGAGATGGTTTGAGATTCTGTATCGCAAACAACAGGGCAATGGCTGTCAGCGCCTTTTCTCCACCAGATAACTGCATCATATTGCCAAGCTTCTTTCCTGGAGGCTGGGCATTGATGATAATGCCTGCCTCCAGAACATCTTCATCTTCCACAAGATCAAGTGTCCCTTTTCCTCCACCAAACAGTTCCCGGAATACTTTATCAAACTGTTTCTGTATATCGGCAAATTTCTCAGAAAACTGCTTCCGCATCTCCTCATCCAGATCCGCAATAATCTTCTTTAACGCCTCTTCTGATTCCACCAGGTCATCATGTTGCGATTTCAGCAGTTCATATCGTTCACTGACCGATTTGTAATCTTCAATGGCATTGACATTCACATCCCCAAGATCACGGATCTTTGTCTTTGTCTCTCCCACATTTGCCTTCATCCTTGTATAGGAAATGGTCATATCAATGTCCATCTCCTCCGCATTGTGATAGGTCAGCTCATATTCATTCCACATATAGTTGACTTTGTTTTCCAGCTTTTCTTCCAGATTACTCTTTCGTGAATCCAGACGGAAGATCTCTTTGTTCAGTTCATTGATATGCTCCATCAGCTTATCTCTCTTATCAAAGAAATCCTTCTGCGATGCTATATTTTCTTCCTTCTTCTTCGTCTCCTCCTCAATATCCACAAGAAGCTGTTCGATTTCTTCTCCCAAGGCTTCATATTTTTCTTCATATCCCCGGATCGCTTCCTGCATCTTCTCCACAGCACCATCTGAACTGTCCTGTTCTTCCATAAGACGGTCATACTCTGCCTGCAATTCCCGGATCATACCCTGTATACGGTGGATATTTTCGGATATGTAATTATTCTTCTGCTGGAAAGAAGAGATCTCCAGCCGGATCTGAGCCAGCTTATCCTGCCACTCAGTCTGTCGTTCATGGTCTGCCTCCAGCTCTTTCGTCAGTTTCTGAACCCTTTCTTTTGCCTGCTCTTCCCTTGTCTCACTTTCTTCCAGTTCCTGGTTGATCCGAGAAAGGGCATCTTCCAGTATGGACTTCTGTGTCTCGATCTCCTTGCCGTCACCCATAATGGCAAGGTATTCCTTTTCCTTCTGTTCCTTTATGCTGACGGCCTGTTCATACTTGATATTTGCTGTATTCTGTTTTAATTCCAGTTCTTTCAGTACTTCATTTTTTGTATTTGCCTCACGGACCAGCTTCTCCACCTGTTCTGTGCTGTTCTGGATTTTCTTCTTGTTCTCATTTAACTCTTCCTGTATGGACTGGATCAGCTGCTGCAATACTTCCATCTCACGCCTGCGCCCAAGAAGGTTACTGTTATTCCGAAATGCACCACCTGACAGAGAACCGCCCGGATTCAGAAGTTCTCCCTCCAAAGTCACGATACGAATGGAAAAATGATACTTGCGGCTGATCTCCATGGCGTGATCAATGGTATCCACCAGAAGATAACGTCCCAGCAGATATCCGATCACCCTATCATATTTCTTTTCACGTTCTACATATTCAGCAAGATTCCCCAGTACCCCATTCTCAGAAAGAATCTCCTCCCGAAATGGCTTTTCTTTCCCCGGAGTCACTGTTGTAAGTGGAAGGAATGTAGCGCGTCCATAATGATTTTTCTTCAAAAGTTCAATCATTTTCCTTGCCACATGTTCATCTTCTGTCACGATATTCTGGATATTCCCCCCCAGTGCAGTCTCTACAGCAGTCTCATACTTACTGTCTACCTGAATGATATCCGCCACCACACCAAGCAGTCCTGGATTATTTTTTTTCTGTTCCATAATCTTTTTGATGCTCTGTCCATAGCCATCATAGCGTTCCGCCATATTTTTCAGTGTATCCAGTTTGGAGTTTTCCACATGGTACTGCTTCTGTATATCCTGTTGCTTCTGCTGCAGCTTCTGTATGTGGTTTCGTTCTTCCTCTGCCCTGGCTAGCAGTGTCTTCCGCGCCACATATTCATTGTCCAGTTCTTTCTTCGCCGCATTCAGCGCTGCCTTTTCCCTCTCCATCTCTTCTGCCGCAGCAGATACCTGAGATTTATTTGACAGGATCTTCTGGTTCAATTCTACCTTGCGCAGATTATTCTGTTCCAGCATGGATTTCGCTTTCTGCTGTTCCACTACGATCTTGGAAGAGACGTTGATGGAATCCATAATCGTATCATTTTGTTCATTTAACTGGATCTCTTTCTCTGTGATCTCCTTCTCCAGCAGGGAAAGTGCCTCTGCTGCTTCTCTCTCACTGGCCTCCATATCAGAGAGGTGCCCAAGTGCCTCTTTCTGGTTATCCGTATAATTCTTTAATTCTTCCTCTGCTTCCACCCGGTTCGCTTCCAGTGTATCAGTCCGCTCTTTATAATATTCCTTTCCCTGCGCTACAGATGATATTTTTTCTTTCGTAATACGGACTTCACTCTCAAAATTTGTCCTCAGAAGTTTATTGTTATTGACCTTCTCTTTCTTTCGCTCAATAGAATGGTCAAATTCCGCAATGCTTGCCTCGATTTCCTCGTACTGTGATCTCGATTTTTCCTTTTCTGCCTTTGCCTGTTCCAGCTCTCTGGCAGTATTATCAGAATTCACCTGTATTTCTTCGATCTCTTTCTGCAGGCTGTCATAATCCATGCGGAACAGGCCAATCTCATATTTTTTCAGTTCCTCTTTCAGATTCAGATATTCCCTGGCCTTCTGTGACTGGACCTGCAGCGGACCGACCTGTTTTTCCAGTTCGGTGAGGATATCCTGAACACGCAGAAGATTCTGGCTCTCTGCCGCCAGATTTTTCTCTGCTGTCGCCTTCCGTTTTTTAAATTTGACGATCCCGGCTGCCTCATCGAATAGTTCCCGTCTTTCTTCCGGCTTACCGCTGAGAATCCGGTCAATCTGTCCCTGTCCGATGATGGAGTATCCTTCCTTGCCGATGCCAGTATCAAAAAAAAGTTCCTGTACATCTTTCAGACGGCAGGTCACACCATTAAGAAGATATTCACTTTCCCCGGAACGGTATACCCGGCGCGCTACTTTGACTTCCTCATAAGGGAGATTCAACTGATGGTCTTCATTGGATATCGTCAGGGCAACATAGGCATAACTCTGTGGCTGCCTCATCTCTGTACCAGAAAAAATGACATCCTGCATACTTGCTCCACGAAGCTGTTTCGCACTCTGTTCACCTAGTACCCAGCGTACGGCATCCGCCACATTACTTTTTCCACTGCCATTTGGTCCAACGATACCCGTAATCCCATTATGGAACTCAAAGACTAATTTATTCGCAAAAGATTTGAATCCATGAACTTCTATGCTTTTTAAGTACATTCTATTCCTCATTTCTTAACATTAATATTGTTTCATAAGCAGCTTTCTGTTCCGCAGCCTTTTTTGTGTGGCCGCTGCCCTTTGCATACTGCACCCCATTGATCTCACAGCACACCTCAAACTGCTTATTATGATCGGGTCCATGTTCACTTAAAATTGTATAAACAATACGTGTATTCTCATGGCGTTTGTCCTGTATCATCTCCTGCAGAATGGTCTTACTGTCATGGAATAGCTGCTTTTTCTCAATATCAGAGAGAACGAATGTCCGAACAAAAGTCCCTGCTGGTTCAAATCCGCCATCCAGATAGATCGCACCGATGACAGCCTCGAAAGCATCCGATAAGATAGAATCTCTTTTATTGCCGCCAGTCAGGTATTCGCCCTTGCCAAGATAGATATAGTCTCCCAGATGGATCTGCCTTGCCGCCTCAGCAAGGCTCATCTCACAGACAAGACTGGCGCGAATCTTCGTCATCTTTCCTTCTTCCATCTTTGGATTACCAAGAAAGATAAATTCACTGCTGACAAGTTCCAGTACCGCATCACCAAGAAACTCCAGCCGTTCATTATTGGCAGCATATTGCCAGTGCTTCTCATTCGCATAAGAACTGTGTGTAAGGGCATTTTTCAGAAGATTCTCATTCTGAAAGTGATATCCAATCATATTCTGAAATTTCCCCAGTCTCTCTCTGCTCATATCCTGCCTCCATCTGTATTTTATAAATCTTACTTCTGAACCATCTGTGCAATTTTATCATTGATGCTGTTTTCTTTAAAAGCAATACACTGTCCGATGGCTGTCTTGATCTCGCCGCTTTTTGAATTGCCGTGCGCTTTCACCACAAGTCCTTTCAGTCCCAGCAATGGCGCACCACCCTGGCTGCTTACATCAAAGGTCTTTAAGAGTCCTTTCAGGGCTGGCTTAACCAGTACGGCACCAATCTTTGTCCGGATGCTGGAAAGAAGTCCTTCTTTGATGCAGCCGAGGAACGTAAGTGCCACACCTTCGAAAAATTTCAATATCACATTGCCGACGAATGCCTCACATACAAGGATATCACATCCGCCTTTGGCAATCTCCCTTGCCTCTACACTTCCAATAAAATTGATATCTTTGCACTCCTTTAAGAGCGGATACGTTTCCTTAACCAACTGGTTTCCCTTTTCTTCCTCAGTTCCTATGTTGACGATACCCACTGTGGGATTCTTCTTGCCCATGACATTTTCAAAATACACAGACCCCATCTGTGCAAATTGTACCAGATGCTCTGGCCTTGCATCCACATTTGCCCCACAGTCGATAAGAAGAGAAAAACCTTTCTTTGATGGGAGAAAAGGAGCCAGTGCGGGTCTTTTGATTCCCTTGATCCGTCCTACTACCAGTTGTCCGCCTACCAGTATGGCACCGGTACTTCCGGCGGAGACAACGGCATCTGCCTCATCATTCCTCACCAGATTCATTGCCACTACAAGAGAGGAATCTTTTTTCTCCCGGACTGCCTTTGTCGGTACTTCACCCATATCAATAATTTCTGCTGCATTTTTTACTTCTATATTATCCTGTGAATAGGTATATTTCTTCAATTCATTCTGGATTGCGTCTTCTTTCCCCACCAGAATTACTTTGATCTCCGGGTGTTCCGCAACCGCCTCTACTGCCCCTTTGACCGTCTCCATCGGCGCATAATCGCCCCCCATGGCGTCCAGCGCAACTACAACCTTATGATTCATACACATTACCTCCTCTTTGTGATACAATTCATTCTATAATATACTAGATAACCCCTCAAAAGTCAAATAGTCTGCAGGAGCTGGCCAAAAGCAGCAGTTCCATAAAAAACCACCCTGCACAAACAGGGTGGTATGATCTCTGCTTTTTGATCCAATCACATCTTTTCGTAGAAAAATGACTGAACTCCCTTAAATCCATAATCTGCCGGACCTATGATCTGTTCTGTACTGCCTACAAAGAGAACTCCTCTAGGGCAGAGGGCTGCGGCAAATTTATTATAGATCTCATCTTTTGCTTCTTTCGTGAAATAGATCATCACATTGCGGCACACAATCATATGCATTCCTTTTGGATATGGATCCTTTAACAAATTATGCTGCTGGAATTTGATACATGACTTCAGTTTGTCAGATACTTTGACAATCCCTTTTCCGTCATCCTCGATGTACTTATCCCTGTATTTCTTAGGAAGTCCCTTCAGGCTCTTATCCGGATAGTAGCCCTTCTTCGCTTTACCAAGTACCTCCAGATCAAGATCCGTTGCCAGAATCTCAAATTTGTTCATGGGAAGAAATTCACTCAATACCATGGCAAGAGAATATGGCTCATCACCTGTAGAACAGGCAGCACTCCATATCTTTAGCGGCCTTTCTTTATAACGGTCCAGCATGGCAGGGAGCACTTCCTTTTCCATCGCCTGCCACTGCACAGGATTACGGTAAAATTCTGAAACATTTATCGTAAGATATGTGATAAACTTATCATATACTTCAGTATCCTTTTTCAATAACTGAATAAACCCGCTATAATTGTGTACATCATATTTTGACATAAAATTGTTGATCCTACGTTTCATCTGGCTCTCTTTATAAGAATTCAAGTCAATATCCGTAAGACGCAAATACTCACTTTTAAAGGTTTCATAATTATCTGCCATAATCAATTACTCTTCGTCGATAGCTTCCTTTGACTCAGAAGCTTCGGCTTCCTTCTTATTTTCTATTTCGATTGCTTTCACACTCAGGCTGATCTTCTTTGTGTCCTCATTGAAATCAACGATCTTAGCTGTGATCTCCTGACCAACCTTCAGAACATCGGATGGTTTCTCTACATGGTCAATGGAAATCTGTGACACATGAAGAAGTGCATCAATTCCCTCTTCCAGCTCAATAAATGCACCAAAATCGGTCATTCTTGCTACTTTTCCCGTAATCACAGTGCCGACTCCATACTTATCTGCTGCGTCTCTCCAAGGATTGTTTTCTTCCAGTTTCATTGTAAGTGCGATCTTAGTATCCTGAATATCCTTGATCATTACAGTTACTTTGTCACCAACTTTGAACAGCTTCTTCGGATCATCCACACGTCCCCAGGACATCTCAGAGATATGGAGAAGCCCGTCTGCACCACCCAGGTCAATGAATGCACCAAAATCAGTCAGGTTTTTAACAGTTCCTTCGATCATCATACCCACTTCGATACGTGCCAGAAGTTCTTCCTGTGCTTTCTTCTTCTGTTCCACGATCAGTTGTTTGCGGTCTCCAATGATCCTTCTCTTATGAGGATTTACCTCAGTCAGGATAAATTCAATCTCCTGATCTTGATATTTGGAAAGGTCTCTTTCATACAGATCTGAGACAAGGCTTGCCGGGATGAACACACGTCCCTCGCCATAGGCAACGCTCAGTCCCCCTTTGAGAACAGCCACTACTTTTCCTGTCAGAACTTCTTTGTTCTCAAATGCCTCCTCAAATATTTTGTTCATCTTATCCTGCTGAAGCCTCTTGTAGGTAAGAAGAACCTGACCTTCTCCGTCATTTACTTTCAGAACTTTAACAGTCATCTTATCATCTTTTTTCACTTCGGCTGTTAAGTCAATATCAGCGTTATTGCTATATTCGTTCTTAGTTAATATACCATCTGCTTTATATCCAATGTTTAAGATAATTTCATTGTCCTTAACTTCGATAACTGTCCCTTCTACAACCTCACCATTGTGGATTGTTACTAGTGAATCCTCTAACATTTCTTCAAAACTTAAATCTGACATGCCCTTAGAACCTCCTGTATAATGTTATTTGGGGTGGATGCCCCTGCAGTAATAGCTAGGCTTGTAAACGAACTGAGAGAAATGGAACTCAGATCATCTACTGTCTGTATAAAAAAAGTGTTTGCACACTGATTTTTACAAATCTCATACAGCTTCCGTGAATTAGAACTGTCTTTTCCTCCGATCACGATCATCGCTTCTGACCGCGCAGCAAGTTTTTCTGCTTCCTTCTGCCTGTCAGAGGTGGCGTTGCATATAGTATTCACAACATATATATCATAACCTTTTTTTTCAATAATTTCAACTAAATCTTGAAATTTTTTGTAATTAAATGTCGTTTGTGCAACGATACATATTTTTTGTGCAGAATTTGTCATCGAAAAGCCCTCTGCTTCTTCCGAGGTCTCGATTACAGTCCCTTTCCCATCTGTCCAGCCAAGAATCCCTTGTACCTCTGGATGGGATTCTGAGCCAATGATAATGACCTGGTATCCTTTTTGGCTGTAAAGAGATACCGTATCATGGATTTTCTTGACAAAAGGGCAGGTTGCATCTTTATAGGAAATGCCTTTTTCTTCCAGTTTGGAAATCACATCCCGGGAAACCCCATGGGAACGGATCACCAATGTTGCCCTGTCGGGATCGGCGATCTCATCCGCCGTTTTGATCACATGAACCCCTTTCTCTGCCAGGTCATGTACGACCTGCTCATTGTGAATGATCGGCCCCAGAGTATAAACATCTCCCTCTGCCTCCTCCGCCAGCCTGTACACGGAATCGACTGCTCTTTTTACCCCAAAGCAGAATCCTGCGCTCTCTGCCAGTTCAATCTTCACCTCGGCCACCTCTTTTTGATTCTGCGATTTCACGGATCACTGCCACGACCTCATGGATGGCCATATAGGAGGTATCAACAAATACAGCATCCTCTGCCTGTTTCAATGGTGCGACTTCACGGTTCATATCCTGTTCATCCCTGGCGATGATGTCTTTCTCAATCTCGTCAAGATCACATTCCTCACCCTTCTCTTTCAATTCTTTATACCTTCGTTCTGCTCGTACACGGGAACTAGCTGTGAGAAAGATCTTTGCCTCTGCATCAGGAAGAACGACAGTGCCAATATCCCTTCCATCCATGATTACATCTTTCTCTGCTGCCATAGCTCTCTGGAGTTCCAGCAGCTTCTCCCGTATCACTGGATATTTTGCCACGACCGATGCATTTTTCCCCACTTCTTCTTTCCGGATTTCTGTGGACACATCCATATCATTCAGATAGACATGCTGGATGCCATCCTCATATTCAATTCGGATATGGATCCCCCCGCATACAGCATTCACTGCCTTTTCATCCTGTGGGTCAATCCCATTACTAAGAAAATAGTATGCCATGGCACGAAACATGGCCCCTGTATCTACATAGATAAAATTCATCTCTTTTGCTACCAGTTTTGCGATGGAACTTTTGCCTGCCCCGGCAGGCCCGTCAATTGCAATATTCATAACCGTCCTCCATTTATTATACATTATTGCCTGCCACATACCCGGTGGACCACGCAATCTGCAGGTTAAATCCCCCAGTCAGGGCATCCAGATCCAGTATTTCGCCTGCGAAATAAAGTCCCTTTACCTTTTTGGATGCCATAGTAGCAGGATCCACTTCACTTATCTTTATGCCGCCTCTTGTGATAATAGCCTCCTCAATGGGACGCAGCCCGGCAAGAGTCAGCACAAGATCCTTGCAGGTATCCCTGAGCTGTCCCCTCTGATCGCGTGATATATGATTCACTTTTTCATGTTCCTGTATATCACATAAAGACAGCATAACAGGAATCATGCTTTTTGGCAACAGATGAATTAATGCATTTTTAATATCCATGTTCGGAGCAGCAGCAAAATCCCTGAGAATCCGCTTATCTAACTGTTCGGCGGATAAAGCTGGTTTCAGATCAATATGGAGTTTTAATTCCTGGTCATCCATATAGCTGCCCGCCAGGCTGCTGGCAGTCAGGATTAAAGGGCCACTGACACCATAATGAGTAAATAAAAGTTCCCCCATGCCCTCAAATAAGTGTTTATTCTGTTTTTTATCCCCTGTAATAAAAACAGAACAGTTTTTCAAGGTAAGTCCCTGCAGACGAGAAGCAGTATCTTCTTTCACCAGCATTCCGGTAAGTCCCGGCCGAACCGGAATAATGGTATGTCCTACATGCTCTGCCATACGGTAACCATCTCCGGTAGAGCCGGTAGAGGGATAAGAAATGCCCCCGGCAGCAAGGATCACCGCATCTGCCAGGATCTGCCTGCCATCTTTCAGGGAGACGCCCTTTATTTTCTTTTCCGTATCTTTTGAATCTGCAATTTCTCTTTCTTCGATCAGAATATCTCTCACCTCCGTGTTCAGACGTATCTGGACACCTCTTTGCAGACATTCCCTTTCCAGAACCTTTATCACATCAGAAGATTTATCAGATGCCGGAAATACCCTGTTTCCACGTTCTTTTTTTGTCTTCAGTCCAAGACTCTCAAAAAAGCTGATGACATCATTATTTGAAAAACCATAAAATGCACTATAAAGAAATTTGGGGTTTGTTACTACATTAGAAAATAAATCAGAAACATCACAGGCATTGGTGATGTTGCATCTCCCTTTTCCTGTGATAAATAATTTTTTCCCTAATTTTTCATTTTTTTCAAGCAGAATGACAGCATGCCCATCTGCTGCGCTCTGCAGAGCAGCCATCATACCGGCTGCTCCTCCTCCAATGACCACTATATTTTTCATTTTCCAAAACTCCACTCATTCGGAAGCATACACTTCATTTTTTCCAAATGAATACTGGCTGCTCTTATATTCCTTTCCGTCACAACGGAATATCACTTTCTTACAGTTCTCCACATTATCCAAGAGACTATTGGCAAATGCCTCCAGTATCAGTGTTTCCATCTTAGCCCCACAGCCTTTCAACGGCTTGCCCTCAGAACTAAAAGACACAATAACCTTTGTATCCTTTTGTATCACATCCGTCAATTCAATATCATCTTCATTCAGATTTTCCAAAACAAGTCTTGCCACATAAGAAGAAGATGGCTTCTGGCTTTCTTTTTTAACAGAAACCGGAATCAGGGTCATACTGTCTGAATTAATTGAATAAATAGAAACTGTCTCAATTTTACTTCCCTGTGTCGGAACCGGCACAACAGCAGGATCCTTACCTACTTCCTTTTTTTCCGTACACCCAGACAAGGCAAATAAAACAAACAGCAACAAAAAAGAAAATGCTGGTTTCATTTTTTTCACAGAATCACTCCTCTATTTCAAACAGTGTATTGCCAGATCCAGTGCTGCCTCCACAGCTTGCTTCCGCACAGAAAACCTATCCCCTGAAAAAATATGGCGTTCTGTCACCACTTGCCCATGTATGGCACATCCAATATAGACAAGCCCCACCGGCTTATCTGCTGTGCCGCCATCTGGTCCGGCGATTCCTGTAATCGACAATCCCACATCTGCCTCTGCCGCTTTCGCACAGCCAAGGGCCATTTCTTCTGCTGTCTGTGAACTCACAGCACCATACCGGGACAGAGTATCAGGCTTTACATACACAAGATTTTCTTTTGCTTTATTGGCATAGGTGACATAGCTGCATTCAAACACTTCAGAAGCGCCGCTGACATTCACGATAGCTGCTGCCAAAAGCCCTCCTGTACAAGATTCGGCTGCAGATATCGTATAGTGTTTGTTTGTCAGTTTAGTGACAAGTTCAGATTCTACTTGCATTTATTTCACATCCTTCATAATATCACGGTTTGTATAAATATAGTCAATTAATGATATTACTGTTAATATTACCGCTGCATATACAAAAATAACATCCAGGATCTGGAAAAAGGGATGCTGAAAATCAAAGATCAGGAGAATAGACATAATCATCTGTACTGCTGTCTTAACTTTCCCCCAGTAGTTCGCCGCAATGGTCACACCTTTTTCCGCCGCCACCAGCCGGAAACCACTAATGATAAACTCTCTGCTGATGATAATAATAACCGCCCAGACAGGCATCGCCGAATCTGCATCTGCCAGAAAACAGATCAACGCAGCACTTACTAATAATTTGTCTGCCAGAGGATCCATAAATTTTCCAAAAGTAGTGATCTGATTATATTTTCTTGCCAGATACCCATCAAAGAAATCTGTCACACAGGCGGCGATAAAAAGCCCTCCTGCTACATAATCTGAATAAGGGAAATCTGGACACAGCATTGCCAATACGAACAGAGGAATCATGACAACACGCAGAATTGTCAGCCGATTTGGTACATTCATCCCTATTCCTCCTCACACCATATTTCACCGATCAGATCATATCCTCTGGCGTCTGTGATACGCACAGGAAGAAAATCTCCTGAAATGATCTCAGATGGTGATTCAAAAAAAATACAGCCATCAATATCCGGTGCATCCCGGTATGTCCGTCCTGTATATACTCCCTCTTCTGGCAGATAGCCATCTGCCATAACCCATATTATTTTCCCTATCATCCGCTCGTTCTGCTGGAAGATCACATCCTGTTCTGCCAGCATGATCTCATCTGCCCACTGGCGTTTCACTTCCTCATCTACCTGATCTGTATATTCTGCCGCCGGAGTTCCCTCTTCCGGTGAATAGGGAAATACCCCAAGCCGGTCAAACCGGACCTCCTTCACAAAATCCACACATTCTTCATGCTGTTGTTCCAATTCCCCCGGAAACCCACTGATCAGCGTTGTTCTCAGTGCTGCATCCGGAAGAATCTGACGGATCATGGCAATCTTATCCATCAGATCTTTTCGATTTGTCTTCCGCCCCATATGGCGCAGAATATCATCATTGCAGTGCTGTACCGGCAGATCCAGATAATGGCAGATCTTCGGCTCTCTTTTCATCGTATGCAAAAGTTCCTCTGTGATCTCCTCTGGATAACAGTACATCAGCCTGATCCATTTTATACCTTTAATAAGGCAGAGTTTTGTCAATAATTCCGGTAATTTCTTTCCGCCATACAGGTCCACACCATATACGGTCGTCTCCTGTGCAATAATGATAAGTTCTTTTGTTCCGCTGGCAGCCAGCAGCTCAGCCTCACGAAGAAGTTCTTCCATAGGAACACTCCGGTAGTTCCCCCGCAGACTGGGAATAATACAGTATGTACAATGTTTGCTGCACCCTTCTGCGATCTTAAGATAAGAGACATAGCCAGAAACAGCCGGGAGACGCTCTGTCAGATTTTTCGGAAGATAATCCTTATCATTCATCAGTACCGTTTTGTTTCCTGACAAGCTTTGTTCAACAGCTGTAACGATCTGGTCATAAGCTGTCGTACCTACAATAGCATCCACTTCCGGGATCTCTTTCAGTATTTCATCCGTATAGCGTTGGGCAAGACAGCCAGAAACGATCAGTGTCCTGCATCGTCCTCTTTTTTTCAGTTCTGCCATCATTAGGATTGTCTCAATGCTCTCCTCTTTGGCATCCTGTATAAAACCACAGGTATTGACAATGATGATCTCCGCCTCTTCCGCCAGATCTGTGACCTCTATATTATGTTGAACAAGAAGTGCCAGCATCTTTTCACTGTCAACCAGATTCTTATCACATCCCAGTGACACGAAATAGAGTTTCATGCGTTCTGTATTCCTTTCGCCTCTACACAGTTATTCATCAGCATGGCAATAGTCATGGGACCTACGCCGCCCGGAACCGGAGTTATGGCAGATGCCACTGGTTCGACATCATCAAAATCCACATCCCCGCACAGTTTATTATTTTCATTGCGGTGGATACCGACATCAATGACAACTGCTCCCTTTTTCACATATTCCTTTGTTATAAATTTCGGCTTGCCGATTGCCACGATAAGAATATCGGCACGTTTCGTCACTTCTTCCAGATCCTTTGTATGGCTGTGGCATACCGTCACTGTGGCATTTTCACGGAGCATCAGCATTGCCATTGGTTTCCCCACAATATTACTTCTTCCTACGATGACACATTCACTGCCATCGATCTTCACTCCGCTTCTCTTCAGCAACTGAATCACCCCTGCCGGTGTACAAGATACAAACCCTGGCTGTCCAATGCTGAGTGCCCCCACACTCTGCGGATGAAAACCATCCACATCCTTTTTGGGGGATATTGTCTCGATCACTTTATCTTCATCTATATGGGAGGGCAGGGGAAGCTGTACTAAGATCCCATGTACCTTTTCATCAGCATTCAGCTTTTCTACCAATGCCAGAAGCTCCTCTTCTGCCGTCTCTTCCGGCAGTTCATAGGAAAGGGAATGGATTCCAATGTATTCACATGCCTTCTTTTTGTTGCCAACATACACAGTAGAGGCCGGATCATTGCCTACCTGGATCACTGCCAGTGTCACATCCAGTCCTTCCTCTGCCACACGTTTCCTGCACTCATCTTTCACCTGTGCAGAAATCTGTTTTCCATCAATCAGCTTTGCCATATCAGGTTCCTCTTTTCTACTATTCTGGTTATCTATTCAATATTATAATGGAAAACCACATAAAGTCAAATAATACTTTACGGAAGGAACAAAAATTGTTATAATTTACTGTAAAAGATAAGTCAATATATCACACGGAAGAAAGAGGTGTCTTATGTTCCGCATATGGGGAAAATTATTCAGGGACAATCATATGCTGCAGGATATGGTCTATGAAAATAATGATCCTTCCCTGAACCGGACAAAGAAAATATTTGCCGGTATGCATGAATTTTGTAATGCATTTGACCTGCAGGAACCGATCTGGCTGGATAAAAACATTGAAGAGTTTAAGAAAATCGATAAAACAAGGTTTTACCAGGACAATTTTATCGAAACTATCGGGTTTGATTACCTGGAGATCCATGTCATTGAAGAGGATTCCTTTTACTGATGTTGTTGAATATAAAATATTTTTTTAATTTATGGGAGGACTATTATGTCGACGATGAATAACGCACTTAGCGAAAACATGATTGCCTGGTATCCATTTGATGATACATATGATGTGGGCAAAGATGCTTCCGGCAGGGGAAATACTGCCATGGCCATCGGCACAAGGCGGCCGACGGTTGAAGAAGTAAAAGGACGGACAGCGGCAGTATTCCAGGGAGGCGAATATGGCAGTTCTTATTTGGAACTTCCCTTTGATCTTCTTGCCGATGTTAATGACAACACTGGTTTCACCGTTTCTGCCTGGATCTACAGTGGCAAGGCAGTCAATGTATGGGAGCGTATCTTCGACTTTGGCAAAAACATCCATGGTCCTTATCTTTTCCTGACACGTTCCATCCGCGGTGTATGTTTTGCCGGCACAGACCTTGTTGCCGATGCAAATCTTGCCTTTCCTTTAGGTGAATGGGTTCATGTTGCCATGACTGTCACTGGAACAAAAGGAGGTACGTTAAGCAGTGCCGGACCAAGGGTGTATCTAAATGGTGAATTAGTGGCAGATGGCTTTATCAGCCAGACTTCCAGTGGTACATATAAAAAATTCCGGGAATGGTTTGCCACCCTGGAAGACATGGATAACTACTGCCACAACTATATCGGGCACTCCCAATTTATGGCGGACCCGGACTTCTCCGGCGCCATTTCTGATTTCCGGATTTACAACAAAGCCCTTTCTGAGCATGAGATTACCACTCTCATGTGTGAATCCCTGTCAGAGCTTGATATCCTGCGTCTGGCAAAGAATAAATATCTGACAGCACCTCCGAAGATCATCACAAGGGATCTGTTTCTGCCATCCGGGCTTATGGAAGACCGGGTACAGGTAAACTGGAGTTTTGAGCCTGCAGGACTCATCAGCTGTGATGGAACTGTCACTCCGGCTGCAAATCCTGCCGGAGTCAGCATTAAGGCAGTTCTCACCTGCGGCACCAGCCATCTGGAAAAGAATTTTGGCGCAACTGTAATGCCGGAGTTTGTAGCACCATATGAACTAAAGATCCATGGAGACAAAGAGATCCTTGATATCAGTAAGACATTATATGGCCTTTTCTTTGAAGATATCAATAATGCCGCCGATGGTGGTATCTATGCCGAGATGATCAGCAACCGTTCCTTTGAGGACTTTACTTACCGCGTATATGATGCCAGAAGCGGTGAAAATGGCATTTCCTCCGGACGCAATCACCGGCCATTGCGTTTCTGGTTCGGTGACCTGGAAGGAATCCATGTTCATAAGACAGGCGGGTTAAATGAACATTTTGGTCTTGAAGACCCCGATGCAAATGCTTATTATATAGAAGTACCGGATGGAACCAGGATTTATAACCGCGGTTTCTGTGACAATACAGAAAATTATTCCATGAACCTGAGGCGCGAGGAAAGCTATCAATTTAGTATCTGGGCGAAAGCGGACTCTCCTTCTGTCATTACTATTGAACTTCTGGACGGCACGGATGCTCCTGTCAGTAATACGGTGACAATAGAAGTAAAAGGAGATGGAAAGTGGAATAAATATTATGCGGATAAATTAGTTGCCAGGGAAACTGTAATGGGACAAGTGGCGCTTTCCTTTGAGGGCGGAATGTGCATTGATATGGTATCTATGATGCCGGACAATGTATGGGGCGCTTCGGACGAAAAATTGTCTGGCACTGCACATAACAATTTCCTGAACAACAGTAACTACCGTCTGCGCAGGGATATGGTAGAGGTCCTGGCGGACCTGCACCCAACCTTCCTGCGTTTCCCAGGTGGATGTATCTCCGAGGGATCTTATATATGGGATAATGTATATGACTGGAAAGATTCCGTGGGTCCTGTAGAAACAAGAAAAGAAAATTATAATGTATGGGGCTATACCATGACCCTGGGGTTAGGTTATATGGAATATTTCCAGCTTGCCGAAGACCTTCATGCAGAACCCCTTCCTGTTATGGCATGTGGCGTTCTCTGCCAGGCACGATCCGATTATGCGAATCCTGCCGGTGGTGATCTTCAGGAGAAATATATTTCCAATTTTATCGATCTGATCGATTTTGCCATCGGCACGGATTTCGAGAATAACAAATGGGCTACACTCCGTAAGGAAATGGGGCATGAAGCGCCATTCCCACTTCACTATCTCGGTGTGGGAAACGAAAACTGGGGATCTGAGTTCTTTGCCAGTTTCGAGGCATTCCACTATGCCATTGACGAATATATGAAACAGATGTATCCGGGTTATGAGCTCCATATCATTTCCACAGCTGGTGCGCAGGCAGATGATGATGCCTACCAGAATGGCTGGAAATTCCTTGCCGGTTATATGGAAGGGGGAGACACCATCCGTTTCACAGACGGGAAACAGAGCTTCAGCGAAGAGGTGACATGGTATACGCATAAGAAAAATTACCTGGATACCATTGTAGATGAACACTATTACCGTTCCAATGATTATCTTTTTGAAAATGCTGACCGATATAATTATTATTATCGGCCATACAGGAATGGCAGACTTATCGAAGACCAGGTATCAAAGGTATTTGTAGGGGAGTATGCATCCAGTGACAAAAATACACTTGCCGGAGCAGTGGCCGAGGCTGCTATTATGACAGGCTTTGAACGCAACTCAGATGTAGTGCGTCTGGCTGCTACTGCCCCGCTCTTCAACAAAGTCATCAATGATGGTACATACCGGTGGACACCAGATGCCATCTGGTTTGATAATAAGCATGTCTGGCGCACCCCAAGCTATTATGTCCAGCAGCTCTTCGCCAAGTATATTGGCAAAAAACTTTTAAAGACCAGCTACCGCACCTATATCAATGGTGAACGGCGAAAATATATCCCGAGTGGCGGCATCAGCATCGCTGTTGCTGAGGGTGAACTCCTTTTGAAAAAACTCATTATTACTTCAAACCTGAATGATGAGATCTGGTTAGAACAGGATTTCACCCAGGAACTGGATGAACGCCTTCTCTCTATCTGGCCAGAGGATACAAATATCACAAGGGAACCAGATGGTATGCTGATCTGCAGCGATTCCAGCCAACGTCATGGATTTTATGTGGATGAGTCCTCCTGGTTCAATTATACCGCACAGCTCATCGTGGAGAAAAAGACAGAAAATGCCCAGATCCTTCTTGGCACCGGACTCCATGGGCTTACAAACCATGTATTTAAGACAGAACGTTTGTCTGCCCATGAATATTGTGTTGGCGTTGCCGGTCATGGCACAGGACTGAAAGTAATTAAAGAAGGAAGGGAAGGCTACCGTATGGGAGACTATTCTTCCAGCGTATTTGCCGGAAACCTCCGTGCGTGCTATGATGAACCGGTACCAGCAGGACAGGAATATATGTTAAGCGTTAATTTTGGTGGTCTGGAGGCAAATACCATTTCCTGTTACTATACAGATGAATCGGAAGAGATCAAAGGAAAACTGGACTGTAAACTGGAGGCATATACCCATGATATCTATCACTCCGTTACAGCAGATGAAAAGAAGGTATATATCAAACTGGTCAATGCAGAAAACTTTGGCAAACATATGAAAGTGAACCTGGAACACCTCAATATCCATGATCAGGCAGAGCTTGTGACATTGACAGCAGACGATGAATTCGTCCATATGCAGAATGTGAATGAGAAAAATAATGAGCGTGTCGTTCCCGTCACTACCCGGATTCCTGTTTCGAAGACCGGATTTGAACTGATCATGCCGGCAAATTCAGTAAATGTAGTTATACTGAATAAAAATAGGAACATGATATAAGAATATTTTTCATGTTTTGGGAAACACTTCTTATAAGTACCCGGAAGGATATAGAATCAGATAAGGAGTGTAAGAATATGAAAGCATTTGTGGACCAGGACACATGTATCGCCTGTGGTATGTGTGTGTCCGCCTGTAACGACGTATTTGAATTTAATTCCGATGGCAAAGCAGAGTCTATCGTAGACTTAGTTCCCCCTGAATTGGAAGAAGATGCCAGACAGGCAGCCAATAACTGCCCGGTAGATGCCATTGGAATTACAGAGTAAAAAAGTATTTTAAAAAGCCGCGGAAATTTCTTTAACAAGTGTTCCACGGCTTTTTAACTGGATAAAATCTGTACTCCAATGGGTATTCAGAGGTAGGGCAATCACTTAATAATTTGTGGGATTCAAAGCGGTGGATTCCATTCCGTCTCCTGTCCGACATATCACAGCACACGAAAAATGCATTGTTTCTCCCGGCCACAAAAATAATACGCCGCCCTTCGCATAACTCGCTGTCTGCTGCCCTTTGGCATGGATTTTACAGCATTGCCGCCCGCCGGTCCTTATGCACCACCTGTTGCCGGTGCTGCCCGCAGTATACCCGGAATCTTCCATGGTGGTGCATTAGTACCGCTGCGTGGCGGCTTTAGTGCAAACGTGCTGTGAAAATCCATGCCAAAAGACAGCAGACACCTCAGACAATGCCTGGGCGGCGTATTTTGCAGCCGGGAGAAACAATCATTTTTCGGGCTGTGATATAAGGACAGAAGCCAGTATGGGATCCGCCCGCTTTGAAACAAATTTTTAAGCGATTGCCCTAATTCAGAGGTAAATGTTATAGCAATGACAGCTCATCCACAAGCTGGATTCCATATTCCCCACATAATCTTTCTGCCCTCTCTATGGCTGGCTGATTCAGCAACTGCTCTGGGGTATGGGCATCTATTCCAAGGATGTATGGGTTTCCCACATCTCCGGCGATCTTCAGAAAACGCTCTGCCGGATAGTGCCGATGATCTGCCAGTCCCAGGACATTCAGTTCCAGCGGCATATCCAGTTCCTTCAACTTCATACACATACGACGCATGTGCTTGTCATATATCTTCCCATCCCCTGTAAAATGAATCAGGTCAGGATGGGCAAGATACAGATAACGGCCGCTCTGCATTCCCTCAATCACACTATCCACATATTGTATCAGTATATCTTCCTGTTCTGTCTCCCTGCCTACATAACAGAAATCATCCGGACCAAGAAAGTGCTGTCCAAGGATCAGATAATCCAGGGGATACTGGTCAAAAAGGGCATCCTGATCCTCAATCAGTTCAGGAGTGTACTCTGCTTCAAACCCAATATAAATCTGGATATCATTTTCATACTCTTTTTTCAAAAGCTCCAAAGAATGAAAATACTCTTCTGTCTCTGCTTGTGTCATACGGATACCTGAAATAAAGCCACTGGGATAAACCCATGGGGAATGATCCGAAAACCCCAGGATCTGTAATCCTGTCTTTATCGCTGCTTCTATATATTCCCTGTCCTCTCCAAATGCATGATGACAGCGTTTCGTATGAGTGTGGTAATTTGCTAACATAATATTGCCCTGTACCTGTTCCTTATGATCTAGACTATTTTTTTATGGTCTGCTTCTTTCCTGTTACGCCTTTTTTCTTCAGCAGCTTTTTATAGGCTGACAGTTTTTTCTTTGGCACCTTGAACTGCGCTTTTTTATAAATCTTTGTAAATGCTTTACTTCCAACATTTTTATTGGTAAGCTTCGTTGTCTTGATCGTTATGTTCTTTAACTTCGAACACCCATAAAATGCATTTTTTCCTATGCTTTTGATATTCTTCCCTATTGTCGCTTTCTTTAGTTTCTTACAGTTCTTAAAAGAATTTGCCTTAATGGATGTAACTTTATAAGTGACATTCTCTATCTTCACAGTAGCTGGTATCGTGACAGAAGTTATCTTTTTATTCTTTGGTGCACTATAAGCAACTTCTCCCTTTGACAGGCCGGACTTGGTAACGGTATAGGCAACTCCAGACGAATCTTTCAGCTTCGTATTTACAGTTGGCAGGGTATTGGTCGCTGCCGGTTTATCTGTGGGATCTGTTTTGGGAGATGTATTTTGGTCTTCCGACTGACTGCCTCCAGCAGGGGTTGGTACTGGAGTTGGGGTTGAGACCGGCGGCCGGGGCGGCTCAGTACTTTTTCCATCTGAAGTTACCTGACCTGCTTTGCTCCATGTGCCAGAAGATAGATTTATATGCAGAACAGGACGGACTGCACCATAAGTATCATGGACTGCACAGCCATTAGCGAGACCGCTGCCTCTCCCTCCCACAAGCGCAACGGTATGGATTATTTTACCATCCTCATCATAAACCGATGACCGCAGCATACAACGTACATTTCCGGTATAATCATCCGATCCGATCTCCGCACTGGTCAAAGCTCCCTGTGCTTTGGCATATGATGTGCCTTTCGTACACCTTGCTTTATTTTCTACCGCAAAATCCGAATCAAATCCATAAGTTTCATTGCTAACCTCGGTAACAGACATCAGATACACCTTATCTGGTGTATCCTTCCTGCCAAAAGCTTTATAATAAGGTGTCCTTTCATTATTCACAACTGTTGTCGTATAAATAGCTGACTGCTCTTCCTGACTGAAAGCATCCTGATAAAAGGTACTATTCAGCCAGGTACGGAGTGAACAGTCCTCCCATATAACATTGGCGTGTTCTGCATTATATGGCTGGCAATCCAGTCCTTTATCTGCCAGCAGAAAAGCATTCTCTCCATCTATTGAAAGCACACGCCATCTGACGGGTTCTTTTGCGTCTTTTTTATCAGCTGTCCCATTACCATCCGTATCATTCTGCCAATAATTACCAAAATAGATACAATCCCAGGTTGTCACACCATTATCATCTTTGACTGGCGAGCTGATACCATAAGGATTTTCTGTGGCTTCTGGTGTCGCTGTGGGGGCTGGGGAATCCGTAGCTGTAGCAGAACCTGTTGCTGCTGAAGACGGGCCCGTTGCTGCGGCGGCCTCAGATGGAACCAGCGATTCGGTTGCAGAATCATTTACCATAAATTTCCCCGGTATCTGCCACAACACAGAAGAAAGGGCCAATACAAGACTAAGGAATAAAGCTATTGTTTTTCTATTTTCTTTCACATCATATCCTCCTTTTCCTTCAGAAAATCTCTTTATCTTTTAAGGCAGCTCAACAGCGAATTCAAATTGGTGCCATCGAGCTAAACTAATCCATAAAATTATGAATATATTTTACTCCTCATAAAATTTACTGTCAAGACATTCTATGATTCTCATTATAGTTGTTTTTATCTCTTATTCTGGTTGCTTGCTTTCTGGCTTACTCTCATTGTATAGTATATACATAACAGACAGCGCTGCCATCAAAAAACAAGGAGGATTCGATTAAAATGACAATATATTTTGCAGAAATTTTCAAAAAATTGCGGTTGAACCAAGAACTCACCCAGGAGCAGATGGCAGATATTCTCTGCATCTCTCCCCAGGCAGTATCACGCTGGGAGTGTGGTACCACCACTCCGGATATCTCCCTTCTGCCAGTTATCGCGGATTATTTTGATGTGACGATTGAAGAACTGCTGGGGACAGGAAAATCCCAAAAAGAAGAACAGGTACGCCAATATGTGGACAAATTCAACACTGCCATCGCCCGTGGACAGATCAATGACTGTATTGAGATCGCCCGCTCAGGAGTAAAGGAATTCCCCAATAACTATACCTTGTTGAATAAGCTTATGTATGCCCTCTTCGTCTCCGGATCTGATGATGCCGATATTCCGGACTGGAAGGATAACAGGGAAAAATACAAGAATGAGATTATTGAACTTGGCGAAAAGATATTGTCGGGCTGCACCGATGATACGATACGCATTGAGGTAAAAAGCCGTCTTGGGTTCCATTACTGTGAGATCGGTGAGACAGAAAAAGGCCGGCAGATTCTGGAGACACTGCCTTCCATGATTTTTTCCAGAGAGTTAAATATCCGTTATGCTTTGAAAGAAGAGGAACTTCTTGATCATATATGCCATCAGATAGTTCTGTGCACAGATGAGCTTGTGTGGAATATATGGAGATATATGAAGAATACTTCTCTTCCTGCCAGTGAACAATTAGATCTTATGGATAAAATGGAACAGATCGTGCGGATCATTTATGATGAAGAAGATCTGAAGGGCTGGTACTATCTTCTGCCAAAGTTCTGGATCACCGGCCGTGCCCCGCTGCTTCTGGAACTTGGAGATTGTGAATCTGCACTCCGTATCATTGAAAAATCAGCGGATTATCTGGAACAATACAACCAACTCCCGGATCTAGCAGAACGCACCACGCTTCTGCTGAAATATACAACCTATAAAAAATTATTTGATACAGCAGACAGCCGCTCCCAGGCAAGGATATTATATGAAGATAATCTGACTGACCACTGTTTTGACAGGATTCGTCAGGATGAACGGTTTGAAAAGGCGGCCCGGAGAATATATGAAATAGGCTGACTGAAAACCGCAACAGGGAAAGAACGGCCATTGGCCGTTCTTTCCCCGCAAAAAGTGGAATTCTCGAGCACTTTTCCTCTTATTCCATCTTTTCTATCACACACTCATGTTTTTTAGTTACTTTATCATAGCTGACCCCCACCAAAAGGATTTCCCCAGTGTAGCCTTCCAGTGCCTGTGAATAATGTTTTCCTTTAATCTGCTGTATCGCTGTATCAACTGTCTTATCATATTTCAGTTCTACTACCAGTGCGGGCTTTCCTGCATGCGGAAGTGGAAGAAAGACAATATCCGCAAATCCATGTCCGGTAGGAAGTTCCCGTATCATCTTATAATCTTTTCTGGCACTGTAATAGGCAAGGCTGACAGCACATCCAAGTGAATTTTCATTATTGTAGGTTAGGATGGAAGCGACTTCCATATGTGCTTTATCAAGTCCTTCTGCTACTTTTTCTGCATCACAGCGAATGGTATCCTCAAGCAGTTTGTCTGATGCCCTTAAAACCCTCATTACCTCTGACCAGCCCCTGACACTCATTGCTGTCTCAAATTCTTCCATAATTTCCTTATTGGGAATAAATACTTCTTTTGTTTTGGAATTGTGTGCAAGATACCCCAGATGAACTAATAATGTCAGAACATCATCCTTCGTCTCAAAGGTCCGCATATCATTCTGGAAGCTTCGGGTATTAACTTTTACAAAACCACCGGCAAGCATCTGGACAACATCTGCCCGCAGCCCATCAAAATCCATATCCATATAGATCTTTAATGCCTCATAAGTCTCTGTAGAAGTCCAATAATTTGAATAGTCCTGGCGGCGCATGGACTCCACGACAGACCGCGGATTGTATATGTGATGAAATTTTTTGAATCGATATCCATCATACCATCTGCTTGTCTCTTCAAAATCCATATCAAATCTTTCACACAGTTCCTTTACTTCATCCTCAGTAAAACCAGTATACTCTTCAAATACATCCTGATCAGTCATGGAATATTCGGCAAACATATTCAGTGCAGAATGTGAGCCATATTTCTTGACCGGAAGAATCCCTGTCATATAGGCAAGTGCCACGTATGGCTGGTCCTTCAGGAGATTACGCAGGAAATCAAGATAAGATCTCTGCAGAACGTCGTCCTTGGGCCTTTCACGCATCACACAATCCCACTCATCGATCAGAAAGATAAACTGTCTCTCTGTTTCCACATAAATCTGCCTCAACACAGAAGCAAGAATCGTTTCCTGTTCTTGGAATAATTCCCCATATACCCTGCGAATCTCAGCGATTACAGCTTTCTCAAGATATTCTGTTAATTTTCCTGGTTCTGCCTCACTTAGAAATTGCTGCATATTCAAAAAGATCACATCATATTTGTTCCGAAATTCATCAAATTCCGGATCATTTTCTATTATAAGTCCGGTAAACAGATCTTTTGAATCACAGCCACAACTATAATAAGCTGCAAGCATTTTCAATGCCATTGATTTTCCAAAACGCCGGGGACGGCTGACACAGATAAATTTATCTTCTGTATTCATGAATTCATTCGTACGAGCGATCAGACCTGTCTTATCCACATATATTTTGGACCGGATCGATTCCCAAAATCCCTTATTGCCAGGATTAAGATAGATTCCCATAAGCAGTTTACCTCCTCTATGTACTCATCTATAGTATAATATTTTTCAAGTGTTAATTCAAGTTTATCCTGTTAAAATTCCATCCATTCTTGACCTGTCCCAGCCTGTTGTGGTATTGTAATTATATATTGCAATTTAAGGAGGAAGCAAAAACTATGGCTAACTATTATCAACAGGATATCGAATGTGCATCCAGGGACCAGATCCGCAAGTGGCAGAATGCGCGTCTGATAAAGCAGGTAAAGAATGTCTATGACAATGTAGCATATTACCGGACACGTATGCAGAATATGGGAATGGAACCTGGAGACATCAAATCGATCGATGATTTACATAAACTTCCGTTCATCACCAAAGATGACCTGAGGGATGCCTACCCATATGGACTGTTGGCACGTCCCCTTTCAGAATGTGTCCGCATCCAATCCACCAGCGGTACTACCGGACGCCGTGTCGTGGCCTTCTATACCCAGCATGATCTTGATCTGTGGGAAGAATGCTGTGCCCGCGCGATTGTGGCTGCAGGTGGAACAAAGGATGATGTGGTCCATGTTTCTTATGGATATGGGCTTTTCACCGGGGGACCGGGACTGAATGGCGGCTCACACAAACTGGGTTCCCTGACATTGCCAATGTCATCCGGAAATACAGAGCGTCAGATCCAGTTTATGACTGACCTTGGTTCTACCATTCTCTGCTGTACCCCATCTTACGCTGCTTATCTCGGTGAGACAGTTCAGGAACTTGGTGTAAAGGATAAGATTAAGCTGAAGGCAGGTATCTTTGGTGCCGAAGCATGGACGGAGGAAATGCGTCAGGATATCCAGAACCTGCTTGGCATCAAGGCATATGATATCTATGGACTGACAGAGATATCTGGTCCGGGGGTATCTTTCGAATGTTCTGAACAGACAGGCATGCATATCAATGAAGACCACTTTATCGCGGAGATCATCAATCCGAACACCGGAGAAGTCCTGCCAGATGGAGAGAAGGGTGAGCTGGTATTTACCAGTATCACGAAAGAGGCATTCCCTCTTCTGCGCTACCGCACAAGGGACATCTGTGTACTCTCCCGTGAGAAATGTTCCTGTGGACGTACTCATGTGAAGATGTCCAAACCAATGGGGCGTAGTGACGACATGCTCATTGTCAAGGGGGTTAATGTATTCCCGTCCCAGATTGAGACAGTTCTCATCAATCAGGGCTTCGCTGCCAACTATCAAATCATCGTGACCCGTGTGAAGAACAGTGACCGCATCGAAGTTCAGGTTGAACTTACACCTGCCATGGCGGCTGACACTACCTTTAACCGTCAGCAGGCCGCCGATAAACTGGTGGCCGGATTGAAAGCAATGCTTGGAATCTATGCTAAGATCACACTGGTAGAACCAAAGACGATTGCCCGGAGCGAGGGCAAGGCAGTTCGTGTCATTGACCAGAGAAATCTATATCAGGGTTAAAAACTTGCCATGAATCGCCATCCACCCGCACAGGTGGAATATATTTCAAAAGCGGTGTTCTGAATCAGCCCAGACACCGCTTTAAAAATGTATATATAATATCACACTCCCACATACCCGCTCTCTTCTATGATCCTCTGCCCCTCTTCTGACAAAATCCACTTGAGCAGCACAGGAATATTCGCATTGTCATTATCTTTCCGGTAGACCGCATAAAAAAAATCACTGATTGGATAACTGCCATTCCGTATGTTCTCTTTGTTGGGATATACCCCATTCAGCGACAGCATTTTTATATTTCCGGCCGAAACGATCCCTTCAACATAATAACGGAACGAAAATCCGATGGCACTTCCCAGGAAAGTATTATAATCTGTTTTCAGTTCTTTCCCTTTCATAAAGGATTTCAGGGCTGTCTGACTGCCGCTTCCTTCATTTCTCTGCAGGGCGGCGATCCTTTTTGGTTCTCCCCCAAGTTCTGCCCAGTTCCGGTATGTTCCGCTGTAGATTCCCTGTACCTGACTGGTGGTGAGGTCTGAGACCGGATTATTTTTATTTACGAGAAAGACAAATGCTTCCCTTCCAATGGGCACAAGTTCTAACTCCACCCCCTTTTCCTTTGCATAATTTAACTGATCATCCGATGGCGCCGCACAAAATATAAGATCCACTGTCCCATCCACAACCCCCTGATAAGCTCCTCTTGTGTTGTTCATCTGCAGGCAGCTTTTAGATGAAAAGTTTCCATCCTGAAATATACAACTGTTTTCGGGATAAACAGCATTGACAAAAGCGGAAAAAACCGGATATAAGGCTGCCGCCCCATCCAAGACAGGAAGATCCCCTGTCAGGGTAAGTTCTGATCTCATCTTTACGATCTTGGAATTTTCTTCAAAGGGCAGGTATTCCGATACTTCCACTGACTTTGCCTGCATCTCAGCACTGGTATCCGGTATCACCCGTCTTGTAAAAATATGATAGATGCTAAAATCCAGAATGGCAAAGAGCAGTACCGACAAAATAATGATACAAAGCTGTTTTTTCAGTCCCTCTTTCTTTGTCTTTCCCCCCATGTCAATAATCTCCTTCATTCATTGGAAATATAAGTTATAATGGAACAATTCTGGCGCAGGTAAATGGTACAGACAATGAGAATGCCTGTGGACAGAACACCAAGAACGGCAATGATGACCATAATTTTGATAAATGTTTTCTCTTTCATACCGAAACACCTCCCTTGTGTCTAAGTATCACATGGACTGCATGATCTGGGCAAAGGCATAATAGAGAAAGATCATTCCCACATAACACAGTGTCATCAAAGAACCCGATACGATCATCAGTATCATACGTTTCTTTTGTATCTGTCTCTCCAATTTCCCACTGTGCAGAAACCGAACCAGGCTGGCAATAAACCATATGGTTAGCAATATCGGAACAAAACCCATACAGGCAAGGGAAATAAGATCCCCTATGGATACCGGTATGAAATCTGACATTATGGATTCCCCCTTTCGGACAAAAGCCTGAATTCACCATCGTAATTTCTGCTGTACAGATCTTCACCTTTACCATAAAGGCAGGCGATCTCATCATAATCCTTATCCCCTGACAGCCTTTTTTTATCCGCCAGTCCTTTCTCCGGCTCCAGCATGATCTGATACAACGCATCTTCCTGTAAGACAAAGAGGCTCTGACCAAGAAGAAAGGGCTTCCATGGCCATGTCTCCAGAGTAATGATATCCCTCATTTCCTTTGTCTTCAATGACAGCATGGCAATCTGGCAGTCATTTGCACTCTTTGTATCTTCTATGTCATAAAGCAGCAGAATCTGGTTCTCTGTGAGAAAGAACTGGCAGTCATAATAGTCCTCCGTTTCCCGTTTAGCCTGATAAAGGACTTTCTTGTTTTTGCCAAGCAGGTCACAGGAATAAACCTGCATCTGTCCTTCCATACTGTCATGACAGACATAGATGATCTGATCCTGATAAACACTGAACCAGTTAATATCAGGACATTCTATCAATAAAGTATGTTCCTTCGTTTCATAATCATAGCAGTAGATCCTTGATATCTCATCATCCCATCCGGTATATCCCCATACATCATAATAAACCTTCTGATTCAGTTCCAGAAAGGAATCCACCTCTTCTTCTGCCACGATCTGTTCTGTCTTTCCCTGACGGTTCAGGCGCACCAGCTTATGCCTATCCTCTCCCTTGTCTGGGATCAGCAGGATATGGTCTGGCAGGATCTGATAGCTCTCTTCCATGTTCTGCCTGTGGCGTTCTGTCGTGTCCTGTTCCTCCGAACTTACGATCCAGTCTGTGATGGCAGACGAATTATACCAATTACGGAAACCAAAGTATGCCAGGAATATAATCGCCACACTTCCTGCCAGAACAGATACACTTACCATGATCCTAATCTGTATTTTCATTTTCCCCACCTTCCTCCTGTACATCATCTACATACTCCAGAATATCTCCCGGCTGGCAATTCAGTGCCTGGCAAAGGGCATTCAGTGTCGTAAACCGGACTGCCCTTGCTTTATTATTTTTCAGGATAGAAAGGTTGGCAAGGGTAATATCGATCTCCCCCGCCAGTTCTGTCAGGGATTTCCCTTCTTTCTTCATTATCTCATCAAGTTTTATCCGAATTGCCATATATTCTGCCTCCCTATATCGTCAGGTCATTCTCTTCTTTGTGCCGCACTGCCTCCTGAAAGACCAGTGCCACGACACGGCAGAATACAAAAGCAATAAAGAAAAGGAAAATATCAATTAAAATCGCCATGGTCAGATATACAAAAGCACGGCAGGCCAACAATAAGACAAGACAGAGAAAACAGCTACTGATCTTCTGCAGTCCGGTAACATTTTCCTGCACAAAGCAATTTCCATCCACCACAGTACGGAGAATGCCACGCAGTATCCAGGTAGCAGCCATGCATACAACCCCAACCAGCATATAGATGATAGTCATGGGGACATCCAGTCCCACAAGATGGGAATAATTCTTATTCATCCATGGTATACTGAAAGGCATGGCAAGTGTGGCAAGGATCTCTGCCACAAAAATGATATCTACCAGAAGTTTCGTTCCCTGACAGATATGTCTTGGTTTTATCTGTTCACCCATATCTTATAATGTATACTCCTTCTCCACTCTATATTTATCGTTTTTCGATAAATATAATATATCATAGTAATACAATCCTGTCAAACACATTGTTATTTTTAATTCAGTAGTTGCGAAATTATCTGAAATAGTGTATGCTTATAATATATACAGAACATATGAACGAATGGAGGTACATAGATATGGCTCGCGGAGCAGGAAAAAATAGCTGGGCGCTCTTTCTCCTTGTACTGGCAGGAGTAGTGCTGGGCAGCTTTATCGGACATCTCGCCAGTGGTGTATCTGCCCTGTCCTGGCTTGATTACGGCATGAATTTTGGTCTTTCCAATCCCATTAAATTTGATATTGGTGTCATGGTTCTCACCTTTGGTTTCACCATTAAGTTTACCATCGCCAGTATCATCGGCATTATTATAGCTGCTATCATTTATCATTTTATCTAATAAGAACCCAGGGAGATATCTCTCTTTGAGAAGTATCCCTCTGGGTTTATATTCTGCTTAAAATACCTCTAATACTTCTGCGCCTTCTCTCACATAGGCAATAAACTGATCTAGTTCTGCTGCGGCACGGACAGTACAGCCACCTTCTGTCACAGTGCGGTCATTGACATTGACCCAGCGTCCCTCTGGCAGATAGACCTCGCGCTCTGTCTGTCCCTGTACAGTAATGGGGGCAAAAAGGATATCCTGTCCAAAGAGATACTCATCCTCCTGCTGGTAGCAGTTCCCATCGTCCGGAAATTCCATAAACAATGGCCGCATAATAGAGATCCCCGTCTCCTCCGCTTCTTTCATATAATCCATGACATAAGGACGCAGGCGTTCACGAAGGTCAATCAGATCTTTTAGAATACTATAATCTCTCTCTCCAAAACTCCAGATCTCATTGTCTCCGCCACTCATCTCATTGATCCCCGGATGCCTGTCTATATGCCCCTTTGGTTTCACACGCACGCCATGAAGGCGGGTGACAGGACAGAATACGCCGAACTGGAACCAGCGCACCACCAGTTCCCGGAACTCCTCACTTTCGATGTCGCCACCCCAGAAACCACCAATATCCGTAGTCCACCAGGGGATACCACTCATAGACATGGCAAGTCCCGTCCTGACGGATTTTGCCAGTGCCTCAAAGGTAGAAGGAAGATCTCCAGACCAAATCAATGCACCATAACGCTGGGAACCCATATATCCGGCGCGCGCCAGTGTGATGATATCCTTTTCTCCTTCTGCCATCAATCCATCATAGAACATCTTTTCATAGAAATAGGGATACAGCAGCGCATATTCTTCAAAATTTCCCCGACAGCACCGGATATTATCATAATGATTGGGAATCAGTCCCGGTTCTGCCTCGTCCAGCCAGAAATAATGGATTCCCCTCTCATAATAATTTTTCCGCACCAGTTTCCACATATGTTCTCTTGCCCTTGGGTTTAATGTATCAATATAATCCTGCTGTCCATAGAAGTCCTGCATTCCATAAACGCCATTCTCTGTGCGCAGGATCATATTCCGGTCATCCATATAGCGGTAATTTTCACTTTTTGGATTGGATGTGGGCCAGATGGATACCATCAGCCGGATTCCCATTTCTTCCAGTTCCTTCACCATTCCCTCCGGATCCGGCCAGTATTCCGGATCAAACTTAAAGTCACCCTGCTCTGTCCAGTGGAAATAATCTATGACGATGGCGGATACTGGAATATTTCTTTTCTTATATTCCCTGGCAACAGTAAGAAGATCTTCCTGGCTCTCATATCTCAATTTGCTCTGCCAGAAACCAGAAGCAAAATAGGGGAATTCTGGAGTATGCCCGGTGAGATCCGCATATTTCCCCATGATCTGTGATGGTGTGTCTCCGGTGATCACAAGATAATCCACCTGTTTGGTACAGTACGCTGTCCATTTGCTGTGATTATTTGTAAGCTCACACCGCCCCACAGAAGGATTATTCCAGAGAAATCCATAACGCCTTGATGAATAGACGAAAGGAATCGATGTCTTTGTATTGCGGTGCTGTAGTTCGCTGGTGCTCCCTTTCATATCAAAACATCCATTGTGTTCTCCTCCCAGACCATAAAAATGCTCTCTCTCATCCGGCTTAAAGATCACATTGGCAAGATGTGTATTCGATCCTTTTGTACGGTATGTGCGGTAAAAAGCATCAAAGGCATATTCTGTCATCTCCTCCAGCATCACTTCATACCTATCACTGCCTGCATCTCTCCTGGAATAGACCACTTTTCCATTATCAAACATCTCTGCCCGGATCCTGCCATTCGTGATCATGGCACTATGTTCACCTATGAAAGTGACGACAGATACCTCCGGCTGTGGCAGAAGAACCCAGTCCTCCTCCTCCAGATACCCATTGGGCGATGACTGGAAACGAAGCACATCTCCACCAAAGGCTGTGATCCTTGCCAGTTCATTTCTCCTTTCATACTGTATACTGTTCTCTGTGATCGTAAGATATCCCATTTTGTCTTCTCCTTTTTTATCTTTTTAATAAGTTGCCTGACTGCCATAAGGAACCATCCTTCCGGATCAGTATGACCTCTATCTCAGGATGTTTTTTCTGATATTCAACAGCTTTTTCTTCTCCCATCACATACAGTGCTGTAGCAAGGGCATCTCCTGCAGGACCGTCTGCTGTGACAACTGTCACCGATGCAAGGCCATTGTCCGCAGGCTTCCCTGTCCTCTTATCCATAATATGGTGCCAGGTCTGTCCATCTTCTTCAAAATACCGCTGATAGATCCCGCTGGTGATCACTGCCCTGTCTTCCACTTCCAGGGTTCCATAAATACTTGTCCCGTCAGCCGGGTCTACCAGTCCGATATGATAAAGACTTCCATCTTCTTTCTTCCCCATTGCCTGCACGTTCCCACCGAGGGAAACGACAGCAGACTCAATTCCTTCTGTCCGGAAAAGGTCTATCAGTTTCTGGGACAGATACCCTTTCGCAGCGGCTCCCAGATCGATCTGCATTCCTTCTTCAATCTGCACAGTATTTCCGTCAGAAAGCCGGATTTTCTTGTAGTCAATCTGATCCTGCACTTTCCTGATCTCCTGCTCTGTGGGGACATGATATTCCTCTGTCGTAAATCCCCACAGCTTCACAAGGGGATAAACAGAAATATCAAACATACCATCTGTGATATCCGAATAATGAATGCATTTCTGCAGCAGGTCAAAGGTTTCATCTGCTACTGTCACTGGCTTTCCGCCAGCGGCATTGATCTTGGAAATATCACTGTCCTGTTTTGTCACAGAGAATAATCCTTCCAGACGGTTGATCAATGCCACTGCCTGATTCATCACTCCGCCAAGCTCCGTCTCAGAAAGTGCCTTCCCCTCTTTATGAAAACCATAGATCGTGAGATCCATAACCGTATCCATGGCATAAACTTCTTTGACCAGTTTTGCATTCTCCTCTGATCCTGCCTGCTTATTCCGTTCCCCACCGCTGGCACAGGCAGCCAACATGCAGAGGCACAACAGCAGGCTTACCAGAACAGCCGTTTTTCTCCTATTCACTCTCAAGGCCACCCCTTCTCTTTGAGTATATGCACCCACAATAATCCTGCCTGTATAAATGATAAAGTGATGACAATTCAATGCTTCGTTTATATCCATTTCGTTTTTTGAAGTCAGAAGGCAGGTAGGGCACTTTATATTGCTTCGCCAGTTCTTCCCCAATGAACATCAGCATATCGGCATTCTTATGGGGACTGATAGAAAGGGTAGTACAAAAATAATCATATCTTCCCTTCGACGCCTGTCTTGCCGTCTCTGACAGACGCATACGGAAACACAGATCACATCGCTCCCCCCGCTCAGGATCATTTTCATGCCCCTGCGCCATCTGTAGAAAACGTTCCGGATCATAGTCAGCATCCAGTGTATGGATCTCGCTGCCAAAAGATACTTCCGACAGATAGCGCAGCAATTCATCCTTTCTCTTAACATATTCTGCTTTTTCCACAATATTGGGATTATAGAAAAATATAGTGACATCAAAAAAAGGATACAGGTATTCCAATACATAACTGCTGCATGGTGCACAGCAACAGTGGAGAAACAATCGCTTTTTCCTCCCATCCTCCTTCGGCAGGCTGGATAACAATTCATCCAGCTCCCTCTGATAGTTTCGTTTGTTCACTCTTTTGCTGCCCTCCTTTTCTAAGGAACTGTTTAAAAATTATTTCTTAACAGTTCCTTTGCCTGGCAACGCCAATTTAAACTACAACGGCATCCGTGTCATCACACCTGCCAGATTTCCTCTTTTGCCTCCTGAGGCACGGTGGGAAAAAAGAAAATCCGAATGACAACATGTGCACAATCCACAGACCTGTATCTGGCTGGCAGGAATCCCCGACTCTGTCAGGATGATCTCATTGGCCCGCCACAAATCCATCTGGTATTTGTGTTCCGGCTTTGCCATCAATAGTTCTTCCCACTGCTCTTCCTTAAACTCCTGACGGAATGCCTCTGCTACATCCTCACTTACCTCATAACAGTCCTGACAGATTGATGGGCCGACTACGGCGAGAAGATCATCTGGCACAGAACCAAACTCATCCCTCATTTTTTCCACAGCCCTGGCTCCAATCCTTCCCACAGTGCCACGCCAGCCGGAATGAACCGCTCCGATGGCATGATGTTTTTTATCATACAAAAACAGAGGAACACAGTCGGCAAAAAAAGTCATCAGCACGGCCTCTGGATCATCTGTAACCAGGCCATCTACCCCTTTTAGATCTGATTCCCGCAGAATCCCCTTTCCACAGTCTGAGGCATCTACACGACGGATCACCGTATCATGCACCTGGTCACTGAATACCAGGTTTTCCACAGGATATCCCACTGCTGCTGCAAAACGGCGATGGTTTTCCATCACCCTTTCCGGATCGTCTCCCCGGCTGAAACTAAGATTCATGGAACCAAGATCACCCTGGCTGACACCACCCAGCCGTGTTGAGAATCCATGTCGCACCCCTGCATTTTCAAATATCGGAAAAGTAAGATACGTCACACCATTTTTAATATTTTTCTTTATCTTCATATAACACCTGTCTTTTTCTTTATATTTTTTGCATTTTTTGTTATACTATTGTTATGACATGAACTGGAATGGAGGTAATCATTATGCCATGTATCTACGCACATGACTCCTTTGGCAAAAAGGTGGCTGAACAGTTACCAGAGGAGCTGCAACATATTATTAAAAAGCACCAGAAAGAATTTCGGGCGGGCTTACAGGGTCCGGATTTCCTGTTTTTTTATCACCCAATGCTGAAGCTCCGCACCAACCAGATGGGATACTGGCAGCATGGTCAGCCGATCCATGGCTTTCTGAAACGCATCCTTCCCATCATACAAAAAGAAGGTACAGATTCTGGTGTCTATGCCTATGTTCTGGGCTACATCTGTCACTACATGCTGGACAGCGAATGCCACAGTTTCGTCATTCCTATGTCCAAAAATCCCGGATATAACCATCTCGCCATTGAGAATGAATTTGACCGTCATCTCATCCGCAAAGACGGATTCCGCCCTATCACTTACCCTGTATGGAAAAAAGTGACTGCAGCGAAAGAAGTGGTAGATGCCATCACAAAAGTATATCAGCCATTAAAGCTCACAGAAAAGGCAATCCGGGAATCTTTATACGGCATGAGATTTTATAAATGGCTCCTGACCAGCGGGAAATCCCTGAAACGTGCTTTTATACGTCTCTGCATGAAAATCTCCATGCACTATGAGGAACTGGAAGGGCATATGATGGATGTGCATCCAAAAGAATATGCCTCCCGCACCAACCAGAGCCTGCAGTTCATCTATGACAACGCAGTTCCCATGACCCGGGATATCCTCCAGGATTTTCATCAGAGTGTCACTGCGGGCAAACCACTGCATAAACGATTTTCCTGCAGCTTCAAAAGTAATGAGCCAGTGGCAGCAACAATATAATGGTATTCTATCATATCCCGCATATCACTTCAATGTCTGTCCGCAATAAAATTATTGTAGAAAAAGCCTGTTATCGTAAATTCCTTTGCTGTCGGCTCTATCACAGAGGGAGAACCCTGTTTACAAATATTGATTACAACTGCGCCAACTATGACTCCTTTTCTGGAAAATTGAGGACTAAAGGGAAAAAAGCAGATACTGTATTTTTATATGCGATGAACAGAGTTTCCTTTATAAAAACAAAATATCTTACAGCCCAAGATCACGGCGGTACTGGCGGAGGAACTCGTAAACAAGTTTCCGTTTTTCATGCCAGAATTTCTTTCCCGGTGCCGTGACAAACTCCATCTGTTTCATGTGCCGGTATGTATATTTCTCAAAATGCCTGCATACCGACTCAAAACTGGGAGACTCCTCCTTTGAGGCGATCCAGGTGTCCAGAATGATCCCCATAGCTCCAGTATCATCCAGCATATCCGCCTCCATCAGTACCACCAGTTCTATAGGAGTATTTCTCTCATATAGTAATTTCTTATTGGAATGCTCTTCAATAAGATAGCAGATAAAATCCACCTGGGGCTGTGGATACTGACGCCGCTCCAGGTAATCCCGGCAGACCGCAGCGCTGAATCGTGCATGATCTTCTGCCCCGCCTGTCCCATACCCGGCATCATGAAAAATAGCAGCAATCTTAAGAGACTCCATATCCAGAGACTCATCCCGGAGTTCTTCTGTGATCCGGAGCATCCAATGATAGACCCGTACTGTATGGGCGTAACGGTCATAGGCAATCTTATTCTTGCTCTTCTCTCCCTTTTTCCGGTCATAACTGCAGAGAATCTCCTCTACATACTGAAACATTCTCCTGTACTGTTTCATGGTGTCCTTACTCCTGTTTCAATGATGTGATCTTTTTTCCTTACCATGATATGCCATAAAAATGTTCTGGCCTCTTTTTCTACTCACCCTGATTCTCCCATTTACCATCCAGAATTCCTGGTCTTACTCCAAAACAGTCCAAATCCTTTATCCGTTCATCTCCTTCATAGATACAAAATATATAAGGTGGTGTAGTTCCCCTGCCGGCTGGACAGGTCAGGATAGAGATAAACTCCTTATTGAATTGGAAAAAATCCCCTTTTTCTTCATATTCTTTCACAACTGTCTGATCCATATAATCAATCACAGCAATTTTGTAAGTTTTATCTCTCTCAAAATAAAGATCGATCAGCGGATAATCAATCCGTGCTATAGTTTCCTGCTCCCTCATTCTGTTGTCTTCTTCCTCATCTTCCAGAACAGATGATATCATGCTGCCAGATGCGAAAGAATGTAACTGCTTATTTTCCATCATCTCAGAAGAACCTGAATTTGCCGCCTGCATCTGGTGAGAATAATAACCTGCCACACAGACATAAGCTAGCATCCCGCCAAGGAAAACAAATAACAAAATAAAAATGATCTTTTGTTTCATTGATATGCTCCCCTTTCCATATCTGGTTTATCCTAATTATATCTTTTTGCTTTGGCAAAGTAAAGAACGAATCATTCAAATAGGGAGCGATAAAATATCCAATCATTCCCTCTGACTCTGATATATTCATCTATATCATCCACAATATAACCTGCCCCCTGCGTATGAAGTGATTCATAGCATTCCTGCAAATACGGACTGCCTCTTCCAAAATATGCATTCGAAGATTTTTCTTTGCCTCCCTTTCAAATACAAAATCCAACCATTCTTCTGAATCGAGTTCATGCTGTACAGAAGGACATTTATCCTCTATTTTTTGTCCAACCGGACTACCGTTTCTATCCCCCTGGTCCAGGGAAACATATCAACACACTGTGCCCTCACTGGTTGATATCCATACTGAAGAAATACTTCCAGGTCCCTTGCCAGGGAAGTCGGCTTACAGGAGATATATACGATCCTTTCCACCCCATATTCCAATATCTTTGCGATCGCTTTCGGGTGGACACCCTCCCTCGGAGGATCCAGCACGATGGCATCTGGTGTTTCTTCCACCTCATCCAGCAGCTTCAGTACGTCTCCCGCCAGAAAGATACAATGATCCAACCCATTCCGTTTCGCATTCTCCCTTGCCGCCTCCACCGCTTCTTCCACGATCTCGATCCCCACTACCTTTTTCGCCACGGGTGCCAGCACCTGGGCGATGGTTCCTGTCCCACTGTAGAGATCGAATACAACCTTGCCTTTGATCTCACCAATATACTCCCTTACTATCTGATAGAGGACTTCTGCCCCGGCAGAATTAGTCTGAAAGAAAGAAAATGGTGATATTTTGAATGTAAGTCCAAGCAATTCCTCATAAATATAATCCCTTCCATATAGAACCGCTGTCTTGTCTGACCTCACTACATCTGACAGACTGTCATTCGTCATGTGAAGGATTCCGGCATACTCTCCCTCCAAAGAGAGCTGCAGCAGAGCCTCTTTGTAATCAGAAAGCACACCATCCCCCTCCCACTGGGAAGTCGTTACAAGGCAGACTAGGATCTGCCCTGTCTTCCATGCCTTTCTTACAAGAAGATGCCGAAGAACTCCTTCATGTCGCATTTTATGATAAAAGGCAATTCCCCGCTCACGAAAAAAAGCCAGGGTTGCGATAAGGATCTTTCTCAGATCCTCATCCACGATATGGCATTCCGGCACTGGGAGGATATCATAAAAACTGCCACGCCTATGCAGGCCAAGGGCCAGCGGTCCATCCTTCACCTCATCGCCAAAAGAAAATTCCATTTTGTTTCGGTACTCCCACTGCCGCGGACTGGCAGCACAGTCTTTTAATGGAAATTCTGGATATACATCCATTAAAAGTTTCTGTACCTGGGAAAGCTTCAGTTTTAACTGGCCCGGATAATCCAATGTCTGGTAGGAACACCCGCCACAGCCTGTAAAATGCGGGCAAGGTGGTATCTGGTTCTCTATATCAGAAGGTTTCAATATCTCCGTCAGGGTTCCCTCTGGCCGGTTCTTTCTCGCTTTCTTCAACTGGAACCGAATCTTCTGTCCCGGCAGTGTATTCTTTACTAATACAGGAACTTCTTCCCCCTCTACCTCTACTTGTCCTTTATTGGGAAACCGCAGGGAGATTACCTCCCCCTCATAGAATTCATTTTTCTTCATGTTCTGATAACCTCGTTTTCCTTATATAGTAAAAGGATACCATCTTCCCCTTTTCCCTGCAAGCACATTCTTGACCATCACTCTCTTTTTAACTATAATGGAAACATGAGCTTCGGCCTGATTTCCTATACAATACAGACAAAGGAGATTTCATTATGTTTAAACGCATCCATAGCAAAGAGACACGCCTCTACCTAAAACTTCTTTTGGCCTTACCTTTTATCATAATTGCAGTCCTCTTTTTACATCAAGGCCATTCCATTCCATCCCTGTTCCTCCCCCCTTGTCTGTTCCATACTCTCACAGGATTTTCGTGTCCCGGCTGTGGCTGTACAAGAGCAGTCATTGCACTGCTGCGGGGTGATATCCTCCAAAGCATTTGCTATAATCCGGGGATTCTGTACTGTGCCGTGCTCTATGCCGCGTTTATCCTCAGCCACACGGCAGCGCACTTATCCTCCTGGATCATTTGTTTAAATGCAAAAAAACTTCCTTCCCAGCATCAGGAAAGAAGTTTTCTTAACTTATTGAGCCACGTCCATGGAATGAAAACACGGCCTGTATATCTTTACATTCTGATATATCTTTTTCTCATCTTTGGTATTCTTCGTTTCTTCGTTGAACTGTGGCAGCGTTTCCACTAAAAAACTCTTAAAAATCTTAAGATGCTTTCGGTTAAAACATAGCAACGGCAAACACAGCGGTGAATGCATAAATAAGAATTCCAATTCCCCACAGGCAAAGACCAATAATAGAAGTGATAAAACCTGCTGTAACCAGTCCCTGCTTTTCCTCTGAAATCTCATTTTTATTGCTTGACCGCAGTACCAGTGCGACAATGCCACAAGGTGCACAGCACACAATGGACAAAATGCCAAGAACCAGAATTGCCGTAGCATAATTATCCTTGTCATTGCCTGGCGTCTGTGTTGGCTGATACTGAACAGGCCCATCGTTGTTCATCTGATCATCCATTTTTTCTCCTCCTTCATAAATATTTATTTTTCTAAAATTCTATGTAGGCAACCATTTACAGATCACCAAATTTCAATATAATTTTACACAGAGCCGTCATATTTGTCAAGTATCCAATTTGACTTGCAGGCAAAAATCCGTTATACTATTTTTATCTATAAGAAAGTTCGCCCTGTGCGGAGCAAGAATTGCCTATGGGAATTCTTGGAGCGTTACGGTTTATAGCCAACGCTTTTTATACCAAATTGGTAATGATACGTAAAACATCACAATAAGCAATGGAGGAATTATGGAACATTCCAACGAAGAAAGCATTATGGATATCATTCGCAAGCTGAATGAAATTGATTTCATCAGCCCGGAGGATATCCCTAATATCGATCTATATATGGATCAGGTAACTACCTTTATGGATGAGCACCTTGAAGCATGTAAACGAATGGATGATGACAAGATTCTCACCAAAACCATGATCAACAATTACACCAAAAACAATTTTCTTCCGCCTCCTGTGAAGAAAAAATATTCAAAGGAGCACATGTTCTTACTTATTTTCCTTTATTATTTCAAAAATGTGCTCTCCATCACTGATATACAGAAAATATTCCGTCCCCTGACAGATATGTTTTTTGATAATAAATCCAGGGACGTCTCTCTGGAGGAAATATATCACACGATATTTAAGATGGAACGGATTCAGACAGATAACCTCACAAAGGATATCCTGCGCCGTTTCAAGCATTCCCAGAATCTATTCCCTGAGGTAAAAGATCCGGAAGAGGCAGACTTCCTCTCCCGTTTTGCCTTTATCTGCCTTCTGAGCTTTGATGCCTATATGAAAAAACAGTTGGTGGAGCGTATGATCGATGAAACATTATCTGATATAGAGAAAGAGAAGAAAGAAAAATAATGGAGGATACCATGAATGATTTATTGGCAGGATTAAATGATAAACAGCGGGAAGCGGCTCTTCATTTCGAGGGACCGCTCCTTATTTTGGCAGGTGCAGGCTCTGGCAAGACCAGGGTGCTGACACATCGGATCGCCTATCTCATTGAAGAACATCAGATCAACCCATATAATATCCTAGCGCTGACCTTTACAAACAAGGCAGCAAAAGAAATGCGGGAACGTGTGGATAATATCGTCACTTTTGGCGCTCAGAGCGTGTGGGTCAGCACCTTTCACTCTACCTGTGTCCGGATTCTCCGCCGTTATATCGACTATCTGGGATATGACCGCCATTTTACGATCTATGATGCAGATGACCAGAAAACATTAATGAAAGACATATGCAAATATCTGAATATTGATACAAAAAAATTTCGTGAGAGGACTTTCCTGAATGCCATCTCCTCTGCTAAGGACGAGTTAAAAACACCGGCGGAATATGCCGATGAGATCGCAAAAGAACATAGAGACAGGATATTCGGCAAAGTATATAAAGAATACCAGAAACGTCTGAAACAGAACAATGCATTGGATTTCGATGATCTCATTATGCTGACCGTGCAGCTCTTTCAGGAAAATAAGGAAATCCTCTCCTTCTATCAGGAACGGTTCCAGTTTCTGATGGTGGATGAATACCAGGATACCAATACAGCACAGTTTGTACTGCTGAGCCTGCTTGCCAGCCGGTATCAGAACCTATGTGTCGTAGGGGATGATGACCAGTCCATCTACAAATTCCGCGGCGCTAATATCCAAAATATACTGAATTTTGAAAAAATATTTCCTGCCACAAAAGTCATCCGCCTGGAACAAAACTACCGCTCCACAAAAAATATACTTTCTGCCGCCAATGAGGTGATCAAGAACAATACAGAGAGGAAAGAAAAGGCACTCTGGACAGAAGAAGCAGAGGGTGAGCCTATCTCCTATGGCAGATACGATAATGAACACGAAGAAGCACAGGGAATCGCCTCTGACATCAAAAGAATTATAAAAAAAGAAAAAAGAAACTACTCTGATTTTGCCATCCTCTACCGGACGAATGCACAGTCCCGAATCTTTGAGGAAAAACTGGTATATGAGGGAATCCCATACCGTATCATCGGTGCCATCAACTTCTATGCCAGAAAGGAGATCAAGGATCTTCTCTGTTACCTGAAAACGGTCAACAACAGTGCAGATGACATATCGATAAAGCGAATCATCAATATCCCAAAGCGTGGCATCGGACAGACTACGATAGCGAAAGTTACCAACTATGCTATGGAACAGGAGATTCCTTTTTATGATGCCCTGACACAGATTGAACAGATACCGGGATGTAACCGTGCCGCTGCTGCGATTACCTCCTTTGTTAGTTTCATTGAACTTCTGCGAAGTAAACTCCGAAATGAAGATTATACACTGGAAGACCTGATGGATGAGATCATAGATACCACCGGATATGTCCGTCTTCTGGAAGCTGAGGATTCGGTAGAAGCGGAATCCCGGATTGAAAATATTGATTCTCTGTGCAGTAAGATCATCCAATATGAAGAGGACTGTGATGAAAAAGCAACTTTGGCGGGACTACTTGAGGAGATTGCCCTGGTGGCAGATATTGACACTGTTTCAGAAGATGCAGACCAGCTTCTCCTGATGACATTACACAGCGCAAAAGGACTGGAATTTCCCTGTGTCTACATAGCTGGGATGGAGGAAAATATCTTTCCGGGAGCAATGGCCGTCTTTGGTGATGATCCTTCTGAGATGGAGGAAGAACGCCGCCTGTGTTATGTGGGCATCACCCGTGCCAGGGAAAAACTCACCCTCACCAGTGCTAACTGCCGCATGAGAAACGGTGAGATCAACTTTAACCGTCCCTCCCGCTTTATCAATGAGATCCCCCGCTATCTCATTAAACAGACCTATGGAGCGGTCCTGAAGGAAGAAAAGAAATCTTTCTCATCGGATGCTCCAGCATTATTTGGAACAAAAAATTTTGGAGCAAAAAATTTTGGAGCAAAATTTGAAAATAAAAATACCTCCTACTCTCCTGCCAAGGCTTCCATCTATTCCAAGGATAAGAAAAATCCTTTCGCCGATAATCCTTATATTCAAAAAGGGTTTGGCAGAGAAAATTCAGATCAGAAACCAGAGTATAAGGCAGGTGACAGTGTATCACATTTTAAATTTGGAGTGGGCAGGGTAACTTCTCTCACAAAACTGGATCATGACTATGAAGTCGTCGTGGAGTTTGAGGGATTTGGGCAGCGAAAACTGAGAACCTCCTTTGCGAAACTCCAGAAATTGTAAAATGTATCAGAGTCTTAATTTTCGCTGTGTGGGTGTACGGTTTTCGCATTTGGATAAATCCGCTCCATCCTCTCATCTGGAAAATGTTCATCCAGAAATTGGTTCAGTGGTCTCTGGTTTTCCTCCTGATAGACCACTTCACTCCTCTGCCTCTCATCATATCTTGCCAGCGCCATTCCAGATACCGTGGCATTTGCCAACATAAATACGATGCACAGCCAAGTCAATATCCCACCTGTCCTTCTGGGGATCTTTTCTACCAGAAGGGATAGCCGGGGATAAATGCCTTTGAACCATATCACTGCTGCGATTCCCCAGAAAAAACAATAGAGAAGATTAATCCTCCCTCCCAGATTGAAAGGAATATCACTGTAATCCCAGAATACAGTCCCAAATACAATCTCTGTAAACACACTGCATATGTACTCATATGTTCCTCCCAGAACAGTTCCTGCCAGAAACAGATATCGGTCGCTCTTATCCTTATATTTGTAAAGAAGCCCTGTCAGCAGGGCGCAGGCAATTCCCCACACAAAACTAAATGGTCCATATACAACACTGCTCCGGCTCATCCACACCCCTGCACTGAGACGGCAGAATATAGTCTCTACGATATCTCCAAGAAATGCGCCAATGAGAAAAAGCCATACCAATTTATAAAAACAACAGCCCTCTGCAAAAACAGTAGATGGATGTCTTTTTTGCTCTGTCTCTTCTATTTCCCTGATTCCGTCCGCTTCCAGATTAGGATATGCCCTTATCATACGTTTCTGTATCCGTCTGGTCAGTGCATTACCAAATTCGTTTGTGACTTTCTCCAGGCTTCCTGTAAGCTGTTCCATGCGATCCAGCCGGATCTTCAACTGCAGAACAGCAACAACAGAAACAATACAATCTGCTGCCATAATGACAAGGATTCCCAGCAATGCGACAAAACAGACCAGATCCGGTATCCATGACAGAACAGTGAATAGCAGTGGATTCCCCAGCCAGAAAACAAAAAAAGCTGACAGCCCAAACGCAATCAAGTGCCCAATATGCAGATATCCATCAAACTGAAACCTCTTTTTACTGTAATCCCACCATCGGCGGTGAAAGATCCGCTGAAGGACGACACCTGTCAGGATACATTGCACAGCACCCACAACTGCCCCGCCAATAAATAGAAACAACCCGTTTGCTCTGAGTTCCGGCAAAAAGACAGAATACAGCACAGCACCCAGACCATAGGCGGGACAGAATGGCAGTGACAGAAATCCTGTATTGACGAACTTTTTCTTTTTCACCGCATTTACCACAACGCCGGCACACCAGCCAAGAAACGAATAAAAAGTAAAAATCCAGCACAGCTGGCAGAGAGTATAGCCCATGATCAATTTCATCCTTCTTCTTTTGATTGATTTTATAAATCTGATTGTAGCATTGCATGTATAAAAAGTCAATGATCCCACTGGTGATGGGAACCCATACGAGTATAGACCGCTACTTTTTTCACTTTTTTCAAAAACTTAAAAAAGTAGTAGTATAAAAGCATGAAACGTGATACAATAATATTATCTAATATGATTGAGGAAAGGTGGAATTCAATATGAGTGGAAAATTTGATGAACTGATCAGTAACGTTAAGGTTGCCGAGTTGTTAAATAAAAAGAAAGCAGAAGATGAAAATAAGACCTGTGTCTTATGGATTCTTGCCATTATTGGTGCTGTTGCTGCGGTAGCAGCCATTGCTTTTGCCGTGTATCGTTACATGAATCCAAAAGCCTCTGATTTTGATGGAGACTTCGATTATGATGAATTTGAAGATGATTTTGAGGATGATGATATTGATGACAAAGACGTCTATGTAAAACCAGCTTCCAAATCAGAAGATTGATCTGTATGAAAAGAAAGGCATATGGAAAATACAAACCATTTTCCATATGCCTTTCTTTTCGCTTATTCCATTTCCTTTTCGGTCTCCTCTGTGTTGGGAAGGCCATTAACAGGATAATCTAATATTTCCCTTATCTCCGAAGAAACTTTCGCTGCCATGCCAGTGTCACATCATCTTCTTTTTGGGACTGCAAATTCTTTGGAATATGGTTCAGCATACATTCACGCAAAATCTTATGGTTTCTCAGAAATCACATAAAGGTCATCGCCGTAAAATTGTATGCTGTCGTTTTTGGATGTCTGCCTTAACACCAGATATACATTGTAGCTATCCACATATGGGCTTGTTAGTCCCATAATAGATAATCCAAAAAGAAAACCGTTTGTTCTTATAGCTGTCGATGGAAATATACAAAATAAAATGATTGGTACAACTCCAAGCAGATATGGAAGTAAACACATCAAAATAAATCTGCCTCGTTTGAGAGGATAGGAAGCCAATGCGACTGCTGCAAACTGTTTTGGAATAAAACCTATAACGACAGTAGCTTTTGATGGATATACAATTGCATGAAGTAACTCGTGTACCAGTAATGCTAAGATACTAGAAGCAAATCCCAAAATTACGGTAACAGGAGCTACCACTACCCGTCCTGCATTTGTTGTTTTTAGAAACATAGCAATGAAAATAATCAATACTGATGGGATTACAAACGGTAATGCTTTTATCATCATTTCATTCAATGTTTTAGGCGTATTTAGTTTTTTTGCATTTTTAGATAAAAATCCCATTTGATAATTTGATGGATTCTTTATTATACCTTTCCATTCAATTATGGGCATACCTTTCCTCCATTAAACACCGATTTGTCGCTCAGGCATAAAGTGGTTTACCAAAGATTTGCGGAAAATTCTACTGCATAGGCAGGAAAAAAGCGGCATCATTTCAAAATTTCAGCTCATCCACCCGCTTTGCGATCGCCAGGGCAAGGGCTCCGGGTCCAATATGGCAGGAAACACTCAGGGACAACGGATCTACCCATACTACATGTCCTGGGAACTCCTCTTCTACCTCTTTCTTAAAGAGCTGTGCTTCGGTATCATCTGCCGTATAAGCGATCTCCATATAGAAATTCTCCCCCTCAGGATCGTGAAAACGGTCTTCAAAATCCTTATGCACTGCTTTGATCATCGTGGATTTTGCCTGCTTTAAGGTTTTTACTTTGGCAAATGCATCTAATTTCTCCCCCTGGATCTGCAGAACCGGTTTGATACGGAGAACAGTACCGATAGCTGCTGCTGCAGGTGTCACCCTGCCGCCTTTTTTCAGATAGGTCAGGGTATCCACCATAATATAAATACTAGATTCAAATTTTTCTCGGAGAAGGATTTGTTGGATATCGGCGCCGCCGTAACCCTTTTCTGCCAGTTCAATAGCATCCAGAACTGACTGTCTTTGTGTGACAGAGATACGCTGATTATCTACAACAAAAACTTTGTTTTCAAATTCTTCCTCATAGGAGAGCATCATGGCAGTTCCGCAGGAGCTGCTGAGACCACTGGACATAGGAATATAGACGATCTCATCATACTCCTTCAGCGTATCATTCCACAGATTCATAAGTGTATCTGGCGTCGGCTGCGAAGTAGTTACTTCTGCATCTCTGGCAAGATACTCATAGAATTCTTCCTGTGACATACTTATATCTTCATAATAAGTATCCCCATTAACAAAAAAAGGCATTGGTACCACCTGAATTCCCATCTCTTTTGCCTGAGACTGTGTAATACCACTGTTACTGTCTGTTATGACTGCTACTCTGCTCATAAAACCCTCTTTTCTGTGCCGCCATCATGGGTGCTGCACCTTTTTATAGATAATGATACTATTTTTCCATACCTTTGTCAATCAGGCAGTATTTCCCGCCGATCCGCTCAAGCCGCCGTACAACCGGATTATATAGCAGAAAAAGAAACACTGCTGTTGACACACCAAACAATACATTGAATGGCAGGGCGGAAAGGTAGATTCCTGCCACAACCCCGGCATCCAGTTTTCCTGACACCATAAATACTGTATTGAGATCGACAATGCCCCCATAGAGGATCACCACAGAACAGAAACCATATACAGCTATCAGGAGACGGTTCTGCCCTCTCTTAAAAAGTATACCCGCAAAAAACCCGATCAATCCGAGAGAAAACATCTGAAATGGCGTCCAGCTTCCCTGCCCGAAATAAAAATTCGATACAAAGGCGCTGACGGCTCCCGTCACGAAACCTGCTTCACCTCCAAAAACAATTCCTGAAATAATTACAACAGCGGCAATTGGCTTGATCTGCGGCAGGAAGAAAAAAGCAATACGGGAAGCGATGGCAAGGCCACACAGTGCGGCTATCATTGTCATCATCTGTACACTGGGATGGCTTTTTTCAAAAGAGAGAAGAAAGCGCATCGTACCCGTCAGGATAATGATAAGACTGATTACATAATAACTCTCTCCTCTCAATATGAAAACTTCATACATGAGAAGTCCTGCCAGAATAAAAAAAAGGCAGATATCAAGGATTCTTTTTTTGGGCATACTGTTCCACATCCTCCTGCGTGATAATAAAAGGGCTGACATCGCGGGCAATCCGGTTCATACTTGTTGTATAGAACTGATTTTCTGTAAAGAAACTTCTTGTATCTGCCACAAACTGCACCGTTCCCTGGAACATCAGTGCCATGGAATCCGCATATTCTGCGGCAAACTCCATATCATGGGAGACGAACAGGATTGTCTTCCCCTGCTGTGACATTGTTTGGAGAAGCCTTCCAAGAAGTGCCTTGTACTCACCATCCAGTCCTTTCGTTGGCTCGTCCAGGAGATACAGGTCCGCTTCCTCCCCCAGTACATGGCACAGCCCCAGACGCTGTAATTCTCCTCCACTCAAGTCCGCCGGATGCCGTTTCCATAATTCGTCTAAACGAAAATATGACAATAGGCTGGTCATCTGCTTTCGTCCCGAACAGCACTCTCCTACTGAATCTTTCAGGAAAAGATACCCTGGCTGCTGTGGCAGGCAGGCAGTATGTTCTGGAACATTTTTTAATTTCCCATGATATGCATGATAACGCCCATGCAGGATCTCCAAAAGAGTAGTCTTACCGCTCCCATTCCCTCCTGCCAGGCAGGTGATCCTTCCTCTGTCAAATGCAAAGGAACAATCCGAGAGGACATCCGGCAAAGACTTTTCATATCGGAAAAACAGCTTCTTTCCATAAATGGCATCGATAGAGATACCCTGTGGTTTGTTTTCTTTCATTCTGTCAGGGACTTTCGGCTGGAAACTGGTACAAAACCAGTTCCTCGCCTCCTTTTTAGCCACTGGCACATAAGCCTCTCCACTTACTTCCGGATCACTCATTTTATGATACAACTGCATATAAGATGGGAAGAAAGGAAGCATATTATCCGGAATCTCCCCAAATATTTCCTCTGGCTTTCCGGAACAACATATCTTACCACCCTGCATCAGGATCATCTGATCTGCCAACGGCACCACTTCCTCCAGACGCTGTTCGGCAATAACCACCGTAATTCCCAGTTCTTCATTGATCTGACGGAGCAGTTCATAGAAATGCCGGGATGCCACCGGATCCAGCTGGCTGGTGGGTTCATCTAACAAAAGAAGATCCGGATTCAGTGCCACAGCAGCGGCCACATTCAATGTCTGCATCTCTCCCCCGCTCAGTGACATAGTATCACGCTGCATCAACTTTTCCAGCCCAAAAAACGTTACTACCTCTGCCAGCCTTCGCTGCATCTGCGCTCTCGGCATGCCTGTATTTTCAAGTCCAAAAACGATCTCATATTCTGTGCGGTCTGTCACAATCTGGCTTGCCGGATTCTGCCATACATAAGCTGGCAGCGTGGCACGGCTGTCCAGCACCCCTTCTTCCTTTCCCCGAAGAACCGTATTGCCGGATAACTGCCGCAAAAATGTTGTCTTTCCGCTGCCAGAAATACCTGCCACCAAGCAGAATGCCCCCTTGTGGATCAGTAATTTCCGGATATCGACTGCCGGCTGTTCTTCTCCCGGGTAGCAGAATCTGTAATTTTCCGCCTGGATAAATACCATGACAACTCCTCCTTTCCCTTCCAGATCAATGGCAGGCCATAAAAGATAAAAAACAGAGCCCACATCCAAAGCGGCAGCCTGTCCATATGAATGCTGGGAAAAAACCTGACACGGTACGGATGCATATACTGACAGACAAGAAGCCCTGCCATAATGGCCACACAACAAACACAGAGCAGGCTCTCTGTCCTGTCCATTTTCCTGTGATAATATGAACTCCGCGTTTTCATCCCATAACAACGGCTTTTCATAGACAGGCTCCTCTGTACTGCATCCTCCAGAGTGATCCCCAGCAGCGCCTGCCACATAGAAGGATGATTTCCATGAAGAGCGGCCATCTCCCGGAAATCTTTTCCTGCCTTTGGTACAAACCGCAATATCATGGAAAATAAAAGGGCAAAAGATGGCATTCTCTTTCCCATCAGGGTCATGACCTTCTCTGCCGTCATGTGATGGCTGAAACAGGAAAATAATAATAGCGAGGCAAGGAGGAGCATTGCCATATGCATCCCATACAATACAGCCTCTTTGGTGATCCGCCACTCACCCAGCATAAATAAAAGAGTTACTCCGCGGTGATTCAGAAGCGGGTTGATCATGAGGCAAAGTACTGCTGTTCCCAAACTGTACCATAACATACGGAATCCTTTTCTCAATCCGGTAAGGAAGAAATAATGCAGCAGTGACATGATCCATACTGCCAGATTTACAAAGGGATTTGAAATACCCACCATAAGTACGGCAGCCACCACATAATAAAGTAATATCGCAAGGGGATGTAATCTGCCAAAAGGGTTCATTCTGATCTCTCCATTCTGCCTGCACTATAATTTATAGTCATAATAAAATACAATTTCATCTCCACTGCTGAGTTGATAGGTACTACAGCCTTCCACCGGCACCTTTCCATTCACAGAATATTTCCAGCCGCTCTCACTCCCGCAGTCAAATTCATAAAGGTTACCGATGCCCTGAATATAATATGTGCCATAAATTGGTGTGTACTGACTGTCCAGCGCGATATTTTTTTCCTGGCATACTCTTTTCAAAACATCATAAACCGTATCTCCGTCTGTAAGACTACAGTCTCCTGTATAGAAGATCCCGTTATCAGGCAGGATCTCTTCCAACCCATCCTTCCACAACTCCCTATGGTCCAGAATGGCAGTACACTGTATAGTCAGCCTGACTTGCCTTTCTGTTTCCTTATCCTGTCCTGTGTTTTCTCCGTTTTGGGAAGGCTCAGGTGTAGCGGCGTCCGGAGCTGTCTGGGGTATTTTTGTATCTCTTTCCGAAGAAGAAGCCTTTTTGGAAGCCGGTTTTCTCTCTGGTTTTGCCGTTTTTTCCGTCTCGGATGGTTCATCTGGCTTTGAGGGGTTCTTGGTCTTTACTGACTTCTCTCTGGCGGATTTATCCTGGGTGACAGGCGAAGGTGTCTTTTGCCCGCCCCCATGACCGGATGAACTCTTTTTATCCAGTTCCCCCTTCTGCCTGTCTGCCTGCTGTGATCCTGATATTGCTGCAACAGTACCGGCATCGGATTCTCCTGCTGTCTGTGCCCCCATATCCAGGCCTGAATCCGATAAGGCCAATGCAGCACCTGAGATATTCTCTGTCTTTGTCTGGGATGGCTGCCGGATTCCCTGAAATGCCAGTATGCCGATCAATATGACCAGTGCGGCAGAACAAAATGCTATTGCTGTTCTTCTTTTATCCATAATGACTCCAATCTATCTTATGGGAATTTTCCAAATATCATCCATACTCTTCACTTTACCAAATCTGCCGCAAATATACAAGGATTTTTAGTGGACAAAGATATCCCCCATTGTTATAATGTTACTGTTCAGCCCTACCACAGTATGACAGGGAAGGAAAATCATTACATGGAAAGAAGGTTTATACTTTATGAAACAAAAATACAGGCTTTTATCATTTATTCTGGCTATCGCCATGGTTTTTTCCCTGACGAACCATTTTACAGCCAAGGCAGACTCTTCTGTCACCATTACGCTCCGTATTGAACAAGATGAATCAATGATGGCAGCACCTGTGCAGGTCACGCTGACTGATGCCGATACACAGACAGATTATGGCTTAGGGCTCGCTACTGGTCCTGCCGCCCAAACTGCCACCCCGCTGCATGCACTGGCAAAATATATGAGATCAAAAGGTGCCAATGACTCGACAATGGATCAGTACATCGCAGTTGATTTCACTTATGGATCTGCCTATATTAAAGGGATATCTGCACAGGGGAAGTGTTCTGAGGAACCCTATGGTGGAAGTGCTGCCTCTGGCAGCCAGGACAGTGTATACTGGGGATTCACAGTCAATCATGCCGCTCCTATTGATCCTGTGGGACATTATGGCTATGCCGCAGACCAATACATATTAAAAAATAACGATACTGTCGTATTCTATGGTCTCTGGAACGCTTGGCCAGATGAAACCTTATACAGCTATTTTGACCAACCTTCCTATACCACAACCGTAGGAGAAAACCTGTCTGTCACGCTGACAGGAAGTGGTATGGCATATGATGAACAATCTAACTCCATCCTATATACAAAAGCGGTTACAGGGGCCTCTGTGGTTGCCGCCGAATATACTACCGCAGACAGTATGGCAAACACACAGAATGCAGTAATGACTGTACTGACCGACGCCGATGGCAAGGCTGTCCTTAATTTCAAAAAAGCAGGCAGTTATGTACTCTCCGCTTACCGCAAAGCTGCCGATGGCAGACATTATGACATCTCACGGCCTTATGCCCGCGTTACCGTAAACAATAAGAACCAGTTCCCGGTTAAGCTAGAGGACACCCCAAAAAAGGATACGGGAAAGACGGCATCCGTTACGGTCAAAAAGCCATCCAAGGTAAAGAAAGTAAAAGCTGTTGTGAAAAAGACAAAAAAAGTAAAAAAAACTGTCGTACTCTCCTGGAAGAAAGTAAGTAAGGCAACGGGATATAAAGTATATCTGTCAAAGAAAAAGAACAAGGGATACAAAAGAAAAATTACAACAAAGAAAACAAAATGTACGATTCGCCTAAAAGCAGGTACCTATTATGTAAAAGTACGTGCCTACAAAAAATCAGGCAAAAAGACAATGAATGGTTCTTATAGCAAGCCGTTGAAAATAAAGGTGAAAAAATCATGATACCATATAAAAAAGAACGGGATGAAAGAGAGCTGCAAGGCAGCTCTCTGAAAAACATTCTGTGTTTTCCACTCTGCATACTGATGATCTTATCTGCAGCACTCCTGCTCTGTTCCTTTACTACATTCCGCCAGGAAACAGGCAGCGGATATGCCAGTACAACATCTGCCCATACTCCCCGTAATACAGAAAAGGGAGGGACTCTTTGGACACGCTCTTTTGCTGCCAGTGACGGCAGATATTCGTATAATTCAGATCCCATCATCTGTGATTCGGTCATATATATAGCGAATTATAATACATTGTATGAGCTTGACAGGCAAAACGGAACTATCCTGCGAACCCTGCCGCTGGCATCCAGGACAGATTCTGTCTGCCATATGCTGTTAGAGGAGAATCATCTTATGGTCCCCCTCTCCGGCGGCATGGTGGAATGTATTGATACGGATAAGATGGCTTCCCTGTGGCACAGCGACTCTTTTGGAGGACAATCTCTGTCCACTCTCTATTACCATGACGGATATTTATATGCCGGAACGGTAAACATGGTATCTGGAACAGAAACCACAGGGATCTTTTATTGTATTGACACCAGAGATGGCAGTACACAGTGGATTTATGAAGACGCAGAACATCCGGGAGGCTACTACTGGAGCGGAGCTGTTTCTTGTGGGGATGCCCTCTATTTTACCGGGGATAATGGAATTCTGGTATCACACAGTCTCACGACAGCAGAAGTCTATGATACATTTTCCCTGACATCAACGGCAAAGATCCGTGCCGGCCTCACTTATAACCCAAATACTAACTCACTTTATACAGCGGATACCAGCGGACAGATCTATCGGATTCCCTTATCTGATAATACAATGATCCAAAAAGAAGAAATCCTGTCCGGCTCTGCCGTTCCTGCAGCTTCTTCTTCAAACTGCACCAGTACGCCTGCCATCTGGAATAACCGATTATATGTGGGCAGTATCGCCGATGGGTATGGACATTTATCTGTACTGGATGCTGCCACGCTCTCTTTGATCTATACCGTTCAAGGTGAGCGCTCAGCAGAGATCAAATCCTCCCCTCTCATATCAACTGGATATTCATCCGCTGAAAACAACAATCGTGTCTATATCTATGTATCAGCAAACCAGATACCGGGAGGGATTTATTACCTGATGGATGACAGCACAAGTACTAATGGAACATTGCATACGCTCTATACCCCTGCTACAGCGAAACAGTTCTGCATGTCCAGTATCACAGCAGATAGGGAGGGAATTTTATACTATTCCAATGACAGCAACACATTATTTGCCGTATCTGAAGTAGAAAACAGTTCAGACAAAGTAAATGCGCTGCCTTCTGAAAGTCCTGTTCCCACCTCTGTGCCAGACGATAAGCCTTCTCCTGATCCGGTTTCCTCCCCGCCCGCCGCATCATCCCCTACACCAAAGAAAAATATTTCCGGGCAGGCAAAAAAACCGAAAAAGCCGACGAAGATAAAAACTGCCAGAAAGAAGAAAAAAATCACGCTGTACTGGAAAAAACAGAAAAAAACACAGACCTTGGTTTATGTCAGATATGGTTCAGGAAAATGGAAGAAGAAGATCATAAAAAACAAGTCTGCCTATACGATACCGGGAAAGAAGAAAAAAACCGTGTACTACCGTCTCCGCAGCCGGGTCCGTTCCGGCTCTGGATGGATCTACTCCACATATACAAAGACCTATAAAGTCAAAATGAAATAAGAAAAGGGAGCTCACAAATGACAGATTGCATTGCTTGCGAATTTTGTCCCAAATTCGGGGTAATAGTGGCATTTCTTAGAGAAATAGGCGGATTACAAGGCAACAGGGAAACAATTTCCTTACGAAATGTCTCCCTAATGACGAGTTTTGTATTGAGATATTTGATAAAACTTTTTCTTATCCAATTGACAACGAAAAAAATTCGTGCTATTATATCTAATAGAGTTAGTAATTAAGAAAGGATTTTGGCGTATGGACTACACGGAACTAGCGAAACAGCTTATTGATATGCGCGCCTCTGCTCCGCAAATCAAGATGGAGCGAACCATGTCCCAAATTGCAAGAGGCGAAATTTTAGCGTTAAATTATTTGTCGGCAAACGGAAACCGGGCATATCCCAAAGATATGAGCAAAGCGCTTATGCTTACCACGGCGAGAGTCGCAGCCATGCTGAAATCATTAGAGGGACAGGATATGATTACACGGACTCCTGACCCCGCAGACAACCGACAGGTCATTGTTTGTCTGACAAAAAAGGGCATAGCCTTGGTCGAAGAGCGCCGAATCGGAATGATTCATTCGGTGGCAAAAATGCTGGAGGCTTTAGGTGAAGAGGATGCAAAAGCCTATGTCCGCATACAAGCCAGACTGATTGAACTGGGCGATATTTGGAGGTGATGGTCTTTGTAAAAACGCAGGATCGAACAACAGAATATCTGAGGCGCTATAGATTACTATAGAGATAAGTCCTATGCGAGCAATTCGCATAGGACTTAATTTTTTTAGGAGGTAACAACATGAACCCAATTATACAAGTGGAGCATTTCTCTAAGAAGTACGGAGATTTTACAGCGGTGGATGATATTTCCTTCACCGTAGACGAAGGCAGTATTTTTGCCTTCCTCGGTCCAAACGGCGCAGGCAAAAGCACGACCATCAACACCCTGTGTACGATCCTTGACAAAACAGGGGGCACCCTGACAATCAACGGCCATGATGTTTGCGAAGAACGCAGTTTAGTGCGCAAAGACATAGGAATCGTCTTTCAGGATTCCACTCTCGACACCCAGATGACCGTGGAAGAAAACCTGAAATACCATTGCAGCTTCTACAAGGTGCCGAAAAACGAGGTGTGGGATCGCATCGGCTTTGCCCTTGATCTGGTGGAACTTACGGAATGGAGAAGAGCGGCAGTGGGCAGTCTGTCCGGTGGTATGAAACGGCGGGCTGAGATTGCAAGAGGGCTGGTACACGACCCCAAGGTTTTATTTCTGGATGAACCCACCACTGGTCTGGATCCTCAGACCAGAGCTAATGTGTGGGAATATATTCAGCGGCTACAAAAGCAGAAAAATATGACGATCTTCCTTACCACCCACTATATGGACGAGGCGGAGGTCTGCTCAAAAATCGTCATTATGGATCACGGAAAAATCGTTGCCCACGATACACCAGAAAATCTAAAACACCAATATACGGGCACGGAGGTCGATGTTGTCTGCACACAGACCGAACCGTTGGAAGCAGTATTGCGTGAACGAGAGGTTTCTTATCGGAAAGATGGGAACAAGCTGATGTTCCATACGAAGAGAGCCTCTGCCGCCCTGGAAATTTTATCCGCACACAGGGGCGAGATTACCGACTTTGAAGTAAAAAACGGAACGCTGAATGAAGTGTTCCTTGCGATTACAGGAAAGGAGATTCGAGGATGAACCCGATTACAGCGATTGTACAAAGAAATTTACTGAATTATGTAAGGAGCAAGGGACGGGTATTTGGATCGCTCTTTATGTCCATGTTTATGCTGGTGATGTTTTCGTTTCTGATGAAATCTTCCATGAGTGGCCTTGACGCGCCCATGCCTTACCTGATTTCCGGCGTGATCATCATGAGCGTGTTTCAGGTTAGCGTCAATAATTCGTCTGATATCCTGTCCGACATTTCCAGCGGCTACATGAAAGAGGTTCTGGTTGCGCCCATCGCACGGACACAGATTTCTATGGGGCACATTCTGTCGGGGGCGGTCATCGCTACCCTGCAAGGTGTTGTTACCATGGTCTGCGGCATTGTGCTTGGACTGCGAGTGGGCGTTTTGCAAATCCTGCTTCTGGCTGCGGTGATGTTGATTTCCGCTATGGCATTCAGCGCCATCGGTCTGTTTTTGGCTACCGTCTCCCGCAACTCCCCTGCCTTTCAGACCCTCAGCTCCATGATTATGATGCCCCTGACCTTTGTTTCTGGTGCATATATCCCCACTACTATCATACCCGGTTTTCTACTGCCCATCGTCTACCTGAATCCTCTAACCTATACGACCTCAATTTTCCGTTATATCGCTTTGGGGGCGCATACGCTGACCACAGAAGAATTGGTTGAACAGGGCATGGCGTTCTCCATTGGCGGATTTGTCATCACACCGCTGATAGGGCTGGCTGTTACCGTTTTGATTGGTGCATTTTTCTTTATGCTGTGCGTCCGTAAATTCAATCGGGCGGACTTCTCCACTATCAAAGTTGCCACAGGTATGCGAGGCGGCGGGGCCGCAGCAAGGAGGTAATGTATGGAATTGCAGCTGGAAGCTGTTACAAAAAGCTATAAGAACAAACAGGTTCTAAAAGGGATTTCCCTCACCATGGGGGCAGGAGTCTATAGCCTGTTGGGTCCCAACGGGGCAGGAAAAACTACCATAATTCGGATATTGGCCGACGTGCTGCATCCCACAAAAGGGAGTATCCTGTATAACGGAAAGGAGATTCATGCTGTGGGGGATGAATACCGGGCGAAAATCGGCTATCTGCCCCAGGATATCAGTTTTTACGGCGACTTTACCGGCAAGGATTATCTGGAATACTCAGCAGCGCTGAAGGGAATGGAAAAGACTCACGCGAAAAAGCGGATCGAAGAATTGGCATACAGCGTCGGCTTGTTGGATGATCTGAATCGGAAATGCACCGCTTATTCCGGTGGAATGCAGCGCAGGCTGGGCATTGCCCAAGCTCTTCTGGACGATCCGGAGATTTTGATTCTGGACGAACCCACCTCCGGCCTGGACCCTTACGAGCGAATCAAATTCCGCAACATCATCTCTGCTTACGCAAAAGATCGTCTGGTGTTGCTCTCCACACATATCGTATCGGATGCAGAACAGATTGCTGCACAGATTATGATGATGGAGTACGGAACTATCCAGCACATCCATCCGGGCGGAGAATATGTCCGCATGATGGAAGGTCGGGTCTGGCTGGTGGAGATGCTTGCCGAACAGCTTGTGAGCTATCAAAACCAGGCTGTTATAAGCAATGTCAGGGCGAAAGGTGACTGCATGGAAGTCCGTATCATTGAGGATGCAAAACCTACCAGTAATGCGGTACAGGCCGCGCCGACGCTGGAGGACGCTTATCTGTATCTCTTTAACTATCTGCCCCAAAAGGCCGGGAGGTAATTTTATGCCATTATTACGATTTGAACTTCGAAAACTGTTGCTAAACAAGAAAACTTTGATTTTGCTACTATGCCTGTTTGTCCTTTACAGTGTGATCGGTCTGACCTCCACCATGTTCCTGATTGGCGGCAATGACTGCTACCGCGCCTACGAGGAGTTAGCCACCGATTGGGAGGGACCGTTTGACAGTGAAAAGGCTGCACAAGCGGAAAAAATTTATCAGGAAGTCAGTGCTCGGTACGGCACGGATGCGCGGATGATTGCCCGAAGTGTCAAAGACCAGCCAGATATTATTCTTGCGGTGAACTACCACGCCTATGCCGAACGGGTAAAGGAATATTGGAACGGTACACCGCCGGAGAGCACCGAGGAACCTTATGGGATTGCCCTTCTGCAAAAGAAAATCTCGGAGCTGGAACGACAGGGAAAGCAGGATACCTCTGACTACCGCGAACTGTCCAATTTCCTGCAAAGGCTGAAAGAACTGGGTGAGCCGAAGTTTGCCAATACTCTGCTATGGGAGAATCTGTGTGGCAACTGGGGAGAACACATGATGCAGTTCCTGCTGTTCGTGCCACTGACCTTTGTCATTGCTCCGGTTTTTGCTGTGGAACGATCCAGCGGTATGGACAATCTGATCTTAAGTTCCCGAAACGGCAGGCGGAAAATCGTCACAGCAAAATTATTGAGCGTAATTACCGCCTCCACGATTGTAGTCTTGCTGTATCTGATTGCAACCTTTCTGTTCGGTTTTCTGCCCCATGGAAGTTTCCACGGTTGGGATGCCGCCATTCAGTCCATTCCCACCTATGCCCAGTCCATGTTCCGATTTAAGGTCTGGCAACTTGCCGCTGTTGGTGCCGCATGGCTTATTTTTACTGGTGCGGTTTATAGTCTGATTATCTGCTTTATTTCCTCCCGCATGAAAAGTCAGATTGGTACGGCGGGTATAAGGAATTCAGCATGTTCGGAATGAACGTCAGCTACCCGATTATGGCGATTTTCGTTTTGATCGTTATTGCTGCCGCTGCCGCTTTTGGAACTCACTTGGGGCAGAAAAGCAGAACTGTAGCATGACAGAAAAACCGGCGTAACATTCCGCTACGCCGGTTTTACCGGAAAATTCATTTACTTCCTTATGGGCATCTGCCTAAATGCCTCCCTTTTTTATTTGGTTCTCTATTAATGTGCACCGCTTATTTCTCTGGTACATCCTTTATACTAAAGCTGATACGACCCATCTTATCCTTGCCAAGGCATATCACTTTCACTTTATCACCGAGTGTCAGCTCATCCTCAACATGATTGATCCTGCGACGGGCAATATTGGAAATGTGAACCATTCCTTCCTTGCCAGGGGCAAATTCGATAAATGCGCCAAAATCTTTGATGCTGACTACATTTCCTTCCAGGATCTGCCCTTTCTCAAAATCTGTCACGATAATCTGTATGAGACGGATTGCTTCCTCCATCGCAGCCTTATCTGTACCACATACGGATACTGCCCCATCGTCTGTGATATCGATCTTCACACCAGTACGCTCAATCAGGGCATTGATGGTCTTCCCTCTCTGTCCAACCACATCACCGATCTTCTGTGGATCGATCATGATCTGGCGGATCTTCGGCGCATACTCGCTGAGTTCTTCTCTCGGTTTGTCAATTGCTTTGAGCATTACCTCATCCAGGATATACTCTCTCGCTTCCTTCGTCCGGTAAATCGCCTGTTCCACGATCTCTCTTGTAAGACCGTGAATCTTGATATCCATCTGAATCGCCGTGATGCCTTTATGGGTTCCGGCAACCTTAAAGTCCATATCACCAAAGAAGTCTTCCAGCCCCTGGATATCTGTCAGGATCAGGTAATCATCATCGGCCTCTCCTGTCACCAAACCAACGGAGATGCCAGCTACCGGCGCTTTAATAGGCACACCAGCCGCCATCAGGGACAGGGTAGAAGCACAGATACTTCCCTGTGAAGTAGAACCATTCGATTCCAGGATCTCAGATACCGTACGGATGGTATAGGGGAACTCTTCTTCGCTTGGAATAACCGGAAGAAGGGCTCTCTCAGCTAAGGCACCATGCCCGATCTCGCGGCGTCCCGGACCACGGGAAGGTCTTGTCTCACCCACTGACCAGGAAGGAAAATTATAGTGGTGGATATATCGTTTGCTTGTCTTGCTGTCATCCAATCCATCTAATTTCTGTTTCTCAGAAAGAGGAGCCAGTGTAGTTACATTGAGTACCTGTGTCTGGCCACGGGAGAACAGACCAGAACCATGTACAGTAGGAAGTACATCAACCTCGGCATGTAGAGGACGGATCTGCTTAATCTCACGCCCATCCGGACGTTTCTGGTCTTTCAGGATCATCTTGCGGACAGTGAGTTTCTGGAATTTGTAAACCGCGTCATCAATAATGGAAAGCCAGTCCTCATGCTCTTCTGCATAACGCTCTTCCAACTGATCTTTGATCTTGCGGATATTTTCTTCACGAACCTGTTTCACATCGGTAAATACAGCCTCTTCCATTGCCTCCGGCGTAATGAAATTCACCATATCCTCATACAAGTCAGCCGGAATATCAAAATGTTCATACTCATGTTTTTCTTTTCCGCATTCTGCAACGATCTTATCAAAGAATTCGATGATCTGACCATTGATCTCATGGGCACCATAGATCGCCTTGATCATCATTTCTTCTGACACCTCATTGGCGCCTGCCTCAATCATAATCACCTTTTCACGGGTTGATGCCACAGTAAGGGCAAGATCTGATTTTTCCCTCTGCTCACTGGTCGGGTTGTATACAAGCTCCCCATTCACCAGACCAACCTGTGTCGCCGCTGTCGGTCCATCAAAAGGAATATCCGAGATGCTTGTTGCCAGGGCAGAACCAAGCATGGCAAGAAGCTCCGGCGCACAGTCCTGGTCCACATTCATGACAAGATTCTCCAGTGTCACATCATTGCGGTAATCTTTCGGAAACAAAGGCCGCATTGGACGGTCGATCACACGGCAGGTCAGGATTGAGTTGTCGGATGGCTTTCCCTCACGTCTTGTAAATCCACCCGGTATCCGTCCCACCGAATACATCTTCTCATGGTATTCCACACTGAGGGGGAAGAAATCAATTCCTTCTCTCGGTTTCTCCGAAGCTGTAGCTGTCGATAAAACAACTGTGTCACCATAGCGCATAAAAGCGGCACCATTTGCCTGGGCAGCAACCCGTCCAATGTCTACAGACAAGGTCCTGCCGGCAAGTTCCATACTAAAAGTCTTATACATAGTAACCTGTAACCTCCAATTTTTGTGTTGTCTTCTGTATGCTGCAAGCTCCGAAACATCTGAAAAACACACTTATATGTGAAGTGCGCTTTTCAGAAGTCTCGGTGCCATCTCCATGCATACTGTTTCATTATACATGAAAACAGGATAAATTGCAAACAATACTTTGGGACAGGCATTATGCCGTTACTACTGTTGCTGGATCCGTATCTCATCCAGCACATCGGACAGTGAATACATCTCCGATTTTTGGATGCAGAGATAAAATAGAGAATCCAGGTCATACTCCTTATTCAATAAAGCCATATTGCAGCCTGACAGGGTAGCATTTGCGACTTCTTCAAAACTTTTCACTACCTCTGCTGCATTGTACCCATCCATATCATATGAGTTTCTTTTCAGGTAGTCCTTTTGCGTCATATACATAATCATCGGAAGGAGATCTCCCCGCTGTATCAAGAGACATCTTCGTTCCTGTGCCTTTTTATAATGCTGCAGCCACTTATATGCCTGCCCCGCCGTCATCGGTCCGCCTTCCCCATCATTCCCCAATTCCCTGACAAGAAGCCGGATCCAGTCTGGGCATTTCTCCTCCGGCTTTTTCTTTTCCAGATGTGAGGCAGCTCCCACAGCCCGCATCTGCTTTTCTCTCTGTACTGCCATACCCAGCAGGTCTGACATTCTCTTCTCTGTCATCCGCAGAACCTTATGGCTGTCGGCATTGGCAAGCATGGTATCATAATCCAGGGAAAATAATTCCCGGATAAATAATGAATTAGGATCATTTTCGGAATAAACAATCTGTGCCATCTCCAGAATATTTGTCCGAAGATCTGGCTCTATCTTTTTCTTGCTATATATGAAACGCCGTATCGTCTCAAGATTTGTCTCCTTTATAAACCGTCTCCGTTTCCATGAAGCAAATTCTGTATCCTCCAGTAAAGACTCAAGGCATATTGCCGCATCTTCCTTTACACTTTCCAGAATCAGCCTTTTGTACCGCTGGAAATAATCCAGAACCGTTTTACTATACCCTTTAAAGAAACTTATATTTTCCTTCATCCAGGTAAGAAATCCATCTTTAGGAAGTTTTCTCTTTGCCTGATACATTTTCATAAGTTCATGTGTGGAATGGGTCTGGCAGAAAGCAACACCCAGATCCAGTTCCTTTTCGTACTCTGCTGCCATCTCATTGCACTCCTCTTGGGACATGCCATGCTCAAATCCATACAGATAAATGATCTCCTGATAATCGTTAATCTGAAAAGAGGGTTCTCTCAGACCTTCAACCAGAAACTGCCCTGCACTCTCTGCATCCAGTCCCAGTGCAAAGCATATGTCAAACACCGTTTCCCGCCCAGGCACAGCATATCCGCCGATTCCAAACCAACGCTTCATAGTAGGGTCTGATGCCAGTTTTTTATGATGGATCCGATCCAGAAATGTCCGGTAAGCAGACCATCGGATATCCATGTCATTATTATTCTCCATCGTATACCCCATCTGCCGGATCATGAAGCGATCAAAACCACTTCTTTCCTTTGCATCCAGCCATTCTCTGATGCTCTTTTGTAATTCATCCATTGCTGATTCCTCCCCAAAGCCACACTATTAATTGATCATACCATCCAGTTCATCCACTGGTTGTTTCTTAGCAGGTTTATTATTCTTTGTATCTCTTCCGCCAGGTGAAGAAGTGGGAACCGGAGTCGGTTTCGGTCTGGGGGACGGGGTAGGATCAGGCACTTTTTTCCCTTTACTGACCTTTAATAGAATCCCTTTCCCTGCTTTCACTGCCTTCCCTTTCTTCACACTCTGGCTGATCACGGTATTTTTGTCTTTTTCAGATTCCACCCATTGCACTGTCACTTTCATTTTCTTTTTTTCTAATTTCTTTTCTGCCTTTTTGTAGCTGAGTCCCAGAACAGAAGGAACTTTGTATGTACTCTTCTCTGCCACAGTCTGGACCGGTTTCCCAGCCTCCTTCCTCTCCGTATCTGATGTGCTGACAGATACTGCGCTTACTGTCTCATCTACAGGCCTGCCAGAGACGGTTGTCCCATTTACTGGTTCTGTCTGCCCCTGCCTTCTGCCACTTCCACTGATCATTACTGCAGTCAGGAATACTGACAGGACAACAGCACATACAATCTTCCTAGTAAAATGATGCCCTCTCTTCTTGCCCTGCAGTGCCATCTGCAGTTCACTGATATTGGAATACCGTTCCTGTGCACGCACAGAAATCCCCTTCATCACAGCCTTTTTCTGACTGCGGCTCAGTTCCACCTCTGGCATGGAAAGCAGTGAAGGCATCTCATCCACAAAAATTCTTTCCAGTGCTTCATCCGGCACTGTCCCAGTCAGACAGAAATACATTGTTGCACACATGGCATACACATCTGACCATATTCCCTGTTCGCCCCGTGAACGGTATTGTTCCGCCGGAGAAAACCCCCTTTTAAAAATGACCGTCAGACTCTTATCCTTCTGTGCATTTGTCTCCCTTGCCGAGCCGAAGTCAATGAGTTCCAGACTGGAATCCGGTTTCACAATGATATTATCTGGGCTGATATCCCGATGGATCAGTCCGGTCTCATGGATTTTCCCCAGCGCATCCATCAAGGGATCCATATGTGTCAGCACCCACTTCCCTTCCATGGGACCATGCTCTTCCACATAATCCTTCAGGCTAACCCCTTCTACATACTCCATCACCATGTAAGCGGTGTTATTCTCAAAGAAAAAGTCATGAACAGATACAATTCCCTCAACCTCCCGAAACTGTGTCAGTCTCTTTGCCTCATCCAGAAATTTCCCCATCATTTGTTTATATTCTTCCGGATTCTCATCTTCATAAAGGCATACATTGATCCCCGAACTGCCCATCGCATTTCTGTGGACATGATGTATCGGGAAATATTCCTTCACTGCCACAACAGTGTCAAAGAATGTATCTAAACCAATATAAGTGATCCCAAAACTGCCCTGACCAAGTACCATCCCTACCACAAACCGGTTTTCTAATACAGTCCCTGGAGGAAGGTATCTTGTCGGAAAATCCGCATCAATTTGCCGGAAACCACAATAAGGGCAGCATTCCTGCCCCTCTGTCTTCTTCATGCAGTTGACACAATAATCCATTCCTTTAATCTTCATCTTACTCTCCAGCTTTTTGAATACGGACTATAGATCTTTTTCCCACCCTTCTTCTGATATGTCCGTACTCTTATGTAGATAATCTTTCTGCCTTTTTTGTACCCAACCCGAAATATTTTTTTCTTTTTTATATTAGTCTGCTTTAATTTTATTTTTTTGAATTTTCCTTTTCCCCTCTGATAGTAAATTTCAATATGCGCTCCCTGATACTTTTTCAGACGAATCCTCACAATACGCATATTCTTTCTGTATTTATGAGTTGTAACCTTTATTTGAGGTTTTATAAGTCGCATTTTTTTCGAAGCGGCAGTTGAGACAGAAGAGGATACTGTTAATGACAATCGGGGAGGAACTGTGGATACCTGTGATAAAAACACATCTGGGGTCTTCGTCGGTTCCATGGAAGGCGTTGGACTAGTGGTTGCTTCAACTGTTGAAGTCGGCGCCGGATCGGATGTTGGTGCCTGCGTTGGATCCAAATCTAGGGTTGGATCCGGCGTTGGCGTTACATCCGGAATTGGCGTTGACGTTGGATTGGATGTTGGTGCCTGCGTTGGATCCGAATCTGGGGTTGGATCCGGCGTTGGCGTTACATCCGGAATTGGCGTCGACGTTGGATCCGGCGTTTGTATTGGATCCTTCACATCAAAATAAAAATATTCCGAATAGCTGTTGTCCTCTGTCGATATTATCATATACGTTTCGTCAGTAATACAATTTCCATCCAAATAATACCATTTTACATTTTTGTATCCCGACTCTTCTTCATATTCAGAAAATGTGACACCAGAAAAAATTTCTACTTTTCCTCCCGCCTCACAAGGTTTCTCATGATCATCCAGAAAGTGTAAATGTTCCACGGCAGAATCATCATAAGAAGAAAGATCCACTGTATAACCATATTCTTTCCAGCCATTCTCCCAGCCCACAAATAAATTTCCATCTTTCTTCATCTGGATCTTACCACCATAAAATTGATCATCCGTAATTTCATCCAAAACATCTACAACATGAAAATCAAAATCCATCAAATAAACTGATGAACCCCACCTTGCGATGTATCCGTTCTCCCATTCAACCAGACGTGTAAAACTTCCAGGCACTGCATAGCTTTTTACTAATCTAAAATACTGGTCAAACTGCCATACAATAGATCCGGCAAGCATAAGGTATCCTGTTCCACATTTTACAAAAAAAATATCTATCATGTCAAAATCCCCTGGCGTTATATTCGCCAGATCAATTGAATTCATGAATCTGGCGTCCGCATCATAGAATTCATAACATCCATCTGCATAATTTTCAAAAACAAATGCGCCATCCTCTGCCATTCTTAACTGTCTGACACCTTCAGTGGAACTTATTAATTTTTCACAGCGATCCCTTTCTAACCGATATACACACTGGTCATCTGATACAGCATATCCCATGTTTTTCACAACACCATACGGATCGTATTCACGTTCAGATACCTTTAACTCATAGCTGTTATATACCTTTCCTGTTTCATCAAAAGTTACACATCTCAATTCATAATCATCAATCAAAACCATAACGGTCCATGTCCCATCTTCGTTATACCACATATCCAGCATGCCAGTCTCCACCATAACCTTCTGCTTGAATTCTTCTGAACATGATACCTCGCCTGTGATTTTGTAATCTTCTATCTCATAGATGGTTCCCATTATCTGTGAATGGTCGTCGGATTCTTTTTTTGCCAGAAGAACACCATGGCCATCTTCATCAATACACCTTACCGCATTTGAAAAACTTTCTGCCATATAAAAACCATCATACATTTTATATTTTGTCTTCGTCGAAAAATCAATCTTTAATTCCTCCAAAATATTTCCGGATGGATCCATTAACGTTCCTTTAGGAATTACAATCTCATAAATTCTATCCTTTTCCAATCGGGTATAGTCTAAAGAGAATCTATAGATTGTAAGCTGTCCGCTCTTAGAAACGGGAATTTTTATATACATATCTTTTACTTTATTTCCCTTTTTATCCTGTATATATGCTGCGCCATAAAATGAATAATATACCCCACCGGATAGCTTAAATTCATTATTTGTATCCACAGGTACAATATCACATGATAATTGCAATTCCATTCTGGGGTCATCTATGGAAGAATATTTATTTTCTGTTGTTGATATAACAGAATAACTGATTGTATTTTCCTGCCCCGCCATAAAAGAAATCTTAGACCCATTTTGGCGAATATCCTTCACATATACTCCAGAATACACAAGATTCAGGCTGTCGCCGTAAAATGAACTGGATGGCACAGACTGCGGAGTCAGTTCGTCTCCCTCACGAAATAAACAGCCGTCCAATCCCTGTGCTTTCAAGTAGTTGTCCGGCACAACAAAATCCGCATACTCTCCCGCATCAATTCCTCCTGCCCAATTCGTAGAACTTATTATATGTTCCAATTCCTCATCTGCATGCAACTGACGGATTAAAGGGGCTTTTCCCTCTCTGTAATACGATTTAACATCCCTGAGAAATTTTCCCGAAGAGTCCAATGTCGCATCTACCCGATAAATCCTTACACCTCCGTTATGATTAAGATATTCTTCAGAATTATAGGTAGAATTATCATTATTCCCTGTATTATTTAGATAATCCAACATTAAAAATTTTGTCATTAACCCCGTATTTTCTGAATAGCCAGGTACAATCACAGCACATTGCCCCTCTTTTGAAATATCGGTTAATTGTACTTTTCTGGAATATGTTGTAATAAGCTGTATTTGCTCCCGGTCAATCCAACCCAACAAAATTTTTGAAAAAGAGGCATGATCGCCCTGGGCATTATTCATCATATCATTTCCGGCGATCCCGGCATATGCCCATGCGAAACTTGAATAATAATCATCCAATCCAAGCATATGCCCCGTTTCATGACAGATTTCATTTACATCTGTGACAAAAAAACTGCAAAAACTACCCACTGTATAGTTCCCTATTGATAATTCATCACGAAAACTTACATCACCTGAACAATGCTTAATAATGAGACCATCTACACTAGCACCTCCGGCCTTGTAAAAATATATGCCATCAATAATCCGGTCTCCATTATAATCATATTTTGCCAGTTCTTCATTTAAATATTGATCTTTATTTTTTGTTTCCGGACAGTTTTCTAAAATCTTAGATTTGTAAGAATCAAAAATCTCACTGATGAGTTCGTCCTGGTTATTTTCATAATATTTTCCGACTTTAGAAGCAGTAAAAGTATAAATATCACCAGATAATGAAAATTTACCATAAGAAGACCGCTCATAATATGCCCGGACACTTTCATATGGATAAAATTTATTCGACTTATCCTCCTCTCCAAACATATTCTGTTCTAAAGTAGTCTTTATATCCACACCATACTTTTGGTCTGGAAATTCTACTGCCAACACAAGAACATGGGCAGTTCCTTTTGTCGGCATGCTGCTCTCAATCCCAGTCATGCTGCGGTCAGGCAGACGCAATTCCGCCGCCTGGCTCTCCTTTCCTCTTACACTGAATAAAATAGACAAAAAAATCAGACAACCTATTATCCATCGGATAAAAATACTCTGCCTCATACGAATACCCTCTTTTTTATTTCTTCTATATCCCAATCCCTCACCTATAATGAACTCTCCCCAGGGCAGCTCATTGATACGCCCTGCATTTTTTCGGCATCCGAATACATGACATCAGTTAAATATTTGATTTCATGTGCCCAGTCAGCCAGTCCTCTTTGCTTTCCTTACGGAGTTCGCTGCCGATATAGGCAAACATGGGCACATAGCCGCCGCAGCTTTTTTAGGTCCGGGGCACGCCCTCCCTGCAGATCTCAGAATTGCCGAAAGGGGAAACGTCCATGTCCACAGGGGTTCTGCAAAGGGGATGGCGTAGTAGATGCCAAGGGCAGCCTTATAAAAACCCGAGGCGTCATCCATTTCATGCACGGCATCAAAAGAGAGCCTGCCCATACACTGCATGCCAATATAGGTGAGCATAACATCACCATTCTTTATCTAGTGCCGGGGATAGTTGCAGCCAATCTACTCACCTGACCATTCAGAAACATTCCGTGTCTTACACTCTCTACATAAAAGAGTTTATCACGAATCCGAAAATTAAACAACAAAAAATATTAAGCCTGCCCCAGTCCTTTATAAATCCGGCACATATTTTCCTTTATATTATCATTTTTCACTTTAAGGTCATCCTGTATATTAATGGAAACCGGCTTATCTACATGTACCATAAATTTATCCTTCTTTTTCCGGATCACGATAGGGACAATGGGGCAGCCTGTAATCTGTGCCATATAAACCGCACTGAGCCGAAATGGAAGCAAAGAACTCTTTGTCCGGTTTCTTGTCCCCTCCGGATACAGCAGAACATTCCCGCCATTCAGCAATGTATGGATCATTGTATTCTTAGATGCCTTTCTTGACCTCTTGTCCTCCCGGACAACAAATATCGTCCCTGCCTTTCGCTGCAGAAAATGATACCATTTTATTTCTTTTTTTCCCAAAAATCTGGCAGGTATCTCTCCCAGGATACAGTAACATAAAATAATGTCCAGATAAGATCTGTGATTACAGACATAGATTGCCGGTTTCTTCTGTTTTAGATATTCTTTCCCTTCTACCTGGACAGGAAAAAGAAACCTTCCTGCCTGAATGACCCATCTTACTGTCCGACGAATAAAGTACTCATATTTTCCCCTAAATCCTGCATCAAAGGGCTGTATTTCAAAACTTTTCCTTAAATGGATAAGATACTGCTTCCGCTCCTCCTCCTTTAGTTTTCGAAGGTCATGATATCTGAGCTGCCGAATGCCCTGGTCATTTATCAATTGATATACCTCTCCAAAATCAATGGCATGCTCCACCCCTTCCATGCTTTGGTTATATGACGCCTCTATGCAGATAACCCTGCACTGATCTCGCAGGGCAACAATATTCTCCGGGTCATCCTCAACAAAAATATCAATTTTCTGTTCCCGGCATAGTTTTACTTTTTCTGCTGCGCTGTGCTCCATTGACACATAAGAAATGCTATCATAGAGAATCTTATTTTTGCTCAGCCATTTTCTTAAGTGAAACCTCATGAGACGACCCAATATATCTTTCCTGTCAGCCAACGCTCTTGCTGTAATAATATGTATACTGTGTCCCTCTTCCTTTAACCTTTTTATGACGATAGAAACATTCTCCCGAACCGGCATCTTTTTTGCATACCAGAATAAATACCGTGAAAAAAATTTTAATTCTATTTTCTCAGAACATCCAAAGCGTTCCCTAAACGTATATTTTTCCGGGTTCTGTAAAAGATAATCCTTCTTGTGCCTCTTTAAATATCTTTCGCCATATGCATTTAAGAACCATTCATAGTCCGTAAATACCCCATCTATATCAAATGCTATTTTCATAGTCTCCTCCGATTTCTTCTATCTTGTACCCCTTTAATATTTTGGTAAATTTAGAATAAATATTTCCTGCAAATCCAAATATCTCCTTACATGTACAATATTTATCTGCAAATGTCAGAATCCATCCTCCCACAGAATTGGGAATCGGAGCCAGAGGAAACATGTGACATAAAATCATTCTTTTTTGATACTCATTTATCGGAAGATGATATTTTTCTATATTTCTTATAGCAGCTTTGGGATGATTAAAGGCATGTTTTAGCATAAACTTTTCCTTATGCCAGTCATAAAGACAGAAATCATGTAGAAAAGCTGCTCTTACAATATCGTCAGGCTTTATTTTCAGGCAATGGCATATCTGATAAACTGTATAAGAGACATGCATGGAATGTAACAGTGTGTCAACGTTACTATGTTGATTAAAATTTGCCATATTTCTTACTGCATCTTTTGAAAGCAAATCATCTATCATATCTAAATACCGTTTCATATAAGCTCTGCTCCTTTGTATTTTAATGTCTGAATCCATTATAAACCATGCACTTTAATTTCTCTTTCCAAAATTTTCGCAAGCAAGCTTGCACATCCTCACTTTGCTTGCCAGCCTGCTGGACACTATAGAAATCCTTTATATAAAACACACTGCATTTCTACAATCGAGTAGGAGGCGGTGATTAACCGCCGTCCTCTCACACCACCGTGCGTACCG